>NZ_CP150660.1:770438-1094407 GCF_038023995.1 Polaribacter atrinae
TACTAAAAGGTAATGTTTGTCCACTTGCTGCATACGCTTCATTTAAAACTAAAGCATATTCAGTTGCGTTTAAATAATCTAATTTTTTGGTAGTTTGTTGAAAAGCAGCATACGTATCATATTTTACAGTTGCTTTTTTATTTTTCTTACCAATTTTAGTAGTTACCAAAACAACCCCATTTGCTCCTTTTATACCATAAATAGCTGCTTGTGCATCTTTTAAAACGGTAATAGATTCAATGTCATTTGGATTGATACTATTTAAATCTCCTTCATAACCATCTACAATTGTTAACGGTTGATTATTGGTATTAGAACTAACACCTCTAATTAAAATATTTACTTTTGCACCTGGTGAACCAGACGAAAGGTTAACAGCAACTCCAGAAGTTGTACCTTGTAATGCACTTGTTGCATCTATAGGCTTTAATGCTTCTAAGGTTTTTTCTCCTACAATAGATACAGAACCCGTAACATCTTTTCTTTTTTGCTTACCATAACCAACAACAACAATTTCATCTAAAGCCTCTGCAGACTCTTCTAAAGAAATATTTAAAGTTTGTTGATTAACCAACACTTCTTTTACAGCGTATCCTAAATAATTAAATACAAAAGTTGCTCCTTTCTCTACTTTAGCAAGACTAAAAAGTCCATCAAAATCAGTTTCAGTTCCAACAGTTGTTCCTTTAATTAATATACTTACTCCCGGTAATGGATCACCCGTTTTAGCATCTTTAACAACACCCTTTACAGTTATAGTTTGTGCAGAAGCACAAAAACCTATAAATAAAAGGAGTAATAATGTGATTTGTTTTCTCATGAATAAGGTATTTATTATTTGATTATAAAATTATAGTTAAATAATAGTTAAATCATAAAAACAACCACAACAAAAAACATACATCATAAATAAAATAGCTAAAAAATACCATATCCCTAATAAAGACAAGACTTTACGAACATGTTAAATATTAACCTAAAACACAGTTATATTACCTTTGTATAGGTGTTGTTGTGGTAAAAAAGGAAGATGTTGGGGGGTTAAATTTCCAAAATATAGTTTGTTAAGTTCTCATCATGAGGTAACCCCATTTTTTTCCTTAATCGATATCTTTTAACTTCTACACTTCTAGGAGAAATATTTAATAAAGGAGCAATTTCTTTAGATGACAAGTTTAATCTTAGGTAGGCACAAAGTCTTAAATCATTTGGAGTTAAACTAGTGTGCATCTCTTTTACCTTTTTTAGAAAGTTTTTATCAGCATTGTTAAATGCTTCTTGAAACATTTTCCAATCATCTGTATTGTTTAAGTTCTTATCAATAATCTTAACTACTTTTGAGACGTCTTTATTCTCTCCGCTTGTCAATTCGGTTTTAATTGTGTTTAAAAAATCATTCTTCTTAATAATATTCATTGTAGAACTAGCCAATTCTCTACTCTTACTTTCTATATCTACTCTTAATTTATCATTATTAAGTTTCATAATTATTTGAGCACTTTCCAACTCCTTTAACTTCAATTCTTTTTGAGCTTTCTCTAATAAAGTCTTATTTTTACGCTTATACCTTCTTCTATAATAAATATTTATCAATACAATAATAAAGATCATAGATATTACATAAAAAACTAAATATAAATTACTTAAATAAAAAGGGCGTTTAATAGAAAATTCAAAAGATTTAACATCCGTCGTCTGGTTTCCATATTTACCCCTTACGTGAAAAATGTAATCTCCGTAAGATAAGTTTTCATACAATTGTGTAGAGTCCTCTGTCCAATCTGACCAATTATTAGTCAATCCTTCTAACTGATATTGATATTCATTCTTTATCATTTTATCATATTTAGAAATACTATATGAAAACGCTATATTATTCTGCTTATTTTCTAATTCTACGGCTTCTACTAATGAAAGATGAATCTTATCACTATCTATTTTATTGACAAGTATTTGTTGAAAAGAAATATCTACGTTTTTCTCATTTTTTACAAGAGCATCATTTAAAAGTAAATACCCATGAGAGGTACCTATTAAATAATTCTCTGCACTAATTTGGGTTAAGTTCTCAAAACCTAAAACATTATTTCTTATAGCACCATCAATAGGAATCGCTTTTACCTGCGGACTTAAACTAATACTGTTAGAGGTAATAAAAAGAATATTATTTTTAGAGAAACTGTATAAAGTATTCTTTTTTTGAGCTAATTTCCTTATCGTTGTTAAATTATCTAAATCTTTTAAGTTTTTTGTAAACAATGAGTCTACTTTAAAACTACCATCGTCTTGTTTTTTATACACACCTTCTGATGATGAATAAAATAAATTATTACCAAAAGAAAAAATATTAGATCCATAACCAACTTTTGGAATGGTGATTTTCTCTTTTTGAAGCACTTTAGCATAACTATCATCAATTTGTAATTCATATAAGCCTTTTAACTCATGATTTACATATAATCTATCATTGTAAAACTCAAAAAACCTACTAGAAACATCAAAACCTTCAATTTTATTTCTGAACTGCCAATCCCCATTGTCGTTCTCTAAAATAGATAAACCTTGATAACTTCCTTGAATTAAAATATGATTGTTTCCGGGTACTTTTTTTATGTTCCAAGTTCCAAGTTCTTCGGATATAGCATTAACTACCTTTTTGTTTTTTATAATAAACGTTCCTTTATCATGCCCACAAAAAAGATTCCCATTAATTTCTTTCAAAAACCAAACCTGTCCTTCTGTCTTTTCTATTAATTTAAATTTTAAATTTTTATCTTTAAAAAACAGTCCCTGATTTGTCCCTAAATAAAGTTCATTGTCAAAAAACAAAGAAGTATAAATGGTTCCTAAAGTACCTTCTTCATCTTCAAAAATTTTAAATGCTGATGAAACATTTAAATAATTTATACCGTTATCTAAACCAATCCAAATATTACCAGAATTGTCTTGAAGCAAAGACAGCGCTGTATTATTACTTAATCCATTTTTACGGTTAATAGTAGACGTAATTTTCCCGTCTTTACTCAGAAAAACAATTCCATTAGAAATTGTACCAAGCAAAAAACTTTTATCTTCTAGTTGAATTGCACTAAAAATCAAAAAACTCTCATTATTTAAGTCTGTTTTTTGAGACACAACTTTACTTCCTTTTACTGTAACAAAACCTTTTTCTTCAGATAAAAAAACAAGCTCTTTATTATAGTAAAAACAATTGATAATATTATTGTTTTTAAAAAATACATCATCTGAATAAACTTTTTCTTCTCCATTTTGTAACGTGAGCAAACCAATGTTCTTTTTTTGAAAAAAAATCGTATTGTTTATTATAAAAAGTCCAGAAATGGTTTCCTCAGAATCAATTATTTTAACCTCATTAGAAATGGTATTTACAAAATAAATTCTTGTTTTAGATTTAAAAAGAATCCAGTTTTGATAAAATTCAACTTCCCAAAACTCCTCTCCTTCTTTTAATTTTACTTGTAATTTCTCTACTAATGAATTATATTCTAATTGACCTTTTTCATTTTTCTCCCAAAAACCAAAATCCATAAAAGATCCTGTATAGATTATTTTATCTTTTACTTTTACAGATCTTAAAATAGGATTTGAAAAATGAGTATATAACCGCCAGTGCTCTCCATTGTATTCTAAAAGCCCTCCATTATTGGCTACATATATTAGGTCATCTTCTGACTGTGAAATTTCCCAATTCTGATTTTGAGCATTGTAATCTTCTGCTGTAAAGATTTTTATAGGTGGTAGTTCTTGGGCATTTACAAGAAGGTTAATAAAAAATAAAAAAAATAAGAATCTGTACATAACTTATAACAATATGTTTGGTTACTAATTTACACTAAATATCATTAAATAAGCCTAAAATAAATAACATGTATGGTTTTTGTATGGGTAATAAAAAAAAATAATTATCAATATATTTAACTAATTCCCTTAATAATTACACTTATAAAGTTATATTCAAATAAAAAAACTTACTTTTTTAAGCTTCTATTTTGATTGTTTATTTACCACCAAAAATAAATTCATTTTCAATATTACAAACCAATAAATTGGATGTAAAAACGGTTCTAAATACTTGTTAACATATTACATTTTAAAACCTCTTACTAAAAATGAACAGGATTCATTCCTAATTCAGTTAAAATTGGTACAAAAAATTGGTACAAAAATTAAAAGTGCTAGAGTGATATGTACAAAGCCACCATCAAATAATAAAATTAGATAGATAATGAATTATGGATAATAGATGTTATTTATTCTTCGTTATGTGGTTTTCCGATAGTAGCTAAAATTCCTCCATCTACATATAAAATATGTCCATTTACAAAATCACTTGCTTTTGATGATAAAAAGATCGCTGCACCAGCCAAATCATTAGGATCTCCCCATTTTTTTGCAGGCGTTCTATTCAATATAAAATCGTTAAAAGGATGACCTTCTACTCTAAGGGGAGCTGTTTGTGAGGTTGCAAAATACCCAGGACCAATTCCGTTTACTTGAATATTAAAGCGAGCCCATTCTGTTGCCATATTTTTAGTAAGCATTACCAAACCTCCTTTTGCAGCAGCATAAGCACCAACAGTATTCCTACCTAATTCGCTGATCATAGAACAAATATTGATTATTTTACCAGATTTTCTTTCCATCATTCCACGAACAACATGTTTAGAAACAATAAAAGGACTCACCAAATCAATATCTACTACTTGTTTAAAATCGGTCACTTCCATATCAACTAATGGAGTTCTTTTAATAATTCCCGCATTGTTAACTAAAATATCTATTACACCAACTTCTACTTCAATCTTTTTAACTGCTGCAATTACTTGAGCTTCATCAGCAACATTAAATTTGTAACCAAAAGCAGTAATTCCCACTTGCTTATATTCTGCAACAACTAAATCTATTTTTTCTTGTGATGAATTTCCGTTTACAATAATAATAGCACCTGCTTTACCTAAACCCATTGCCATTGCCAATCCTAAACCGTGTGTAGATCCCGTTACCAAAGCAACCTTCCCTTTAATATTAAATAGTGTTTGTGACATATTTTTATTTTAAGTATATAATTTCTTTAGTGTTTATTATTACTAAGTAATGATCTTTTTTACAATGAACCCATAATTCCTATTTCTAATCCGCGTAATTCTACTAAACCACTTAAACGTAAGATACTCGAATAACTAAGGTTTGTTTTCTTTTTTAAATCGTTTACATTTTATAACCATAATCTGATACAAAAGGCATTCTTATAAAAGAAAATGTAAAGTATAACTAAATGTGTTTATTTTATATGGTGAAAATACGTTTATTCAATCCAAAAATAAAAAAAGGGTGCCTCAACTCAAATGAAACTAACCACAAATATTAAAATAGAAGAAAATTATTCAAACTATTAAAAAGTAATTTTATATTTATAAAAATTAATATAGAAAAACACAAATATTCCGTTTTGTCTTTTTAATAAAAATGAGCTTATAAATAAAATATGAATTGTCCTTGTAATCCTACAAAACGATATAAAGATTGTTGCCAAAAAGCACATAATAATATAGAAAATGTTACTACAGCAGAACAATTAATGCGCTCTAGATATAGTGCTTTTGTTTTGGCTAATATCAAATATTTACACAAAAGTCATCACAGTACTACAAGGCTTTCAAAAAAAGAATACAAAGAATTAGAAAAGTGGACAAAATCTGTAGAATGGATTAAATTAGAAATCATAAACACCACAGAAGACACTGTTAGATTTCATGCTTTTTTCAAAGAAAATAGAAGTTTAGAAAGTATACAAGAAAACTCTGTTTTTTGTAAAGAAAATAATCACTGGGTTTATTTAAATGCTAAATAACCAGTCTGGATATTTATAAAAAACAAATGCTCACTTACTCTATAAACTCATTAAATACTTTTCCTAAAAAGAAAACAACGTACTAGGTAACATATTTATTTTAAATTTTTATTACCCCAAAAAAAAGACCTTTCCATAACACTTATTAAACATTTATTTTTTAAATAAATTGATATTTATCTTGTTTTGAAATAAAACATTACTATACTTTTGTTTGATAAATAATCTTTAATAAAAATAATTTTGAAAAAAAGTATCTTAATAATCGTGTTCATTTTAACTAGTTTTATTACTACTGCCCAAGAACATGAAAATTTCAAACATTTTAGAATCAGTCCAGTTATAACTCACACATTTATTCCTACAACTACCAATGAAGGCGATAAAACAGTTATTGTACCAACTTTTGGTTTAGATTTAGAATATTGGCTAAATGAAAAATGGGGATTTGGTTTTCATAATGATATAGAACTTGAAACTTTTATAACAGAAAAAGAGCATGAAACTTTTGTTGAAAAAGAATTTCCTTTAGTATTAACTTTTGACGCACTTTATAAATTTAAAGAGCATTGGGTTTTTGTGTTAGGTGCAGGAGGTGAATTTGAAAAAAATGAAAACCTTTTTATTGTTAGAGCAGGAATAGAATATGAAGTAGAATTTGGCAATCATTGGGACGTTTCTCCTACTATTGTGTACGATCACCGTTCTAACAACTCAAGTACTTGGGGGATTGGAATCGGAATCGGAAAAAGATTTTAAGACGCTTTAATGCATCCATAAACCGTATATTAATAATATGCCCCGAAGTTTATACTTCGGGGCATATTATTTAAAAAATGTTTTTCTTATAATAGTTCTTTAAAAATCTTTTAGCTTTCAATAGGTGATTACACTGTGTCTGTTTTAATTAATATCTTTCTTTTCCTTAAGTTTGTAATAAGGTTTAATCAGAAAGATTTATTATGATCACATATCAATCCAGTTTTGGTAGAAAGACACAATATTTATAAGTTATCAAAAACGATGGAACACGTAATAAATCACATCATCTATTATAAAAGCAAATAAATGACAATTCAAGATTTAGTAGGTACGTTTTCAATTATAGGAAGCAATCAAGATGATGAAAAAAACTCTTATAAAGGAGAGCTTAAGTTGTCTTTAGATGCTAATAATAGAATTATTGCTAAATGGATGATTGACGATACACAAGAACAATTTGGAACCGGTTTTTTTAAAGACAATATTCTTGTTATCAACTTTAATTACAAAGGTTATGATGATAAAAATTTTAAAGGAACTGTAGTTTACAAATGCTTGAATAAAGATATTTTAGAAGGATTTTGGTCTGAAGAACTTGGAGATCCAAATTTTTTAGGAATGGAAAACTGTTTTAGAGTTAAAGACTCTAAAACAGTTTTAAATTAATTTATTTTGGCACACTTGCCTTATATATTTCTACTTCAGAGTTCGTTTCAACTTTATAAGAAGTATTTGGCTTAATAAGTATTGCTTGTCCTTTTTCTATAGAAATAGACTCATCATTTTGTAAAAGTGTAGCAGCTCCATTTAAAGCCATTAATATTTCTACTGAATTAGAATGAGAAGTATGAGTAATGCCTTCCTTCAATTCAATTTTACTCAATTCAAAATCTTTTGCAATGGTTTTAAAAACAACTTCTCCATTTGATTTATTTTCAACACCGTTTAAAATGCTAGGAATCGTTTCTTCGAATTTTGTATTTTTAATAAGCTCAACAACATCAATATGCTTGCTTGTTAATCCTGCTCTTAACACATTGTCAGAATTTGCCATTAATTCCATATTTACACCTTCTAAATAGGCATGTGGCACTCCTGCATCCTGAAAAATTGCTTCACCTCTACTTAAATTTAAAATATTAAAAAAGTAGATAGAAAAAATTCCTTTATCAATATCTTCAGAATCTGAATTGTTTAATGATTTGGCTGCCCAATATGCTGGTGAAGATTTCTCTAATTCGTTATTTTTAAATTTCGGAAGAATTCTTTTTACCAAAGGCCTAAGAATTGTATTCACTTCTTCTTGACTATATTCCATCACTTTTTTATAAAGGCCTAAATACCCGTCTTCTAAAAAAGTAGTTAATAAAAAACTTAACTCTAGCGTTTCTTTTAAGTTTTTTACTAATTTTTCTTGTTCTAAAAAACCATGTAACAACCAAAAATCTGTTAAGGCAACCATTATTTCTGGCTTGTGATTTTCGTCTTTAAAATTTCTATTGCTTGCTGTTAATGGAATCCCTTGTTCGTTTTCTTTTTTATATCCAATTTTTGCAGCTGCAATACTTGGATGTACTTGTATAGAAAGCATTTTATCAACGTCTAAAACTTTAAATAAATACGGTAATTTTCCAAAGTTTTTTTCAACATCAGCACCTAAGTTTTCAATTGGGTTTTCATTTAAAAACTGATCTAAAGAAACACTTCCTTTCTCAGTAATTACTTTTGATGGCGCTTTTAAATGAGCTCCTAACCAATATTCTGCGTATGTTCTATTTTCTTCAATCTTTTCTGAAACTAAATTAGGAATAAAACTTTTTCCTCCCCAATCATAATTTTGTACTTGCCCTACAACTTTATAAAATTTCCTGTCTTTATTACCTAAATTTTCAATCATCTTTATTTTAACATTTTATTAATTCATCCAGCGCATATACCTTTCTTAGCAATACTCTTTCATCTATTTTAAGAACCAGATCTTCATCAGATATTTTCAACATTTCTTTCATCAGACTTTTGTTAAAAATATTTTTTGGCGGTGTGTGTACAATTAAATTAATGTCTTCTGTTTTAGACAAAAAACGTACACCTGCTTTTACTGCTGCCATTGATGTTTTTTCTTTTCTTAAGTTTAAAATAGAAATATCAAATTTAGAGGATTCTTTTCACTTAAATAAAAAATTTAGTATTTTATTATCATTGCCATTATTAACGAGGCAAATTTTAAAATGTTTGTTAAAAAATGATTTTAAAGGTACGTTCTCTAAAACATCTATATCTTTTTTTTCGAAAACTACAATTACACCTTTCTTCATATTACTTTATTCTAACAGTTTCGGCACTCTTTAATACTCTTTTTACAAAATGACTTACTTATCGTTTTTTAATGAATTACTTTTTTTTACCTTTTCTATAAAACCAAGCTATTTGACCTAATTGCCCAACAATTTTAACAGAATCTTTCATAGATAACTTAGAACCATCTGCATGAATCCATCTTTTTAGCGGTTGTTCACACAACATTTCTTTTGCTTTGTCTAAACCATAATGAAGGGTGATTCTTCTAAAAATTTCAACATCAAAAATCCATTGAGTTACAAATTTATCACCAAAAGAAACATCAATAACATCTTTATGAAAAATTTTAGCACCACATTGTGTGTCTTTAAAATCCATAGAAAGAATTTTTCTGATGATAAAATTAATCGTCATACTAATAATTTTTCTTGCAGATTCTTTGGTAATATTGGCTCCCATTCTACTAATTCTAGAACCACTTACTATTTTATACTTCGCGTTATTTTCAATAGTCGTTACTAAATCATCAAAATCTGCCAAATCTGTAGATAAATCAGCATCTAAAAAACCGATATAATCTAAATCGACCTGTTTAGCCATATAAAGCATTCCTTGTCTTACTGCTTCTGCTTTACCTCCATTTTTTTCACAATCGTACACGGTAATAAAATCTTCTCTTCCTTTTCTTCTGGAAACTCTGTTTTAATAACCTCTATTAACTCATTTCTAATAGATTCATCTCCTCTTGCTAATTGTTCTATATATTCTAAATTTGGTTTTTCCATATTTATTTTTTTATGCTAAAATAAAAAGTAGATCCCACTTTTGGCTCAGATTCTAAAGAAATTTCTCCATTATATACTTCTACTATCTTTTTTACAATAGCCAAACCTATTCCTGTAGACTGATAATCGTCTTCTAATTTTTGAAATGCCACAAATATTTTATCAAAATATTTACGTTCAATTCCATTACCATTGTCTTTTATATAAAAATTATAAAAATCAGGTGTTTCATTAAAACCTATTTCAACCGTTTTTGCTTCTTTATCATTAAATTTTACAGCGTTGTCTATTAAATGTTTAAACAATTGCTTTAACCTAAATTTATCTCCTTTTATAGTCGGTAATTTTTCAGGAATACTAAAAGTTGTTGTACTTGATTGATCTTTACTTTTTAAAATATCATGCACCAAAGTGTCTAAACTAATATCATAAAAATCCTTTCCATTTTTACCTATTGTAGAATATTGTAAAATCCCTTTTACAAGCGTATCCATTTTTTCTATATTTTCTCTAATAAATTGTAAATTCTCTTTACCAGTACCATCTAAAACACCTGAATAATCTTCTAAAACCCATGCCGTTAAAGCTTCTATACTTTGTAAAGGCGACTTTAAATCGTGAGAAACCATGTGCGCATAATCATTTAATTCTTGATTTTGACGCTCTAAATTTCTTAAAAGTTTATCTTTTTGCTGATTAATTTTAATGATTTCTTTAGTTTGATCATCTATAAAATAAACCAATTTTAAAGAATCTACACTTTCTTTAGGTCGATTATTTTTTAAATCATAAAACTGTAATTTGTCTATGACACTTTCTAATTTTGAGATTACTTTTTTCTGAGAATCCGATTCCTCTCTAAGCTGTTTATTGGCACAAAACAACTCTTCTGAACTAAATGTAGTAGCTCTCTGAAGCATTAAAAACTGCTCCTCTGAAGTAGTATAAGATTTATCAACAGCCTCTAAAAACTGCTCTAAATCATCATTAGATTGCAGTTCTTGTGGTAGATACTTTCTTATTTGTCTTTTTAATAAAGAATTCATTATTCGCTTATTAGTGTAACTGTCATGGTTTGGTTATGAAGTTGACAACTATTTTCTCCAATAAAAGGGGCTATTTCTCCATAAGAATACAAGCCTGTTATGGTTGTGGCATCTCCTACAACTTCCATCACTTCTTCTACCTCTTCTTCTACTCTTTGGTCTAAAACCAATTTTCTACCAATACAACTTACTAAAATTGCTAATTCTGGTTTCTTATTTCTAAACTCAAGAGCACTTTTAGCCGCTTTTTCTGCTGCATTTACAATGTTATCTACATTGGTCATCATTAATTGTACTTTAGAATTTTCTAAAATATCACCAGCCAAAATCATAGAATTTTCTGCTTCATCTATATTTAAAATACTTCTTACAATCGTATTATGCCCATCTTCTGTTTTTACATTTAATGGATATAATAAGGCTGCTCCTGGCAATTCTTTAGATTTTTCTCCTAAATATTTTTTGTATAAATCTAATGCTGGTAAGTTATCTAATTCATATAACGTATTTCCTTCAGATTTTGTTACAATTCGTTCTGGTCCAAAAGGAGTCCAACCTCCATTAATAGAAAATGTTATTTCTAAAGATTCTCCATACAAACCAATAGCAACTATTTCTCCTACTTTTGGTTTTTCGTTATAAGAAGCTATTGTTTTTTCAAATCTAGCATCATCACCACACAAAGCTCCAGTAATTAATAAGTTATTATCTGTAGCAGAATTCATCCCTTCTGTTAATTGACTACCGTTTATAAAACTACCTTCAGAAATTACAAAAATGTGCTTTAAACCTTCTTCAGGAAATTGGCTAATTAAATCCTTTCCAACTTTAAAACTATCTACTTTAGCATCAGAATCAGTATTTAAAACATTTGTAGTTTTAATAATAAAATTACTTTTCTCAAATTCTATAGCTGTAATAGTAATACTTTCATCATCAATAGATTCTGATGAAATATCTCCACAAGCAGAACCAAAAACAAAATGTCCGTCTTTAAATTTGTCTCTAATTTCTTCAAAAATAGTTTCATCTTCTAATAAATATCTATTTCCAAATACAAGTACTAACGGTGCTTTTAAAGTTATATTTTCCGATAAGTATTTCAAATCAGCATTTTTATGTTTTTTAAGTTGTACGGTTTTCATTTAAGTTTTTTTAATGGTGAAATAAAAAGTAGTTCCCTTATTTGGTTCACTTTCTAACCAAATAGCTCCCTCATGTAAGTCAATTATTTTTTTTACAATTGACAACCCTATTCCTGTTGAATCTTCTCTTTTATTTAAAGAGGTAAAAACTTCAAAAATTTTATCATGATATTTTTTTTCAATTCCAATACCATTGTCTCTAATAGAAAATTGATGAAAAGTAGTATCTTCTTTATAATCTACTTCTACAATCCCTATTTCTTTGTCACAAAACTTAATTGCATTACTTATAAAATTTTGAAATAACTGCTGAAATTTTGTCTTATCTCCTTTAACTATCGGTAATGTTTTTAAGACATTAACAGCTATATTTTCTGGAATAAATAATATCTTTTTTAAATCTGATAACGTATTATTTAAATCTACATCTTCGTCTTCTTGAGAACTAGACCCTGCACTAGAATATTCTAAAACATCAGAAATTAATTTTTCCATTGTTTCTAAAGTTATTTCTACAAGATCAAAATTTTGAAGAGTCATTTCATCAAACTTCCCTTCATTATCTGCTTTAATCCAAGAAACTAATGCCTCAATACTTCTAAGTGGCGATTTTAAATCATGAGAAACAATATGTGCATACTCATGTAAATGTTCATTACTTTTTTCTAATTCTTTTAAAATCTGCTCTTTTTGTAATTGTAATCTTTTAAATTTAGTAATATCTAAGTTCAAAGCAATAGAACCAATATTTTCTCCAAACAAATTATAGTTTGGCGCAGCACTTACCAACCAATATTTAGTTTCTCCACTTTTATTTTTTGTCTTAAACTCAAAAGATGAAGGTTCTCCTTTTAGACGTTTTTCTTTTTGATTTCTTACAACTTCTAAACCTTCATCAAAGGCAAAAATATCACATCCTACTTTTCCTATTAATTCATCTTTAGCATAGCCAGACATTTCTAAAAAACTTTGATTTACCATCGAAATTTGATCGTCTGTATTAATCTCTACCAATCCTAAATTCATATTGGCAATGATGTTGCTATACTTCTCTTTTTCTATCTCTAAACTTAAGCTGTATTTTTTTTCTATAGTAATATCTCTAAAGGTCCATAAATAACCTTTTACTTTTCCTTGAATAAATATTGGAATATAATTTCTTTCTAGAATGATACCATCTATCATTTCTAATTGGTCACCAAAAACAGGCTTTTTAGCGGCCACAATTTCATCCATTCTATCAACAAAAGCTGCTGATTCTTTAAATAAATATTTATTTTGTTCTGATGCCATTTTACAATCCATCCCCAATAAGTCTTGAGGCTGTGCATCTACTTTAAATAATTCGCAAAACTTTGTGTTTGATAATACTATTTTTCTATTTTCATCTTCTAAAACAATACCACTATTAAGATTTAGCACAAGTGCAGACAACCTATTTTCTGACTCTACTAATAAATACTCCTCTTCTTTTTCTTTGGTAATATCTCTAATAATACCCTGAGCAGCAATTGCTTTATTCTCTTTATTATAAACAATAGTTGCATTTATTTGCACCCATTTAACCTCTTTATTTTTAGTGTAAACTCTTGCTGTAAAACCATTAAAAAAACCTTTTTCATATAATTCTGTAAAAGATTTATAGGTATATTCGATATCTTCTGGATAGATAATTTCTGTAACATTAAAGTTTTCTATTTCAATATTGTATCCAAAAAGACTTACAGCCACCTCATTCATTTTCATAACATTACCAAACAAATCCATCACTAGATATGCATCATTAATGTTATCAAAAAGACCTTTTAATGTAGAAGATTTTTCTTCTAAAAGTTCATTAAGCTTTAAATTAGAACCTTTTAATTTCTCTGAAAGATCGTATAAATCCCTAGATTTATCTTCAAGAATTTTCTCAGCAGCTTTTCTCGCTGCTTTTTCACGTTTTAGTGCTCGTTCTAATATTTCTATTTGATGTTGACTCATTATTTTTTATTAACAATAAATCGAACCTCTGTACCGTCTTCTTTAATTTTTTCTAAGACAATAGATGCCTCTGTATTAAAATGCTCAAAAGTTTTATTCATTAATCCTAATCCAAAATGATGCATCGCTCTACTAGACTTATACACCATGGTTAAAGAATTTTCTGTTTTTTCTTCTACTATAAATGTTGGTAATTCTGCTTCAGGATAAATTTTTTGCACCTCTACATGTATATGATTTTCAATAGAAGCTAACATTTCAATTGGATCTTTATACGTTGCTAAAAGACCTGGATAACTCTTTTCTATCATTCCAAAAAAATGTTCTGCATATACTAATAACAAATCATCGGTAGAAATCCCTGTATTATCACTAAGGTTTGTAACTAATTGTAGCATCTCTGAAAAGCTATATGTTCCTACAGACGTATAAATCCCTTCTGATGCTAATTCTGATTGATAAATGATTTTATCTACCATCTCTAGTCCGAACTTTTCTTCAACTAAATCTAAAAACTCTGTAAAAACTATTCCTTTCATATTAGTATTTTTTTAATTCATTAACACTCCAGTAAGACAATACCGTTTCAATTTTTTTAACATAATCGTCATATTTTAAAGGCTTTAAAATATAACCAGAAACACCTAATTTATAACATTCTTCTAAATCTTTTTGATTATCTGAAGTAGTTAAAATTACTGTTGGAATGTGTTGTATATTTTCATCCTTTTTTAAGATCGATAAAAACTCTATACCACTCATTTTAGGCATGTTTAAATCTAATAAAATTAAATCAGGAAAATTACTTTTATCTTGTAAAAACTCTAATGCTATTTCGCCATTTTTAGCTTCCTGCATTGTATGATCTAATTTTAATAATGAAAGTGTTCTTTTCATTTTCATTATTTCTATTAGATTATCTTCAATTAACAATACTTTCAAATTTTTAGACATTTTGGGAGGTTTAACTTTTAATTTATACAAATCTAGGTTAATAAAATAATGTCTTTTAGAGGTAGTTGGTCAGGCAATTTAAAGTATCGACGAAATGCAGAAAAGTATAGATAGAATATTTTCATCTAAAACAAAAAACTCCAACTTTTCAGTTGGAGTTATAAGTACTAGAAATAATTTAAATTATTTTCTAACCGCTTTTACAATAGCTAAAGCTGCTCTTACATCTTTCTCTAATTTTGCATAATCTTCGTTTGAAATAATTTCTTTTGAAATTAATTTAGACCCCATTCCAACACAAGTTACACCTGCATCAAACCAACCTTTTAAGTTTTCTTCAGTAGGAGAAACTCCACCTGTTGGCATTAAACTAGTCCAAGGTTGTGGTCCTTTAACACCTTTTACAAACTGTGGTCCATAAATATCACCAGGGAATAATTTGACGATTTCGCATCCTAATTCTTCTGCTCTAGTTATTTCTGTTAAGGTACCACAACCTGGAGACCATAATACTTTTTTACGGTTACAAGCAATTGCAATATCTTCTCTTAAAACAGGAGTTACAATAAAGTTTGCTCCTAATGCCATATACAATGATGCTGCTCCTGCATCTGTAACAGAACCTACACCCATAATCATACCTGGTAATTCTGCAATAGCATATTTTGTTAACTCACCAAAAACTTCGTGAGCAAAATCTCCACGTGCTGTAAACTCCATTAAACGAGCTCCACCATCGTAACATGCTTTTAATACTTTTTTACTTAATTCTATATCATTATGAAAAAACAAAGGAATCATTCCTGTTTCTTTCATTACTTGTGCTACTTCTAATCTTGAAAATTGTGCCATTTTTTTATTGTTTATTTGTGTAATCGTTTATTTGTGTAATTGTTTGATCGTGTAATTGTTGAATTGTACCTGAGTGTTACAGTTACACAATTTAACAATTAACCTCTTAAACAATTTTAACTCCAGTTTAATATTTTTTTAAAATCGTATGCTTCTGGATTGGTCACGTACTTTTTAGCATTTTCATAATCCTTTTCTTTTAAAAAGAATAAGTTTTCTATGAATAACTGTGCCATATCAGAATTGATATCTACTAATCTTGGTGGAATTTTACCATTTTCATCTTCAAAATCTTTTAAATATAAAGGAGTAATATCTCCTCTAGAATTGGCGCTTACAATACAACCTGTTGCACCTTGATCAAATAGTTTTTTAACACCAATACCTAGTAAAGTACACAAGGTTAAATCAAAGGCAATAGGATTGCAACATCTTAATTCATAACCAAGCTCTACAGGTCTAGATTTTATATCTAAGCCTATTTCTTTTAATTTAATTTGTAATAAGTAATTAAATATATGTGATTTGCTTACGTTACCTAACTCTGGATGCCCATGATCATCATAAGTAAAATTAATTCCTGAATTTATAATTTCCTCTTCTTCCATGAAATGAAAAACACCTTCACTAATTAAAGCTACACCATATTCAAGCCCCATAATTTTACATTTAATAATAGAAGAAATAATCATATTGGTTAACTTCTCAAATGTAATCGTTGTTTTGTTAAACATTTCTGGAATAATCACCATCTGAAAATGACATGCAGAGGCTATTCCGAAAGCTAAATGCCCTGCAGAACGTCCCATTGCAGACATTACAAACCAATTCTCACTGGTTCTTGCATCTTCATAAACGGTATTTCCAATACGTACACCCTCATCTTTAGCTGTATGAAAACCAAATGTTGGGTTTCTGTCTGGTAAAGGTAAATCGTTATCTATTGTTTTAGGAACATGAATATGTCTAACATCTAACGCTTCACTTTTTAAATATTTGGTTAATCTATTTGCTGTAGAAGCGGTATCATCTCCACCAATAGTAACCAATAATTTTACATTATTTTTCTTAAAAAAATCTACTTTAAAGTCACTGTCTTTAGGTTTAAATCTACTCATTATAGGACTAGAACCACCTCTACTAAAAATACGATCTGCACGATGAAAATCGAAAATCTCCAATACAGGATTTTCTGAAAGCAATCCTTGATATCCATGATGAACACCAATTACCTCATAACCATCTTTCATAAAGGTTTTAGCAACAGTACTAATTACTGTATTAATTCCTGGAGCAGGACCACCTCCACACATTATAGCTACAGATTTTTTCATATTTTATCGTTGATTTTAAAATTAGTATGTGTACAGTTATAAATTTGTTTAACTGTTAAATAGCTTAAACTACTTAACAGTTAAACAAAAAACTAGATTTATCTAGCTACTCTTCCAGATGCATCACCACCCATCAATTTATTTACTTCTGCAACGGTAACTAAGTTTGCATCACCTTTAATAGTGTGTTTTAAACAAGATGCAGCAACTGCAAAGTCTAATGCATTTTGATCGTTATCTGGATATGTTAATAATCCGTAGATTAAACCTCCCATAAAAGAATCTCCACCACCTACTCTATCTACGATATCTGTAATTTGGTATTGACGTGTTTGTAACATTTCTTTTCCATCATATAAAACTCCTGCCCAAGTATTGTGAGAAGCAGAAATAGAACCTCTTAAAGTAGTAATTACCTTTTTAGCTCTTGGAAATTTCTCCATCATTTGTTTACAAACAGATAAGAAAGCTTCTGCTTTTACATCATGTCCTGCTGTTTGAACTGCAGCTCCATCAGGCTTAATTCCGAAATGCATTTCTGCGTCTTCTTCATTTCCTAAAACGATATCACAGTAAGAAGTTAATTCTGTCATGATAGCCTCTCTATGAGCGTCATCACAGAAATTCCATAATTTTGCACGGTAGTTTAAATCTGTAGAAATAGTAATTCCTTTTGCACTAGCTGCTTTTAAAGCCTCTAAAGTTACATCAGCAGCACCTTGAGAAATAGCAGGAATAATACCTGTCCAATGAAACCATTCACAACCTTCAAAAACTACATCCCAATCGATCATTCCAGATTCTACTTCTGCAATAGCAGAATGCGCTCTATCATACACCACTTTAGATCCTCTAGATACAGCACCAGTTTCTAAGAAATAGATACCTAAACGGTCTCCACCATAAACAATCTTATCTACACCAACACCTCTTTTACGCATTTCCATCATTGCACACTCACCAATATCATTTTTTGGTAAACGCGTTACAAAATCTACATCGATTCCGTAGTTAGCTAATGATACTGCTACATTAGATTCTCCACCTCCGTAAACTGCATCAAAATTATTTGCTTGTGAAAATCTTAAAAATCCTTGAGGAGCTAATCTTAACATGATCTCTCCAAATGTTACTACTTTTGCCATTTTAATCCTTTTTTAAATATTATAGCTAATTGGTTAAACGTTTAAGCAATATTTCAAAATAAAATCAAAAGGAAAGAATTGAACTATCGTTTTGATTATAATAAATATCGAATTATATTTGCTTAATCGATTAAGCAAATATATAAAAAATATTATTATCAAAAAGAAAACTACCATAAAAGATATCGCTAGTGTTTTAAACATCTCTCCTGCAGCTGTTTCAAAGGCTTTACATAATGATTCTCGAATAAGTGAGAAAACAAAAAAAGCGGTTAGGCAAGTTGCCAAGAATCTAAACTACCAACCTAACCACCTCGCAAGTGCTCTTAGAAGTGGTAAAAGCAAATTGGTTGGTGTTATTGTACCTAGAACAAATAGTAATTTTTTTTCTTCTGTAATACAAAATATAGAAGAAGTATTAAATAAAGAAGGTTATAATATTATTATTACACAATCTAACGAGTCTTTTAAAAAAGAATGCGCGAGTATAGATACTTTGTTATTTACACAAGTAGATGGTATAATTGCTTCTATGGCAAATGAAACTGTAGACTTAAGTTATTATGAAAAAGTAAAAAAAGCAGGAATTCCTTTGATAACATTTGATCGTGGAGAAAATGATTTAAATGTAGATTATATTGGTATAGATGATTACAACAGTAGTCATTTAATAGTAGAACATCTTGCAGCTCAAGGTTGTAAAAGAATTGCACATATTGGTGGTTTTAAACGAACTCGAATTTTTAATAACAGAATTAAAGGATATATAGATGCTTTAAATAAACACAACTTACCTCTCATTGATGAGTTGTTAATAGAAAGCGATTTAACCATAAAAGATGGTAGAGAAAAAATGCATCAATTACTAGCTTTAACGCATAGACCAGATGCTGTTTATGTGGCTGGAGATTATGCAGCTTTAGGTGCTTTACAAGTACTTAATGAAGAAAAAATTAGTATCCCTAATGAAATTGCCTTGGTTGGTTTTGGTAACGAACCTTTTAGTTCTATGGTTACTCCTTCTATTACAAGTATAGAACAACATAGTGACGAAATAGGTAAACAAGCTGCGCTTTCTTTTTTAGAGCACGTCAAAAATGATGTTATAAAACAAACACTCACCAAAAAGATTTTAGATGTAGAGTTACTTATTAGAGATTCTTCTAATAGAAAACACTCCTAACCTTTTCTTTTTCTTATTTTTGCTACACCTATTAAACGATAATCAAACTTTATGAAACAATTAATTATTTTACTTTTATTGATTATTGCTTTTTTTATTGGCTACGGACAATATGCTCAATACAAAAGATTTAATTCTCCGGATGTAGATTATAAAAAATCGAAAGAAATAGATCTCTCATATTACAACCAAGAAGCTGTAATTAATTATTACAAAGCTACAGGAGACTTAAATAGCTTTGTAAAAATGCAGTGGACAGTTAATGATATTGATGTTAGAACGCCAGAAGACGATACAGAAGAAACCAAATTAGCTGTTACAAAATATGCCGATAAACTGGCAACTATTAAATACTACGAAAGTAAATTAGAAAAATCTGCTGAGTTAAAATCAAAAGGTTTGTCTAATAAAGAAATACAGTTTTTAGAAAATTCAGGAACCGATTTAGAATCTTACCAGAAATCAACTTTAATAAAGAAGATTAAAAGTATGTTTAATCCTGATAAAGTATTTGTTTATAGTCAAAAAAATGCTTTAATATTTGAAATACAAAAACAATTAAATTTAAAAGGTTTTCATATAACACTAGACGGGGTATATAAAATAGAAACTCTAAATGCGATTAAAGAGTTTGAAGCAAAAAACAATCTTTTAGCAGATGGTGTTTTAGATATTTTAACTTTAGACGCTCTGTTTAAATAAAAAAAGATGTTAGTTTTCACTAACATCTTTTTTATTTTTTGTTTTTATTGCCCTTAGCAGGCTTCTTTAAATCTTTTACTTTCTTTTTCTTAGGCATTTTTCCTTTTATTCTATCTTTTTCGATAATAATATCTGCCATAAATTCTGAATTAAACGTATGCTCTTTTGCTAACTTTATAAAAGTCATAGCTGTTTTGTACTCTTTTAATTGCTCATTTAAAATAGCTTTTTTAAGATATAAAAGAGCTTTATCTGATCCTTTTACAGTTAAAGCAAAATCTATAAAATCTTCTACTTCTTTATAATCTTCATTCCATAGAAGTGTATTTATATAAGGTGTGTATACCTCAAAAGCATGAATATTTTCTGCTAAAGCTTGTTTAAAATAAACAATTGCTTCTTCATATTTATACAACTTTTCTGCATAAACTCTACCCATTAAAGTTAATGCCATTGTATTTTTATCATCATAAGATAATGCAAAATTTAAAGCCTCCATTACCTCTTCTAAATCGAAAGGGTAGCTCTCTAATGCTTTAAAAATGTAATTATTTACTAATGTTCCCATATTGTTTTGTTTATTTCTCTTTGCTAGAGAAACGAAGTAAATCTTACAATTTAACAAGATTACTTAACGTTCTTTACAAACGACAAAGTTATTCTAATTGTTTTATAAAATTGTATTTAAGTTGATTTCTCTTGTATTTTAATATTTCTCTTCTAAATCTACAGTACTTTACTCTAGAATAATTACTAATTTAAGCAATTAAAACTCGCCTACAAAAAATCTTGCGTTAGGGATTGCAGCGTTTGTTTGAGCTCTTTTTTCTTTTTCTGAAAAAAAGCGAGTGCGAAAAGCCCGTTTAAACGCCCAAAAATTAGAACTTCTCTAACAAAAAAACATTAAAATCTGAACTTATAATTACTTTTCCGTTTTCAACTTCTACTTTATCTGCTAATACTTTTTATTTACAACTAAAAAAAACACAAACACCTTATTACCAGTTTTTAGTTTTTTTAGAAACTAAAATTACTGTCCGTGTTTGTGTAGTTATAGAGAATCTAACGAACTTTTTGAATTATTGATATGTAGATAAAACTCACATGATGTATTGCCATCAATTGGACTTGAAAAAATTATAAAAAATAGTACAACAATTAATTCATTTTCTTAATACTAATCGCTAATCCACCTCCTTCTGCTAAAGGAAATTTTAATTTAGAAGTGCGTTGTAATTCTATAGTTTGAAACTCAATATCTAAAGGATTCTTATCCCAATGAGCATTTTTACCGTCTTTGTAAATCTTAGCTTCGTATAATTGGTTGTCATCTAAAAAACTAAAATCAATTTCAATTACTCTTGAATTTTCATCAGTAATACTTCCTAAAAACCAATTACCTGTTCCATGTTCTTTTCTAGCAATTGTAACAAACTCACCAACTTCTCCATCTAAAACTTTGGTTTCAGACCAATCTACACCAACATCTTTAATAAATTGAAGTGGTTTTGGGTTCGCCTCATAATGCTCTACTAAATCTGCAGCCATTTGAACTGGACTGTAAATAACCACATATAAAGCAAGTTGATGCGCCAAAGTTGTATTTACCTGATTATTCTTTTTATAGTCATCAAATTTAATATTAAAGATTCCTGGTGTATAATCTATAGGTCCTGCCAACATTCTTGTAAAAGCGACAATAGGTAAATGCTCAGGAGGGTTTCCTCCATCAGAAGACCAAGCATTAAATTCTTGTCCTCGTAAACCTTCTCTAGAAATTATATTAGGATATGTACGTCTTAAACCTGTTGCTTTTATAGGTTCGTGTGCATTTACAGCTACTTGATATTTTGCTGCTTTTATGGCTGCATTGTTATATTGATTCACCATATATTGTCCATGATGATACTCTCCTTTTGGTAAAATTTTACCAACATAACCAGATTTTACTGCATGCATTCCATATTTCTGCATTAAAGAATATGCAACATCTTGCTGTTTTTCATAAGTAGCAGTTGCTGCAGAAGTTTCATGATGCATAATAATTTCTACACCTTTTTCTTTTGCATACGCAGTAACTTCGTCTAAATTATAATCTGGATAAGGAGTTACAAAATCAAAAACACCTTCTCTATCTTCAAAACCAATCCAACGTTCCCAACCAGTATTCCAACCTTCAACTAAAACACCACCAATATTATTCTTTGCTGAAAAGTCGATAAAACGTTTTACATTTTCTGTGGTTGCACCATGTTTTCCATGCGCTTTTCCTGTATCTGTCCATTTTCCATCAACCATTTCCATTCCATAATCCCAAGAAGATTTTCCTAAGTGCATTTCCCACCAAACTCCTGTATATTTCATAGGTGTAAACCAAGAAACATCACCCAATTTATTTGGTTCGTTTAAATTTACAATTAAGTTAGATTGAATTAAATCTGGCGCATTATCAGTAATCTGAATCGTTCTCCAAGGGGTGTGAAATGGCAATGTTCTTTTTACTTTATACGTTGTATTTCTAGAACCTACTAAACTACTTTTAAAAGATAATTTATCTGTATCAACTTTTAAAGTCATTCCAGAATAATTTACCAAAGCAGCTTCATGAAAACTTAAATGAATGCCATTTTTACCAACTAAAGTAACGGGTGTATTTACAGCATTTTCTGGAATGTATGTTTGCCCTAAACTTGGGTGGTTTCTTTTAACAGATGCATCAATTTCTGATAACTTTGTAGTGCTATACAAATGCTCATAAATATCCCAATCTCCAGGAATCCAAAAGGTTTTATAGTCTTCCGTTAAATTAAATTGTGTATTTTCTTCAGTTATAAAAGCTTCCGAAAAATTGTCTTGTTTTGGAAATTCATATCTAAAACCAACACCATCATTGTATACTTTAAAAACAATATTTAACTTTCTTTTTAAGTCTGATTTCTCCTGCAATTCTACTCTTAATTCATTGTAATTATTTACAACATCTAATTGCTCTCCCCAAGGCATTTGCCAAGTTTCGTTAAATGCTGTTGTTGATGATTTAATGACTTTAAAATTATCTAAAAATGGTTTACTGTTTTCAAAATCGAAACCTAAAGAAGATTCTTTTATGATTGATTTATTCTTAAAAAAGACAGTATAAAAAGGTTTTCCTTGTTCATTTAAAGAGAATTCAAGAGAAATAGCTTCATCTGGAGAAACTAAAACCGTTTCTGGTTTCATCAAACAAGAAGACAAACTAATACAAATAACGATTAATAAAAACTTAATTCTCATAACTTATTTTTTTTCTAATAAGACAACAGTGTCTTTTGATGTAAAACTTACTTTCCCTTCTTTAACTTCGACTGTTTGATTTGAGTAAAAATCATTTACTTTTTCGCCATTATTAAAGATTGAAGAAACAGTAATTTCTTTATTTCCTTTTGGTAAATTAAGTCCTATTACAACTTTATCATCGTTTCTAACTCTAGAAAAAACCAAACCATTTTCTTCTGAAATTAATTCATGCTTTCCTGCTCCAACAGCCATATGATTTGCTCTAAATTGCCCTAATTTTTGCCAATGTTCTAAAATTTTCTGAGTTTCTTCTTTAGATTGAATGTCTTCCCAATTCATAAAAGATCGTAAGGTTGCATCACCTACAGTGCCTTCTATGGTTAGATCTCTTGCAGATTCATCTCCATAATATACTTGAGATGTTCCTGGAGTTAACAGTAACATAGTGGCCGTTTTATAAGGCTGCTCTCTTTCTTTATCAAAAGGCTGACCATCATCATGAGAGGTCAAATAATTCAAAATTCCGTATCCTTTAAAATCTGTATTTAAAAGCGAATCGTATTTTTGAAAAACAGCCGTTTCTGCCATTTGTTTCACATTCCATTTCAACTCAAAGTTGATTAAGCTATTAAAAGCATTGTCATAATAATTGATTTTTTCTCCACCTAAATCAAATGCTTTTCCATCTGATATGGTGTAATTATACACCTCACCTACTAAATAAAAGTGGTTATTATCTAAAACTTTTTCAGGATTATTCTTTTTATAAATAGCAAAAGCGGCATCACATTCTTTCTTAAATTCTTGCCATACAAATTCTTCTGTATGTTTTACGGTGTCTACTCTGTAGCCATCAATACCAAATTCGGTAATATAATCTGTCAACCATTTCATAATGTAAAAACGAGGCGCTCTTGGATGCCCTGTTCTTGCAAAAAAAGCATCTAATTCTTTTACTTCTTGCTCGTAACGTCCTTCTGCTTTCCATTTCTCAACCAATTGAGGTGGCAAAGCAACCGCTTCATTGCTTTCTGTTTTTATATCTGGTAAATTCTCTACCAAGGTACAAGAAACCGTATGTTCATAAGAATCATACGTACATGCAGGTCCTGTTCTTACCCAATCTGAAGGCCATACAGGATCTTTCTCTGTAACAGGCCCCGTGTGATTGATTACGGCATCTAATAAAATACGAATTCCGTTTTTATGCGCAATAGATACCAATTCTTTCAAGTCTTCTTTAGTTCCAAAATTCGGGTCTATGCTTGTCCAATCTTTTGTCCAATAGCCATGAAAACCATAAGATACACCAGTACCTTCATCGGTTCCACCATGAATTTGCTCTACAATTGGCGTCATCCAAATGGCATTGATTCCTAATTTTGTAAAATAACCTTCTTTTATTTTCTGAGTAATTCCTTTAATATCTCCACCTTCAAAACCACGTAATTTGCCCGTTTCTTGGGTTCTTTCAAAATTGACATCATTAGTACTGTCACCATTATTAAAACGGTCTGTCAATAAAAAATAAATATTTGCGCCTTCCCAAACAAAATCTTTTTGAACTGTTTGTGTTGCTACTTTTTCTGTTGATGCATTTTCTTTACAACTAAAAATAGTTGCTAACAAGATGAAAAAAACAAGGTTCTTCATAATTATATTTTATTTTTAAATCTCAAAGATTTTAAACCCCTTTGAGGTTTATGTTATTAATATTTAACTTTAAGTATAAAAGATTCTAATGGTTTTAGATCTACTCTAACTCTAGCTTCTCCGTTTTCTACTTTTAAAGTTGATGAATACTCTTTATACAATTGATCTTCTACTTGGTATTCGCCGTCTTTTAAGTTCCATTTTGCAATAATATCTTGAGGTAAACCTAACTCAAATCCATAAGTATCATTTGCATTAAAGTTAGAAACAATAATTAATTTTTCATCTTCACTATAACGTACAAAAGATGAAACTCTTTCATTATACCATTCTGTATTTCCGCGATTAAAATGATGAATATCTTGGTACTCGCCCATTAAGGCATCACTTTTAATGGTAAAGTTTAATAAACGTTTGTAGAAATCTCTTAATTCTTTTTCTTGATCCGTAGATTTTCCGCCATCATATTCTTTACCGTTTACCCAACGTTGTAAAGTTGGCACACCAATATAATCGAAAATTGAGGTTCTAGAAGGAGTTCCAAATCCTGCATTTTCTGCTCCTGGCTCTCCAAATTCTTGTCCGAAATAAACCATTGTTGGTGCCGTAGAAATTGTTGAAGAAACTACCATTGCTGGTTTTCCTTTTAAGGCATCTCCTGCAAATTCTGGACTTGCAATTCTTTGCTCATCATGGTTTTCTAAGAAGTGTAACATATTGTGCTCAATATCTTTTAAATCTTCTTGTATTGGCGCAATGTGATCTGTTAACCCATGACCTTGCATAATATTTTTTATGGTATCATATAATTGAACTTTATCATACAAATAATCCATTTTTCCTTTTCTAATGTAATTTCTATATTCATTAGGGTTGTACACTTCTGCTAATAAAAATGCATCTTCGTTTTTCATTTTAATCGCAGAATTCATAAAACTCCAAAACTCTACAGGCACCATTTCTGCCATGTCATATCTAAATCCGTCTACTCCTTTTGCAGTCCAATACAATGCAATATCCCTAAATTTAATCCAAGAACTAGGCACTTTTTTGTCTTGCCAAAACTCAAAGTGTTTTTTGTAATCTTCATTATCAAAACCTTCTGGTAACTCATCAAAATCTTTTTTTCCATCAGGAGAAATACCATAATTTACTTTTACAGTTTCGTACCAATCGTTAAAATGAGGTTTTGCAGCTCTTGAGCCATTTCCTGTCCATTTTGCTGGGTTTTCATCAAATTTATTATCTGATAACGGAGATTTCTCTCCACCTAAAGGAGCATATCCATTTAAGAAATCAGGTACTTCAAACGCTTGATTTGGCACATAATAAAAATTATTATTTACATCATATTCCACCGTTTTATCATCTTCTGCACCAAAATCTTTTGTTCCTTCAGGGTTTGATAAACTTTGGTAATTTCTTGCAACATGATTGGGTACAATATCAATTATTACTTTCAATCCATTTTTATGAGAACGCGCTATTAAAGCCTCAAACTCTTCTAGCCTTTTTTCTACATTTACAGCTAAATCTGGATTTACATTGTAATAGTCTTTTACAGCATACGGAGAACCTGCTCTACCTTTTACAATATCTGGATCGTCATTTGAAATGCCAAACTCTGTATAATCTCTAATTACATCGTGATGCGGAACACCTGTATACCAAATATGTGTAACTCCTAAATCTTTAATTTCAGATAATGCTTTATCTGTAAAATCATTAAATTTTCCAACGCCGTTTTCTTCAATTGTTCCCCAAGGTTTGTTTGTGGTATTGGTATTACCAAACAAACGTGTAAATACCTGATAAACCACTGTTTTTTTCTCTTGATTTGTACTCATCTTTTTAATTTTTGGTGCTTTTTCTGTTGAACAACCAATTATTATTGCTAAAACAGAAACGGATATAACGCTGTATATTTTTTTCATATTTGATTTATTATTTTAATGATATTTTTACTTTTAATTCTTTATTAGGACTCCATTTTAATGGAATTGTAAGCATATTTTTTTCTGATGAAATTCGTTTTCTTTTTCCATCAACTTTTATCTTTTTAGGATTCCAATTGATATTATGAATAATTAATTTTATTTCTTTTGCTGATGAATTCCAAGCATCTCCAAATTCTGCCTCTAAATCAATTTCTAACCAACGTTTTAAAATTTCTGCTTCAAATTCTAAAATTTCGAAAGCTCCTTTTTCAAAAGCATTTGCAGTAAGTCCATCATCATTATAAAATTCTCTATCTGTTTTCTTAACCGACGCATCATAATAATAATGCAGCTTTAATTTATCTGCTTTATAGGCATCTGTAGTTTGTACTAAATCTGTCATTAAAACAAAAGCTCCTCCCCTTACATAAGTAGGAATTGTTTCCTCATCTAACGAAACTGTTTTTATTTGTCCGCCAATAACTTTTTCATCATTATAAAAATTAAACCAATTAGCAGTATTCGGAAAATAAATCTCTTTAGTTGCTACCGAATCTTTTAAAATTGGTGTAATTAAAAAATCTTTACCCCAAAGATAGGTCGTGGAATTGTTCAGTAACTTCTCATTTTCTTCTTCAAAGAAAATGGGTCTCATTAATGGTGTTCCTTTTTGATTGTTCTCAAAGGCTAAATTGTAATTATAAGGCAATAACTTGTACCGCAATTCAATTGCTTGTTTTGTTAATCTCTTGGCTCTTTTACTTCTAAAGACAGGTTCACTAGCAACATCTTCTTGTGCATGAGGTCTAAATATAGGTTGAAAAACACCATATTGCAACCAACGTATATAGAGATTATCGTTTAAATTTGCGCCTGCAAAACCACCTAAATCAGAATGCATATACCCCAAACCTTGCATACCCATTTGTAAAGCAATTTCTGGTTGAGATTGCAAACCACCCCAAGTTCTGTTTACATCTCCAGACCAAGGAATCATTCCAAAACGTTGAGAACCTGAGTAACCTGCTCGCATTAAAATAAAAGGTCTTTCGTTTGAAAATTCTTTTTGATATCCTTCAAAAATTAAACGAGCCCAATCGTGCCCATAAATATTGTGAATTTCATCTGCTTTTTTGTTTTGAAAATTTACCCAAGACGGCAAAACTTCTGGTTCTCCTAAATCTCCCCAAAGTCCTTTAGCTCCTAAATCTATAAGCTCTTTGTAAATGTTCCAAAACCACTCTTTTCCTTCTTTTTTATAAATATCTACAATACCTGTGTTACCAAAATAGAAGTCATATCTGGCAGGATTTCCTATAGAATCTGTAGCCAAAACTTCTTTTTTTACAGCCTCATTCCATTTTTTAGAAGTAGATAAGATAAAAGGTTCTGTAATTAAAACTGTTTTTACACCTTTGTCTTTTAATTGAGAAATCATTCCCTTCATATCGGGGAAAGAGTCTTTGTAAACCTCAAGATTCCCCATAGTGCCTTGTAAGTCTTTTCCAAACCAATACAAGTCTAAAACTATGGCATCTACAGGTATTTTTTCTTCTTTAAATTTTGTGATTGTTGCTGCTGTTTCTTTTTGAGAATGGTAGCCAAATCTACTCGAAAAATTACCTAAAGTCCAACGTGCTGGTAAAGGTTGTTTTCCTGTTAAATCGGTATAATTGTTGACTAAATCTATCCAAGAATCTCCAACAATAACTTGGTAGGTTTTACGTCCAGAAATGGTTTCGTAGGTTAAAGTATTATCTTTATTACTGTCTAAATCTAAATAACCAATAGGTGCATTATCAAAATGAAGCATGTACTTTTTTGATGAAATTACAATTGGTAGTGTAAAATTCATTAATTCTGCATGCGTTTCATAACCATACTGAGCTCTATTATAAAGTGGCAATCTATAGCCTCTTCTATTCATACCTAACGCTCTAGATCCTGCTCCATATAGAATTTCATCTGAAGTTAAATTGAATGCTATTTTTTCTGTTTCGGTTGCAACAATATTACCTTTAACCAAATCCATTGGTTGATGTTTGGATTTTAAATATCCTGTTTTTTCTGATGTAATTTCGTTTCCACCATAGAAGTACGAAATTTTAAAAGGTGCTTTCTTAATTTTTACAACAATCCCCTTTGATGAAAAATTTACAACAGAGTCTGATTCTATAAATTCAATAGCTGCTAAATTGGGTTTTAAAACAACAGCATGAGAATTAGATGTAAACTTTTCTCCTTTTGGAATAAAAGATGTTTCTACAATTTTAGAATTATAAAATTGTATTTGATACACTCCATCATTAACTGTAATTTTTAATAAATTATCTTTTTGAATAGTAGCGCTTTCAAAAACTCTATTTGAGTTTTGGGCAAACGATAAAGCCGTGATAAACAATAATAAAAATAAAATTTTAAATGTTTTCATGTTAATATATTTTATGAACCTTAAGTTTTTAAAAACTTAAGGAGACTGTCTAATTTAACTTATATTTTTGTTGTTAAAAGAACACTACCTTTTTCTGATAAATTAATTTCATCTCCCCAAATAAAGGTATCGCCTGTAATAATATTTTTTACTTTTTTTCCATCTAATCCAACCTCTTCAAATCGTTTTAGACTTATTGTAATCGGTTGGTCATTTTTATTGATAATGTTCACAACAGTTTCATCTCCCTTTATTCTAAACAAGAAATAAGTTCCTGTAGATGGTGAAAAATGAATGGTTTTACCATCCTGAATTGCTTTACTGCTTTTACGATAGTTTAGCACCTTTGTAATAAAAGATTGCATGTCTTTCTGAGACTCATTTAATCCTTCTCCTGTAAAAGCATTTACGGCATCACCTTTAAATCCTCCTGGAAAATCACTTCGTATTAAACCATGATCTCCTGGATTTGCAGAATCATTCATTAAAATTTCTGTACCGTAATAAATTTGTGGAATTCTAGGTAAAGTTAACATGTAACTTAAACCCATTTTTACTTTAGAAACATCTTCCCATAGCTCTGTAAACACTCTTGTTTTATCGTGATTATCTAAAAAAACAAACACGTCTTTTGGCGATGCATAATGAAAATCATTGGCTAAACCTTCGTATAATTTTATCAAACCCTGATCCCAAGATTCTTGCTCATTTAAGCCTTCTACAATTGCCTTTTGCATTGGAAAATCCATTGGAGATTTTAAGTTGGACTCGTAACCATCTCTATTATTTGCGCCCCTTTGCCAATAACCAACAATTAACGGATTGTAACTCCACTCTTCACCAACAATAGAAAAATTAGGATACTCATTCATTATAGAACCTGCCCAATTGCTCATAAAATATTTATCTGGATACGGATAGGTATCTTGTCTAATACCACCTAAACCCAACGTTTCTATCCACCAAATACTATTTTGAATAATGTATTTTGCTAAAAACGGATTACGCTGATTTAAATCTGGCATTGCAGGTGTAAACCATCCTTCATTATTTCCTTTTAAATCTGCTTTTGATGCGTAAATATCTTGATTTGTAGTTCTTCTATGATTAGAGCCAATATTAGTTTCATCATTCCAATTATTAATATTCTCTTCATAGTTTTTTTGATTGTTTAACCAATCATCAAAAGGAATATCTTTCATCCACCAATGCCCAATACCACAATGATTGGCTACTTGATCCATGATTAATTTCATGTCTTTATCTCTTAACTTATCAGCTAATTTTTTATATTCTGATAAATTTCCAAAACGTGAATCTACTTTATAGAAATCTGTCATTGCGTACCCATGATACGAACTTTCTGCCATATCATTTAATAATACAGGTGTTGGCCAAACTGCAGTAAAACCTAAGTCTGCAATATAATCTACATGGTTAATAATTCCCTGTAAATCTCCTCCGTGACGCTTGTAATTGTCAGATCTATCGATGTCTGTTTCTTTTAATGCTGTATTGATGTTATTAGACTCATCTCCATTTGCAAAACGATCTGGAGTAATTAAATAAATTGCATCCGAACTATTGAAACCAATAAAATCATCCGAAGATTTATCTCTTGATTTTAACTCGTAAGTATGTGTTTTTTTTGTGCCATCCGTAAAAGTAAAATCGATATTAAATTTCCCTGCTTTTGTAGACGCATCAATTTTTAAATCAATAAACAGGTAATTATTACTTCTAGCTTTGTTTACTTTTTCGATAGAAACTCCCTCATAAGAGATTGAAGGAATTGAAGCTCCAATATTTTCTTCTTTTACTAATAATTGTAACGAAGAATCTTTAAAACCTATAAACCAATTTGGTGGTTCTACTCTTTCAATTTCACTCATTACTTCTGCAACTTCCCTAGTAAACTCCATTTTATTTTGTTCTCTTTTTTGACATGAAAACAAAAATACAATAACAAAAACTAAGAATAAGTTTTTCATTTTTTATTAGTATTATAATACCTCAAAGGCTTTAAGACCTTTGAGGTAAGTATTTATATTTATTTACTTGGTGATACCGTTACTTGTTCTCCATTTACTAAAATGTGAACTGCTTCTGTTCCCTCTAAAGTAAAATCAGTTCCTTTTTGAGAAACATTTACAGTAATTACTTGATGTCTAAAATTCACTTTAAATGAATAAGAATTCCATTCTTTAGGAATTTTTGGCGAAAAAGAAAGTGTATTCTTTTGTACTCTCATACCACCAAAACCTTCTACAATACTCATCCAAGTACCAGCCATAGAAGTAATGTGTAACCCTTCTTCTACTTCGTGATTATAATCATCTAGATCTAAACGAGAAGTACGTAAATAAAAGGTATATGCTTGTTCCATTCGGTCTAACTTTGCAGCCTGAATACTATGTACACAAGGAGAAAGTGAACTTTCGTGAACGGTAAATGGCTCATAAAAATCGAAATGACGTTCTAATTCTTCTGTAGAGAAATCATCTTCGAACATGTAAAAACCTTGTAAAGTATCGGCTTGTTTTATGTACGGAGAACGTAAAATTCTGTCCCAACTCCATTTTTGGTTAATCGGTCTCTGACTTTTATCTAAATCTGCAACCGTAATTAATTCTTTGTCTAAGAAACCATCTTGTTGTAAATATACATTGTGCTTTTCTGAATATGGAAAATACATTCCATCTGCAACACTTTTCCATTTTGCTAACTCTTCATCAGAAAAATTTACTTTTTCTTTAATTCTATTATAATCAGAATTATGGTCTGTTTTTACAATTTCTATATTTTCTAATGCATAATTAATACACCATTTTGCAATGTAATTTGTATAAAAATTATTGTTGATGTTATTCTCATATTCATTGGGACCAGTAACACCCAAAATCATAAACTTGTTTTTATCCGAAGAAAAAGTAGCTCTTTGTTGCCAAAAACGTGCAATGGCAATTAAAACTTCCAATCCTTTTTCTGGAATGTAAGAATAGTCTTCTGTAAACCTATAATAGTTATAAATTGCAAAAGCAATAGCTCCATTTCTATGAATTTCTTCAAAAGTAATTTCCCATTCGTTATGGCATTCTTCACCATTCATAGTAACCATTGGGTACAACGCTGCTCCGTTTGTAAAACCTAACTTTTCAGCATTTTCAATAGCTTTATCTAAATGATTGTATCTATATTCTAATAAAGTTCTCGCAACAGATTGGTCTTTGGTTGCCATATAAAAAGGAATACAATATGCTTCTGTATCCCAATAAGTACTTCCTCCATATTTTTCTCCTGTAAATCCTTTTGGCCCGATATTTAAACTTGCATCTGTACCTAAATAAGTTTGGTTTAATTGAAAAATATTAAAACGGATTCCTTGTTGCGCTTTTACATCACCTTCTATGGTAATATCGCTCATACTCCAAATTTGCGCCCAAGATTCCTTTTGTTTTTCTAACAAAACATCAAAACCAAAACTAACGGCTTTGTCTAAAGCTACTTTTGCTGCAGCAACTAAATCTTCTTTATTATGATTTCTATCTACCACATAACCACCAAATTTATGAATGGTATATGTTTGATTCTCTTTAACCTCTTGTTGATATGAACAAGAAATTAAATTTGAAGTTTGCTCACTGTTACAAGTTGCCTCAACTTCTTTATTATCTATAAATAAACGAGATTCCATAAAAGTACACGTATAAAAATGTGTTTTCATGGTTCTTGCCTCAATGTAAGCTTGTTGCTTATTTTGAGATACTTTTAAAACATCCCAAAATTGATCATCCCAATTGGTATCTTCATTTGTAATTCCTGCATCGATATAAGGAGTATACGTAATTTTAGCATCAGAATTTAATGGAGTTATATTATAACTAATGGCTCCAATTTCATCTAACTCTAAACTTAAAAAACGCTTTGTAGCTACTTTAATTTTGATTCCATTTGGTAAAACAGCTTCAAAACTTCTAGACAACCAACCTTCTTGCATGTTTAGTTCTCTTTTAAATTTAGCAACTTCTTTACAAGTATTTAAATCTAATTTTTCACCATTGATAAGTACGTTAATTCCAATCCAATTTGGTGCATTTAATACTTTTGCAAAATACTCTGGATATCCATTTTTCCACCATCCAACACGTGTTTTATCTGGATAATAAACACCGCCGATATAACTCCCTTGAAAAGTTTCGCCTGAATAATTTTCTTCAAAATTAGCTCTTTGTCCCATGGCGCCATTACCAATACTGAACAAGCTTTCTGATGATTTTACTTTGTATGAATTAAAGCCTTCTTCTATAATAGACCATTCGTTTGGTATGATGTAATCTTGATTCATTGTGTGTTTTTAATATATTAGAACATAGAAGCTACATCGTTAGACTGACACTTGCTCTATAATTTATTTTTTATATTCTATTGTTTCCGTTGATTTATTTATCAATCAGCTCCTGAATAAAATCTGTACTGATTTCAGTAAAGTCATTAAAGTTATGCACTGCTTCAGAAAGTATCTTTTGATCTCCAATACCAATACTGATCATTTTTGCTGCATTTGCCGCTTCTACACCTGCAACTGCATCTTCAAAAACTACACAATCTGCTGCATTTACACCTAATTGCTTTGCTGCCAAAAGAAATACTTCTGGATCTGGTTTTGCTTTGGTAACATTGTTTCCGTCTACAATAGCATCAAAATAGTGCAGTAAACCAACTTTTTCTAAAATAGGTTGTGCATTTTTACTTGCAGAACCTAAGGCAATTGGTATATTTTGTTCTTTTAAAAAGGACAATACTTTAGTCACATCAGGTAGAATCTCTGAAGCATCCATATTTTCGATATACTTTAAATAGTCTACATTTTTTTCGACCATCCAAGTATCAAACTCTTTTTGAGTTGCTTCTCTTTTTCCAATTTCTAACAAAATCTCTAAACAACGTTTTCTACTTACTCCTTTAAATAATTCGTTCTGTTCTTTGGTAAATTCGAAACCTAATTCGTTTGCTAATTTTTTCCACGCTAAATAATGATATTTCGCAGTGTCTACGATAACCCCATCCAAATCGAATATAAATCCTTTTTTCATCTACTTTTAATATTTTAATTTTGATATAATATTAGTTTTACAACTAATTAATTTTATGTATGTTCTTATAATTTTGCTTGTACTACATCATCTACATCTTTTACTTTGTAGACCAATGCTGCAGCAATTAAGAAACTAACACCACTTATCATTAGAGCAAATATTGCTTCATTATTATAGGCATACTTTACTAATGGCCCACCAATTAAGGCATTTATTATCTGAGGAATAACAATAAAGAAGTTAAAAATCCCCATATAAACACCCATTTTTTTAGCAGAAATAGAACCTGCTAAAATTGCATAAGGCATCGCTAAAATACTAGCCCAAGCTATTCCAATTCCAATCATAGAAACTATTAACCAGTTTTCATTAGGCATTATATAAATTGATAATAATCCTAAACCACCAATAATTAATGATATAGAGTGTGTTTTTTTTCTTCCTATTTTTTTTGCAATGTAAGGCAATGCAAAAGCATAAAAAGCAGACACTAAATTGTAAATTCCGAAAAGAATTCCAACCCAATCTCCTGCATTTTGATACGTTGTACTACTACTATCCGTATAAGGCAAACCATAAATATGTTGTGCAATTGCAGGGGTTGCAAAAACCCACATACCGAATAAACCAAACCAAGAAAAGAATTGCACCCAACTTAATTGACGCATAGTTGTTGGCATTTTTTTGAAATCATCAAAAATATCCATTAAACTAGAACTTTCTTGTTGTTCTGCAGTTTCTACAGCCTCATTATCAAATTTTGCTAATTCCTCTGGTGAATATTCATCCGTAGTAAAAATGGTAACTAAAATAGAAAGTACTAAAATGGTTGCTCCTATAATAAAAGACCAGATTAAATTAGCAGGTACAACACCTGCAGAAGTTTCATTAGAAACCCCAAACCAATTTGTTAATGCATATGGTAACCAAGAACCAACTACTGCTCCAAAACCTATTAAAGCTGTTTGTACACTAAAACCTTGCGTTCTTTGATCTGTTCTTAAATTATCACCAACTAACGCCCTAAAAGGCTCCATGGCAATATTAAAAGAAGCATCCATAATCATTAAAAAACCTGCTCCTACCCAAAGTGCTGGTAAAAAGGCTATAAAAATATCGGCTTGTGGCATTAAAACTAAACCTATAGAAGCTAAAATAGCGCCTACTAAAAAATAAGGTTTTCTTCTACCGAATTTCCCCCAAGTTTTATCGCTATAATGCCCAATAATTGGTTGAACAATTAATCCCATTAATGGTGCAATAATCCAAAACCATGAAAGTTCATGAACATCAGCTCCAAAAATCTGTAAAATTCTACTTGCGTTTGCATTTTGTAGGGCAAACCCCATTTGTATTCCTAGAAACCCAAAACTCATGTTCCAGATTTGCCAAAAACTTAATTTACGCTTTTCCATTTATCGTATGCTATTAAGTGAATATTACGATAAGCGTTTAGACTTATCAATTCATAAATTTTGTGGAATGTAATTTATTGATAAATCGTAATTATATAGCAAATATATGTTTTTTTAACAAAAAGGAGGATAAGCATCCTAAAAATCTACGACGACGGTTTCGTAGATTCTCGTAGTTTTAAATCGCTAGAAATCACGATTTTTTTAGGTTTATAAATTTCAGATTCTTTTTCTATTCGTTCAATTAAAAGTTCAACAGCTTGTTTTCCCATTACAAAACCATGTTGTGCAATTGTTGTAATAGAAGGTGAAGAATATCTAGAGATTAAACCATCTGTAAAACCTATTATAGAAAAATCTTCTGGTATTTTATGCCCTTTTTGTTTTGCTGCTCTCATTGCCTTAGCTGCATAAATTTCATTTACAGCAAACACAGCATCAATATCTTGTTCAAATACTTTTTCTATTTGATCAGAGATATTAGCTTCTTCATCAATTTCTGCAATTAAATTAGGGTCTGTTTTAATATAGGCTTCTATCAATGCTTTTTCATAACCTTGCCTTCTTAAAGCGCCTACATTTACGTGCTTTGGTGTTGTTAGTAGCGCAATTTTTTTTCTACCATTTTCTAATAAATGCTTAGTAGCTTTGTAACCTGCACCAACATCATCTACTACTACTTTATCACATAAAATTTCATCTACTACTCGATCTATTAATACCAACGGAATTTCTTCTGCCACTAGATCTCCAAAATGTTTAAAATCTTTATTTTCTAGTGTTCCACTTGCAATTGAAACAATTAAACCATCTACACTTCCGTTTGATAACACTTTTAAGGTTTCTACCTCTTTTTTATAAGACTCATTAGAGAAACAAACCATAATATGATACCCTTTTTCATTAGCACCTTCTTCTACCCCCATAATTACTGTAGAGAAAAAATGATGTACTATTTTAGGTAAAATAACCCCAATTACTTTTGTTTTTTGATTGCGAAGTTGAAGTGCTAAACTATTAGGTTTGTAATTATAGTAATCTGCATAGGCTTGTATTCTTTCTTTAGTTTCTTTACTAATTTCATGACTGTCTTTTAACGCTTTTGAAACTGTAGATGTAGAAACCCCTAATTCTTTAGCAATTGTTTTTATGGTAATTTTTTGCTTCATTATTTGTTAAATATAAAATATATGGATTCATCTTTATCAATATGATGATAAAATCCTAAAAAAAGTTATTAACACGAAAACGTTTTCGTGATTTATATCATATTGTAAACATATCATTGATAGCTATATTTACGGAGTGGAATGTAAGTTTATTGTAATCAAAAAGTCAAATTTACAGTTATTATTTAACAAATTATACATGAAAAAATTTAAATTATTGTTAATTGGAATTCTTTTAACATCATCATTTAGCGTGTTTGCACAACAAACAGTTAAGGGTGTTGTAAAAGATAAAACATCTGGCGATCCTTTGCCTGGTGTTAGTGTAGTAATAAAAGGTACTACTAGAGGTATGCAAACCGATTTTGACGGAATCTTTACTCTAGATAAGGTACAAACAGGAAACGTACTTGTCTTTAGATATTTAGGTTTTTCAGACAAGGAGGTTACAATAGGTACAGATTTTAATCTTTCTGTAGTATTAGAAGAATCTTTAGAATCTCTAGACGAAATTGTTGTAGTAGGTTACGGTTCGGTAAGAAAAGAAGATTTAACAGGTACAACAGATTTATTAACAAGTAAAGATTTTAACAAAGGACCTATTGTATCTGCACAATCACTTATTAGTGGTAAAGTTGCAGGTGTAAATGTAATTGGAGGTTCTGGTGCTCCAGGAGATGGACAAACTATTAACATTCGTGGTACAGGTTCTTTATCATTAAATAGCCAACCATTATATGTTATAGATGGTATTCCTTTAGATAACGGAGGTGTTGGTGGATCTAGAAATCCATTAAACTTTATCAACCCTAATGATATTGAAACATTTGTAGTTTTAAAAGATGCGTCTTCTACTGCTATTTATGGTTCTAGAGCTGCAAACGGGGTAATTTTAATTACTACTAAAAAAGGAAAAGACAGTGAGTTTAAGTTTAACGCAAGCTCTCAAACAACTGTTTATACTTTAAGAGATAAGGTAGATGTTTTATCTGCAAATCAATTTAGAAGTGTAATCAATACTGTTGGAACTCCTGCACAAGTTGCTTTATTAGGTGATGCTGATACAGATTGGCAAGAAGAAATCTATACAACTGCTATAGGACAAGACCATAACTTTAGTGCATTAGGTAAAATTTATGGAATACCAATGAGAGCTTCTTTAGGATACTCTGAACATGAAGGGATTTTAAAAGGAGACAACTTACAACGTACAACAGCTTCTGTAAACTTATCACCTACTTTATTTGACAAACATTTAAAGATAGATTTTAATGTAAAAGGAATGTACACAGAAAATGAATTTGCAGATAGAGGTGCCATTGGTGGTGCTGTATCTTTTGATCCTACACAAGCAGTGTATGATTCGAATTCTCAATACGGTGGTTACTTTGCTTGGTTAGACGCTGGTACCGGAAATCAAAACAACTTAGCGCCAACAAACCCTTTAGCATTATTAAACTTAATAGATGATTCTGCAGAAATTAGACGTTTTGTAGGTAATGTAAAGTTTGATTATAAAATACACGGATTAGAAAACTTAACCGCAACAGTAAACTTAGGGTATGATACTTCTAATAGTCATGGTAGAAAAGTTACTTCAGAGTTTATTCCAACTTCAGATGCTACTTTTAATGGTTCTTTAACAAGATATACTCAAAATTCAGACAACAAAGTTTTAGATGCTTATTTAACCTATGCAAAAACTTTTAATGAAAAGCACAATTTAACAGCAGTAGCTGGTTATGCGTATCAGTCATTTGAGTATGACAACTATAATTATGATAGTGAAGCAGAAGAAGATGGTAACACTTATGAATTTGTAGACAAATCTAAGAACGTATTATTATCATATTTCAGTCGTGCTAATTATGATTATGAAGGTAAATACTATTTAACAGCAACTGTAAGAGCAGATGCTTCATCAAAATTAAACCCAGATGATCGTTGGGGATTTTTCCCTTCATTTGCAGCAGCTTGGAGCATTCATAAAGAAGATTTTATGGAAGATTCTTTCTTTAACGAACTAAAACTACGTGTTGGTTATGGTGAAATAGGTAACATTAATGGTTTAGGTGACTATCAATTTTTAACTAGGTATCAAGGTAGTACAGACACAGCTAACTATCAATTTGGCAATTCTTTTTACCAAACGTTTAGACCAGAACCAATCAATAAAGATTTACGTTGGGAAGTTGGAAGAACTTTAAATTTAGGTGTAGACTTTGCTTTTCTTGATAGAAGAATTACAGGTTCTGTAAATGCTTATGTTAAAGAAACTAACGACCTTATTGCAAGTTCTATTGTAGATCCTTTTACAAATTTTGGAAACAGAATTAACGCCAACATAGGTAATATGGAAAATAGAGGTTTAGAGTTTAACTTAAACACAACACCTATTAGAACAGATAATTTTGAATGGACAGTAGATTACAACATTTCTTTAAATGATAACACAATTACCAAGTTATCGGTAGATCAACCACAAGGAGGAATTTCTACAGGTGTTGGTAACAACGTGCAAGTGCATAGAGAAGGTGAAACTGCAAATAGTTTCTTAGTGTTTCAACAAGTGTATGATGCCAATGGAAAACCTTTAGAAGGGGTTTTTGTTGATAGAAATAACGACAATATGATTAATGATGATGATAAATACATTAATGAAGATCCTTTTGGTGATGTTTTAATGGGCTTTAATACAGGTGCTAGTTATAAAAACTGGGATGTATCTATCCAAACCAGAGCAAGTTTTGGTAACTACATGTATAATGATGTTGCTGCCAACAAAGGGGTTCTAAAGAACGCTACAAATAACAGTATCTTATCTAACTTACATGCAGATTACTACAATAGTGGTTTTACAGTGATTAATGATAGAACAGCTTTAAGTGATCATTTTGTACAAGATGCTTCTTTCTTTAAAATTGATAATATCTCACTTGGTTATACCTTAGATAAGATAAAAAACACAACGTTTCGTTTTTATGGATCATTACAAAATGTTTTAACAATAACTGATTATGATGGTTTAGATCCAGAAATAAACTTAGGAATCGATAATGATTTTTACCCAAGACCTAGATCTTTTGTATTAGGCGTAAACGTTAACTTTTAATAAAAAGAAAAATGAAACAAAAATTTAAATATTTAATTGTAATCATGTTATTCTCTTTAGGAGTTATATCATGTCACGAAGATTTGAATCAATTACCAATTGATCCGGATAGTTTTACAGAACAAGATGTGTTTTCTAATGCAACAGAAGCACAAGGAGCACTTGCTAAATTATATGCTAGTTTGGCTTTAACAGGACAACAAGGTCCATCTGGACAAGCAGATATACAAGATATTGATGAAGGTTTTTCTCAATATTCTAGAATGTTGTTCAACTTAAATGAATTAACAACAGACCACGCTGTAATTGGTTGGGGAGATGCAGGTTTACCAGATTTACATGGAATGTATTGGTCTGGTAGTAACGATTTTTCTGAAGCATTGTACTATAGGTTAGCACAAGAAGTATCTTTTTGTAACTCATTTATAAATAATGCAGCTGTTTTAACAGATACGGAGGTTGCAAGTTATATTGTAGAAGCTCGTTTTTTAAGAGCATTTGCTTACTATAATTTAATGGATATATATGGTAACGTACCTTTAGTTACTTCTGTAACAACAGAGTTACCGTTACAAGCATCAAGAACAGAAATATTCAATTTTATTGAAACTGAGTTATTAGAGATTAAAGATCAATTAAAAGCGAGTGGATCTAATGAGTACGGAAGAGTAGATCAAGTTGCAGCTTGGGCATTATTATCTAAATTATATTTAAATGCAGAAGTTTTTACGGGAACAGCAAGATATGCAGAAGCAGTAACATTTTCTAACAACGTTATGTCTTCTAGTTATTCTATTAATACGGTAGATGCCAATGGAAACGGAAGTGCTTATGACGAACTTTTCTTAGCAGACAATAACACAAACGGAGCACAAAATGAATTTATTTTCGCCTTAAACTTTGATGGTCTTAGATCTCAAACTTATGGAGGTACTACATTTTTAGTACATGCTGCAATTGGTGGAAACATGAATGCTACAGAATTTGGTGTAAACGGTGGCTGGGGAGGCTTAAGAACTACCAAAAACTTAGTTAATAAATTTGATGCAAACGATAAAAGAGGAATGTTTCATTCAGATGGACAAAATTTAGAAATCGTAGACATTCCTACTTTTGAAGATGGATATGCTGTAACTAAATTTAAAAATATCGATTCTAATGGAAACCAGGGATCTGATGCTGCAGGAGATTTTGTAGATACCGATTTACCGTTAATAAGATTAGCAGAAATCTATTTAAACTACGCAGAAGCATCTCTTAGAGGTGGCGGCGGAGATTTAGGATTGGCTGTAACTAAAATTAACGAATTAAGAGAAAGAGCTTTCGGAGATACAAGTGGAAACATTAGTACAGCAGACTTAACTTTAGAATTTGTTTTAGATGAAAGATCTCGTGAGTTGTATTGGGAAGGACAAAGAAGAACAGATTTAATTAGACATAATTACTTTACTTCTGATACGTATTTATGGCCTTTTAAAGGTAATTCTATAAACGGATCTGGAGTTCAAGATTATAGAAACCTTTTTCCTTTACCAAACACGATTATAACCACGAATCCTAATTTAAAACAAAATCCAGGATACTAATAACTAAAGACATGAAAAAAATAATAAATTCATTATTCGCTCTTATTATTGTATCAATTGGTTTTACCAGTTGTGAAGATATTAATGACAGAGTAATCATAAATTCTGATGTAGCAGCTACAACAGATTTGATTATTCAAGAAACTGCACCTATTGTACTTTTAGAGGAAAATCAGACTGAAATTGCTCTACATACAACTTGGACAGCACCAGATTTTGGTTTTGATGCAGTTCCAACGTATAAAATTCTGATAGATTTAGCTACAGGAGATTTTAGTAGTGCAGAAACCATAGAAATTGGTGATAAATTAGAGAAATCATTTACAACTTTAGAATTAAATTCTATTGCATTAGCTTTAGGTGCAGAAGCAGATGTTGCTTCAGATTTGTCTATCAAATTACAAGGTTTTATTGGCAATCAATTGTTAATTGATACTAATTTACAAACAATCAATATAACTCCATACTCTAGTATTTTAGATTTATCTACTACATGGGGAATCATTGGTTCTGCTGCTAATGATTGGGGTGCAACTCCAGATTTACCATTCTACACAACCAGTACTGCAGGTGTTTTAGTAGCATACGTTACTTTAATTGATGGAGAAATTAAATTTAGAGAAAACAATGAATGGACCAATGATTTTGGAGATGACGGAGCAGACGGAACTTTAGATACTGGTGGAAGTAACATCGCTGTTGCGGCTGGTGCTTATAAAATTACCATGAACTTAAATAACAAAACCTATAAAATAGAAGATTTCTCTTTAGGCATTGTGGGTTCTTCTTATAATAATTGGGGAGAAACTCCAGATTTTGCTCTTACTTACGATTCTTATTCAGATCAATTTAGAGGAATTGTAAAATTATTAGATGGTGAAATGAAATTTAGAATGAATAATGATTGGGCTACCGCTTATGGAGAAGGTTCTGCTGGATTTTTAGACACCTCTGGCGGTAACATTGCTACTACAGCTGGTAGATATATTGTTACTGTTAATTTAAATGACTTATCTTACTCTTTAGAGCCTATAGAACATATTTGGGGACTTGTAGGTTCTGCTTATAATAATTGGGGAGAAACTCCAGATGCATTATTTACTAGAGATTGGTCTCAACCAAATGATGATATATGGATATTAAATAACGTAACACTTATAGACGGTGAATATAAAATTAGATCAAATGAAGCTTGGACACTAAGTTATGGTGACGATGGTTTAGACGGTATTTTAGACGATGGAGCAAACATACCTGCTACTGCCGGAACTTATTCTTTTGTACTAAATTTTACAGATCCTGAAAACCCAACGTATACAATAAATTAATTTTTTTTAAACTTTACAAAGACTACCCCTAAAAGCGGTAGTCTTTGTTTTTTAACACTATTAATTATGAAAAAAATTACACTACTCTTTTTAATCATAACTTCAATCGGTTTTGGTCAAGTTACCATTACTCCAAATCCTTTTGATTTAACAACATCTATCACAATTAGTTTAGACGCTAACAGTACTGCAACAGATTGTAATGGACTTACAAATCCATCAAAAGTATATATGCATTCTGGAGTTGGAAGCGATACCAATGCTTTCGACATAAGTGTTGTTGGTAATTGGGGATCAGATGATGGTGTTGGAGAAATGACACTTAACACATCCAACAATCGTTGGGAAATTACAATTGTTCCAAAAACATATTATTCTTTATCAGATACCCAAGCTAATAATGTTACTAAAATGGGTGTTGTATTTAGAAATGCGGCAGGTAATCAAGAAATGAAAGATACCGGTTGTAACGATTTTATTTTTAATGTTGGTTCTTTTCAATTAACACTAAACACGCCTACAAACGCAACAACAATATTAAATTCTGGTGAAAACTTAGCTATTGACGCAGCTGCTTCTTTAACTGCTAACTTTACTTTAAAAGCAAATGGAACTACTATCCATCAAAAAAATAACGCCAAAACATATAGCTACGCTCCTACGGTTACAGAAAACACTACTTTTATTTTAGAAGCATCCAACAACGGAGAAGTAAAAAGCACAACATTTCAAGCAATTGTAAAACCAACTGTTTTAGAAGCTGCTGTTCCTGCAGGAATGAAAGATGGAATCAATTTAAACCCATCAGACAATACAAAAGCTACTTTGGTTTTTTACGCTCCAGGTAAAGAGTTTATTCACCTAATTGGTAGTTTTAACAATTGGGAAATTAGCGATGCATACTTACTTAAAAAAGATACTGCAAAAGATCGTTTTTGGATAGAACTTTCAGGCTTAAATCCGCAAACAGATTATACATATCAATATATTATAAATGCAGATTTAAGAGTTGCAGACCCGTACTCTACCATTATTTTAGATGAATATAATGATCAATATATAAACGCTACAACCTACCCTAATTTACCTAGTTACCCTACAGGCAAAACAAGTCATGCAGTAACTTTATTAAGAACCGGTGATGCTCCTTATGTATGGCAAACTACAAATTTTACAAAACCAGCAAAAACAGACTTGGTTATTTACGAGCTTTTAATTAGAGATTTTGATGAATTACATTCTTATGATGCCGTAAAAGCAAGGTTAGATTATTTAGAAGAATTAGGAATTAATGCCATAGAATTTTTACCAGTTATGGAGTTTGATGGTAATGAATCTTGGGGTTACAACCCTTCTTTTCACATGGCACTAGACAAGTATTATGGAAATACCACCTCTTTTAAACAATTTATTGATGAATGCCATAGAAGAGGAATTGCTGTAATAATCGATGTTGCTTTTAACCATGCTTCTGGTCAAAATCCGTATTATAGAATGTACAATACAGACAATGGTGGTTATGGAGGACAAGCAAGTTCTGATAGTCCTTTTTTCAACCCAGTCGCTAGACATTCTTACAGTGTTTTTAACGATTTTAATCATTCTAAACAAGCAGTGAAAGACTATGTAAAAAGAGTTTCTCAATATTGGATTGACGAATACAAAATTGATGGTTTTAGATGGGATCTAACAAAAGGATTTACTCAAAATTGTACCGGTAGTGAGGCTTGCACAAATGCTTATCAACAAGACAGGGTTACTATTTTAAAAGAATATGCTGATGATCAATGGGAAATAGATCCAAGTTTCTATATCATTTTCGAACATTTAGGAACCAACAATGAAGAAACAGAATGGGTTAATTATAGATTAGATGAAGGAAAAGGAATTATGGTTTGGGGTAATCACAACCATCAATACAACCAAGCTACAATGGGCTTTGGTAGTAATTCTGATTTTTCTTGGATTTCTTACAAAAACAGAGGTTGGTCTGTACCAGCAAATGTAAGTTATATGGAAAGCCATGATGAAGAACGCTTAATGTACAAAAACCTACAAAACGGTAATTCTATTGGAAGTTATAGTGTTAAAAACCTAAATACAGCTTTAGAGAGAGAAGCCTTGGCAGGTGCTTTTTACTTTACAATTCCTGGTCCAAAAATGATTTGGCAATTTGGAGAATTAGGCTATGATATTTCTATAGAACAAAATGGTAGAACAGGTAATAAACCAATTTTATGGAATTATGTAGACAATGTAAATAGAACAAACCTAAAAGAAACTTGGTCTAAATTAATTCAGTTAAAACTAAAATATGAAATTTTTGAAACTTCAGATTTTACTTTAAATGTTGGTAATGCTAACGGATTAAATACAATTCATTTAACAGATGCATCTGCAACAGATATACAAAACATTGTTATTATTGGTAATTTTGGGGTAACCACACAAAGCATTACTCCTGCTTTTCAACAAATAGGTACTTGGTACAATTTATTAGAAGATAACGCTACAATTTCTGTAACAAATACTAATGCAGCAATTTCGTTAGCACCAGGAGAATTTAAAGTGTATGCAAATAAACCAGCTTCTCTTTCTACTGATGATTTTACAGAACAAGATAACAGTACTTTTAAAATGTACCCAAATCCTGCTAAAACACATTTTGTTCTTTCTGAGCAAACAAATGAAGTAACCATTTTTGATATTACAGGGAAACAAGTAAAATCATTTTCTAAAGAAGCGATAAACACCAATTATTTTGAAATATCTGCTTTTAATAAAGGGGTCTATTTTATTAAAATTAAGGATACTAAGAATCAAATAATCACCAAAAAATTGATTGTTAACTAAATCAATAATTACTGATAGAAAAAAAGAAAGCGAGCAATAATTATTTATTGCTCGCTTTTGTCATTTTAAAAACTATCGTGAAACTTAAACTCCAAACTGAGTTAAGTGATGATCTAAATGTTTGTAAAAAGAATTATTCCATTCTACAGCCGTAAGTTTACCAAAAGAATGCGATTCTTTGCCTTCAAAATAAGTGGTTCCTAATTCTTGTGTTTTAGTTATGTGCGCTATTAAATTTTTCTTTTCAGCTTCAAATTCTCTAACCTCAGAAATGATAAATTGAGCTGCAGTTCTTCCATTTTTTGCATACGGTTTTTCCGAAACAACAATGTTTTTAACAACCAATTTTAAAATCCACCTAGTTAAAGCATTTGGTTTTGGGTACTTTTCTGTAAAAACCATTTCATACGTAACAGCACAGTGTGCTAACATTTGAGATACAGACATTTTACCCCAAGTTGGTTTTGATGTTACAGATAAATTATCAATTCTCTTAATAACTTCATTGGTAATATCTTTATCGAAAATGTTTTTCATTTTAATGTAAAATTTTAAATAATAATTCTTTTAATATATCTTTTTGAGACTGGCTTGCTCCCACACCTTTACTTTTTACATCCGCATCTCGTAAAAAGGCAATTACTTGCGCTACTTTTCTCATTGGATAATTCTTAGCTGCTAAAAAATATTCATCTACAAAATACGGACTCACACCAAGAGATTTTGCTACAGCTCCTTTAGATTTATCTTTTAAACCATGAAACAGCAATAATTGTGTAAAAAAACTATTCAACAAAGAAATGGTCATTACCAAAGGATTATTCTTTGGATTTTCTGCAAAATAATTAATAATTCTATTTGCTTTTACTATGTCCTTCCCTCCTACGGCATTTCGCAATTCAAAATTATTAAAGTCTTTAGAGATACCTATATTATCTTCTATATGTTTGTCTGAAATAATCGTTTCTTTAGGCAGAATTAGCATCAACTTATCTAATTCATTAGATATTTTGCTTAAATCTGTCCCTAAAAACTCTACCAACATCTGAGTCGCTTTTGGCTCAATCTGATATTTTTTTCCGCTTAAAACTCTACGAATCCAATCTGAAACCTGATTTTCATACAGTTTTTTACTTTCGTAAACTAAACCTGTTTTAGCAATTACCTTATGTAATTTTTTACGCTTATCTAGTTTTTTGTACTTGTAGTTAAAAACTAAAACAGTGGTTGGCTGCGGATTTTCTGCGTACGAAACCAATTTCTCTATATTTCTACTTAAATCTTGCGCTTCTTTAACAATGATTACTTGTCTTTCTGCCATCATTGGAAAGCGTTTTGCAGAAGAAACAATATCTTCTATAGTTGCATCCCTTCCGTACATCACTTGCTGGTTGAATCCTTTTTCAGCCTCATCCAAGATATTATCTTCGATGTAATCAGAAATTTTATCAATATAATAAGGTTCATCCCCCATTAAAAAATAGATAGGTTTTATATTCCCTTTCTTTATATCTGAAACAATGTTTCTTATTTCGTTCATTTACTTTTTTATTATTATTCTTGACACGAATGCACGAATTGAGATTTCTTTAATTATCAACTGAATCATAAAGAACCATCACTTACATTATTATGAACATCAAATAACGTTACAACAATAACTTAACTTTATTTTTTGTAAATCATATAAATTAGTGATATTCGTGGTAATGAAAATGCAAGAACTCAACCTACCAATTTATAACTTCAGGCTCAAAAGTAGCGAAAATAAGACGCTTATTTTTGATAAATTGAGAAAAAAATATCTAGTTTTAACTCCAGAAGAATGGGTTCGTCAGCATTATGTACATTTTTTGATCAATCAAAAAAAATATCCTCTTTCTTTAATTGCCTTAGAAAAGCAATTAACTATTAATAATCGTAAAAAAAGAACTGACATTTTAGTTTTTAATAAAGAAGGAAATCATGAAATTATTGTAGAATGTAAGGCACCTTCTATTAAAATTACCCAAGCTACTTTTGATCAAATTGCACGATATAACTTAAAACTAAAGGCAAATTACTTAATAGTTACCAATGGTTTAGAGCACTTTTATTGTAAAATGGATTTCGAAAATGAAACCTATATTTTTCTAAAAGAAATCCCTGATTACCAATAAGAAATACTCCTTTTATTAAAGAAAAACATAATGCTGCACTATAAAATGTACTTATCTTCTTTTAGTAAAGAAAGGTCAAAATAAAGTTCATTTATTGAATAACTATTATTCAGAAAAATTTAGAAAAAAACTAATTTTAAACAGTAAATTTGCACTCTTGAAAATAGCAATCGTCATATTAAATTGGAATGGTCAAAAACTGTTAGAGCAGTTCTTACCATCGGTTATAAATTTTAGCTCTAAAGAAGCTGATATTTATGTTGCCGACAACGCTTCTACAGATTCTTCTATTACCTATGTGAAAAAGTTTTTCCCTTCTGTTAAAATTATAGAAAATACCGAAAACGGTGGTTATGCAAAAGGATATAATGATGCCTTACAAGCAATAGATGCTGATATTTACTGTCTATTAAATTCTGACGTTGAGGTTACAGAGAATTGGTTAGTACCAATAAAAACTGTTTTTAAAAATGAAGAAAACACTGCTATTATTCAACCTAAATTATTGTCTTTTAAAGATAAAACTAAATTTGAATACGCTGGAGCAGCAGGTGGTTTTGTAGATTTATACGGATACCCATATTGTAGAGGACGCTTATTTAATAATTTAGAAACAGATAACGGACAATATAATGATGAAGTTACAATTTTTTGGGCTTCTGGCGCATGTTTATGTATTCGATCTAAAGTCTATCATCAACTAGGTGGTTTAGATGAAGATTATTTTGCACACCAAGAAGAAATAGATCTATGCTGGCGAGCTCAAAATAGAGGTTACAAAATAAAATATGTGGGTGCTTCTACGGTGTATCATGTTGGAGGAGCTACTTTAGAAGAAACAAATCCACAAAAAACATATTTAAATTTTAGAAATAGCTTATTAAATGTTGTAAAAAACGTTCCTAAAAGATGGTTTCTATTCGTTATTTTTTCTCGTTTAATTTTAGACGGAATTGCAGGCTTAAAGTTTCTCTTAGAATTAAAACCAATACACACTTGGGCAATTGTAAAAGCTCATTTTAGTTTCTATAAAAACTTCTTTAAATTTTTAAAAAAACGTAAAGTTTTACAGAAAAAACAAGACTATAATTTACATACAAGTATTGTTTGGCAGTATTTTGCATTGGGTAGAAAAAAATTTGAAGAATTAAAGTAATTTCTTTTCTAAAACTTTTTTCCATTTCCCAGACTCTGCGTATTCTTTTATCACCTTATTTCTTTCTACTAAAAAATTCTTCATATAGTTTTTTAAGAAAATAAAATCAGCAAGTTTTCCAAGAAAACCAAAAGGAGAAACATATTGAAAAACATCTTTTACAATCACTTTACCTTCTTTTAACTCAAGGTAATGTTCATGCCTAAAACTTTTAAAGGCACCACAAACCATTTCATCTGCAAAAAAAGTAGGTGCTTTAAAATCCGTAATAATAGAAGTTAATTCTTGTGTAAAGCCTAAGTGCTTTGCTCTCCAAGTTACTGTTTCATTTAGTGCTATTAAGCCAGAAGTTTTACCAGCAATAGCTTCTTCTTTAGAGTTTTTTTGTAGAAATCTTATGTAAATCTATACTTCTAATTAAATTGAAAACAATATCAATATTATCGATATTAATAATGGTTTCTAAGTGAATTTTAGGCATTACAAAATATCTAAACTCCCCTTACCTTCCCTTATTACTTCTGGATAACCATCTGTAAAATCTATAATTGTAGATCCCTGGTTGTCTCCATACCCACCATCAATCACAATATCGACTAACTTTCTCCATTTTTCAAAAATTAATTCTGGATCTGTAGTATATTCTAAAATCTCATCCTCATCTCTAATAGATGTAGACACAATTGGGTTGCCTAACGTTTCTACCAAAGTTCTAATAATATTATTATCTGGAATACGAATACCTACCGTTTTTTTCTTTTTAAAAACTTTTGGTAAGTTATTACTTCCTGGTAAAATAAAGGTATAAGGACCAGGTAAAGCTCTTTTAAGAACTTTAAACGTTGCACTATCTATTTGCTTTACATAATCTGATAAATGGCTTAAATTATTGCAAATAAAAGAAAAATTTGCTTTTTCTAATTTTACTCCTTTTATCTGAGCGATCTTTTCTAAAGCTTTATTGTTAGTAATATCGCAACCTAAACCATAAACAGTATCTGTTGGATAAATAACCAAACCACCACGTTTTAAAACCGCAACAACTTTGTCGATTTCTTTTTGATTTGGATTTTCATTATATATTTTAATAAAATCTGCCATGTATTAAATATACAAAAACTCAACTTGATTATCAATCAAATTGAGTTTTATTTTATGGGAAAACTGTTTTTATTTAGACTTATCTACCATTCTAAATCCTTCTCCATGTATGTTTAAAATCTCTACATGTTCATCTGCTTTTAAGTACTTACGAAGCTTTGCAATATATACATCCATACTTCTAGATGTAAAATAATTGTCATCTCTCCATATTTTTGTTAATGCTAATTCTCTTGGCATTAAATCATTTTTATGAATTGCCAACATGCGTAACAATTTACTTTCTTTTGGAGATAATTTTATTGGTTCTCCATTTTCACCAATAGATAAATGTCTTAATTTAGAATTAAAGAAAAAGCCTCCAATAACAAATTCGAACTGTTCTGACTCAGCTGTTTTATCTGTATCTTTTCTTTGTAAAATTGCCTTAATTTTGTGCAACAATACTTCCGAATCAAAAGGTTTGTTTAAATAATCATCTGCACCAACAGCATATCCTTTTAATACATCTTCTTTTAAGGTTTTTGCCGTTAAGAAAATAATTGGCACTTCTTTATTGGTTGTTCTAATATCTTGTGCTAAAGAGAACCCATCTTTACGAGGCATCATAACATCTAAAATACATAAATCATAATCACTGTTTTTAAACATGATTAAACCTTCTATACCATCTTTAGCGTGTGTTACATTGTAATCATTTAATGCTAAATAATCTTTTAAGACCGTTCCAAAATTTGGATCATCTTCAACTAATAAAATTTTTTTACTTCCCATTGTTATGTTTTTAAATTAAAGGTAATTTTACTGTAAACGTACTTCCTTTTCCTTTTTCACTTTCTACAAAAACAGTACCATGATGTTTTTCTACAATCTCTTTTACATACGCTAAACCAAGTCCATGGCCTTTTACATCATGTATGTTTCCTTTTTGTTCTCTATAAAACTTATCAAAAACTTGTTTTTGAACAGCTTTACTCATTCCTATTCCTTCATCTTTTATTTTAAAGATAAAGTATTTGTTAGTACTCTCTGTATAGACATTAATCTTTGGAGCTCCTTCAGAATATTTTAAACCATTTTCTAATATATTTACAATTACATTTGTTAAATGAAATTCGTTACCCGGAATTTCTGTAATAATTGCCTCAAAATGTGTATTTATAGTTCCTTTTCTATCCGCAATTAATAAACTTACATGTGTTATTGCATCTTCTATTGTGTCGTGCATATCTATAGTATCCTTACTAATATCTAACTGATTTTTTTCTAATCTAGATATTCTTAAGACATTTTCTACTTGAGAATGCATTCTTTTATTTTCGTCTCTTATCATTTTTACATAACGCAACACTTTTTCATTATCATTAATAATCTTTGGGTTCTTAATAGAATCTAAAGCAAGGTTAATGGTAGCAATTGGTGTTTTAAACTCATGCGTCATATTATTTATAAAATCAGTTTTTATTTCTGATATTTTCTTCTGTCTTATTAGTTGATACAATGAACTAGAAAAAGCGATGATAATGATAAAAATAAAACATAAGGAAAGTATTAAAATACTCGACAAACCAGAAAGTATATGTTTATCTTTAGAAGGAAAAGTTACATATAACTCATATTCTACATCACCATTTTCATTAAAAAAAAGTGGATATGGATAACTTTCTTTTTTGTTAATTGTGTAATAACCAGATTTAAGTTTTGTTGCTAAACCGTCTTTACTATAAACACCATATTTAAAATCTAAATAAACATTTCGTTTTTCTAACTCAGATTTTATAGTACTCTTTAAATCATTATTACTAATTCTTTGATGTAATGGTTTTGTTTTTTTATAATACTCAAAATACGGAGAATTATAGGCACTTTCAATTTCCTTAAATCTTTTAGTAAATGAGTATCTGTTTTCATCCGTAGAAGAAAAAACATTGTCTACACTTTTTATTAATCTAGAGTGAAAAAAGTCTTGCTTACCAGTAACTCTTTTTACAATAATAGAATCATTATCTAAAAATTCTGTTGGTAATTTAAAATTTTCTTCTAAATAGGTTGTTCCTAAAGAAAAACTTTCTTTAGTTGTAGTGTCTATTTCTTGAAAAAGATAATTTCTAATTTCTGCATCATTAGCTAAACCTACATTTTTAAAGAAGCTTTCCATTTTTTTATCAAAAAAAGCCTCTTCTTTATCATTGATCTTTTGAGAAACACTACTCAAAGATTTTTGAACATCATTCTTAAATTGTTCATTCTTACTTTCTACAGCATTGTTTATCCAAAACAGCTGTACAGCAATAATTCCTATTAAGGAAATGCTCATTAAAACCACAATAAGAACAAACATTTTCTTACCCATAATTCAAAGTTACGACTTTCAAAAATTGATTTTATTGTTTTTAACCTAAATTAACAAGTTTACCTTAAATTTAAGAGTAATTTAACAATCCTATTGAATAAAATTAAATTGAAACCTTCTTTTCTGTTAAAATATTATGGATTTTAAGAACCTGAAAATGAGTATTTTCTTTGTTTAAATTGGTAATAACATAGTTAGATTGTAGTAACTTTTTATCTTCTAACCATTGGTTTTTTATTCTGTTTTCTACTGCTATTTTAGAACAGTTATCTCTAAGCATTGTTCTTTCTATTCTAATGTTTAAAGGCACATATACAGATATAATAAGATCACACTTTAAATTACTTTTACTTTCAAAAAGAATGGCATTTTCATATAAAACATAACCTTTATCTGCATGTAGATTTACAAATTCTTGAAAATGGTTTTTAACTTCTGGATGTACAATTGCATTTAACGCCGCTAATTTACTTTTATCTTTAAAAACAAGATTGGCAATAAAGGGTCTGTTTAATTGATTGTCTAGGTAAGATTCTTCTCCAAATTCTTTAATAATTTTTGATTTAATTATTAAAGAAGCATTCATTAATTTTTTAGCTTCTATATCTGCATTGTAAATAACAACAGTATCAAATTGGGCAAAAATATTAGCGACTGTAGTTTTACCACTTCCTATACCGCCAGTTAAACCTACAACCATTTTACTTCTGAATTAAAAAATCTATTTTATTAGGAATCACTTTAAAACTTTTAATAAAATCTGGTTTTACAATTACTTTAGGCAACAAATACCCTAGGTTATTATCCTTAGAAACCTTGTAATCACAAACAATTTCAAAAAAGTTTTTATCAATTTTATTAAAGTTAGACAAGCCAACTACATAAACGACTTCTACGGTTTTATTAAGAGTAGTTAAATCTACCCCTTCCGGAAGATTGCTTATTGTAAAGGGCACTTCTAAAGTACCTTCTGTAAACTTCTCTACCTTACCACTAATGGTTGTAAATTTAGATTTAAACTTAATGTTATTGGCATTTTTAGGCAATACGATTTCAACTTTTTTAGAAAAATCTTCTCGAATATTATCTAATTTTAATAATTTTAAATTGATAGATGATATCTTTTTTACTTCTGCCTCTGGACCAGAAATTAGAATGCTATCTGGTTTTACTGCCAATGGTTCTAAAATATCATAACCAATTTGGTATTTTATATCTAAATTTGGCTTTAAGGCAACTTTTTTAGAGGTTAAAACACCAATATCTAAATAAATAGTATCTAAAACAATTTCTTGTAACTCAAGACCTGAGTGCAATTGTTTTTGAATTGTGTTTACTTGATTTTTTGTTAAAAAATAATAGCTGCCAGAAGATTTTTTACGCAAACTATTTGCATTTAAAGTAATCGTTTTATCTCCAAAACCTGATCTAATAATATTAAATCCTGAAGATTTTACAATAATATCGATTTGTTTTGTAGGCTTATTTTGTAATAATTTATCTTGAGGAATATTTTTATAATTAACAGGAAAGGTTATACTAGTAGTATATTCTCTAGAGAGCGTTATTAAAAACCACATTAAAATAGAGGCTATTAAAAAACTAATAAAACTTTTTTCTATTTTTCTATTCTTTATCAAGGTAGTAGGTCAATTTTAATGCAATCTACACAAAAGCTTGTTAACAAAAAAGTGAGCTGTATCTAAAAAGACAAAGCTCACTTAATATTTTAATTAACTTATAATTATTTTTTAGCAGGTGCTAATTTTTTATTTGTTAATTCCATAGAAATAGCAGAACGTTCAAACTTAATTTTACCAGCTCCTGTTTCTACAGTTACTGTATTTTCTGTATCGTTAATTTCGGCTATTTTACCATGAATACCACTAGAGGTAACTACTTTAGCACCTTTTTTGATTTCAGATTGAAAAGCTTTTTCCTTTTTTTGACGATTCATTTGTGGTCTTATCATAAAGAAATAAAACACAACAATAATTGCTAAAAAAGGTAACATACTCATTAAACTACCTACTCCTTCTTGTAAAAAAATTACAGTATACATACTTTTTATTTTGCTTTTGGTGTTACAGAACCTTTTATGGTTAACACTTGTCTACCAGCTTCTGTATTTGTTGTTAATGTTACTGTCTTTTGTTGTCTATTTGGTCTACCATTTGTATTAAATTTCACTTTAATCTCTCCAGTATCTCCTGGTTTTATTGGTCCTTTAGGCCAAGTAGGAACTGTACAACCACAAGAACCTTGTGCGTTTGTAATTACTAAATCTGTTTTACCAGAATTGGTAACAACAAAACTAGTTTCTACCAAATCACCTTCATTTACAGTACCAAAATCGTAGATTGTTTTATCTAATGAAATTAAAGCTGTTCCTTTTTTAATTTCGATATCTCTAGAAGCAGCGTTTTCTAAATTTTCTTGATTTACTTTTTTAACGGCACTTCCTCCATCTTTACAAGCTGTAAAGAAAGATGCTGTAATTACAAATGCTAATAAAATTGTTGTTTTTTTCATCATGATTTAATTTTGTGTAAAAATAATAAATAAATTACCTAAAACAATAGTTTAAAGCAATCCTCTACCTATTTTAACAATTCTTTTACTTTCTATAAATTCCTTAGAAATTTTATCTAAAACCCCATTAATAAAATAGCTACTCTTTTCTGTAGAATAATCTTTAGATATTTCTATATACTCATTAATAGTAACTCTGGTTGGTATAGAATGGAAATTTAAAAACTCTGAAACAGCCATTTTTATTAGAATCATATCTATATCTGCAATTCTATCTGTTTCCCAATTTGGTGTTTTTTCTTCAATAATTGATTCGTATTCTGTATTGTTTAAAACAGTTTTCTTAAACATTTTAGATACAAAATCTTCATCATCCTTGTCTTTGTATAGTTTTCCTAAAACAAAAATTGTGTTCTCTTTTTGCTTACTTAGCGTTTTTACAACCCAAGTATTTACAAAAGGAATATCGTCTGACCAAGAAATAGTAGTGTCTTCAAAGTATTCTCCTAATTTTTCATCTGGAGCAATAATTTCTTTAAAGAAATCAATTACAAAAGCTTTATCTACTTTATAAGAATCTTCTTCAGTACTTAAATATTTTTTATACAAATCGCTATTTTGCAATTTCTCAAAAATAATTTTTACATACTCATCATTTTCTTCCCAATTACTTACATCATTTAACTCAACATAACCTTCTATACTTACGCTTTCTGCGATGGTATTAATCAGTTTATTATTTAAAAATTTGTTGTTTGGGTTTAAATCTTCTTTGGTAGCAAGAATTTTCTTTTTAGAAAGTGCTATTTTTTTAGCTGCTAATTTCTGTACTTCTACCAATAACTTTAGGTTTAAAACATACAAATCGTACATTTTTAAAATACTATGTTTTAAAAACTTTTCTTCTTTAATGATATCATCATTATAAGAATGTAACATAGCGTACACAGATTGCATTACTTTAACTCGAATATGTCTCCTGTTAATCATTTTCTAAAGAACTTATATATAAATTTGGGTGCAAAAATAGTGTTATTTTACTTTTATTCGACTACCTTTTTATTCTTTTTTAAGAATTAATTCTATCCTTAATCTTGTATCTTTGTGCTTTTACTTATTTAACAAAAAAATAATTTATAGATATTATAATAATTGTAATTTTATTTTTTTTAAAAAATTCAATATTCATTGAAGGAACTAAGACACGTAAATAAATATTTTTCTAAATATAAATGGCGCTTATTAATAGGTTTATTAATAACAATTTTAGCCAAATTTTTAGCTTTAAAAATCCCTCAAATTGTAGGAGATTCTTTAAACATTGTAGAAGATTACCAAGACGGAACCGTTACTAATTTAGAAGATGTAAAGCATCAACTACTAATAAATGTACTCCTTATTATAGGTGTTGCAATATTATCTGGATTTTTCACTTTCTTAATGAGACAGACCATTATTGTTACTTCTAGGTTGATCGAATTCGATTTAAAAAACGAAATTTATCAACAATACCAAAGGTTATCACTCAATTTCTACAAAAAAAACAGAACAGGAGATTTAATGAATCGTATTTCTGAAGATGTTTCTAAAGTAAGAATGTATGTAGGTCCTGCTGTTATGTACAGTATTAACATGATTGTTTTACTTGTTGTTGGTTTTACTCAGATGATGAGTATTGACGTTAAGCTAACCATGTACACTTTAATTCCTTTTCCTTTATTATCAATTTCTATATTCGTTTTAAGTAAGGTAATACACAAAAGAAGTACAATTGTTCAGCAATATTTATCAAAATTGACCACTTTTAATCAAGAATTTTTCTCTGGAATTAATGTGGTTAAATCTTACGGAATTGAAGCATCTATAATAAAAGACTTCGATAAAATTGCAGATGAAAGCAAGGAAAAGAACATCCACCTTCAAAAAGCAAATGCATTATTTTTTCCATTAATGGTATTTTTAATTGGTATTAGTAACTTATTAGTTTTATATGTTGGAGGTCAATTATATATAGAAAATGAAATACAAATTGGTACCATTATAGAGTTTATGTTATATGTAAATATTTTAACATGGCCGGTAGCTGTTGTAGGTTGGGTTACTTCTATGGTACAACAAGCAGAAGCTTCACAAGCTAGAATTAACGAGTTTTTACAACAAGTACCAGAAATACAAAATACCAACACCTCATCTACCGAATTAAAAGGAAACGTTACTTTTAAAGATGTTACTTTTACTTATGACGACACCAATATTACCGCTTTAAAAAATATTAATATATCTGTCAAATCAGGAGAAACCATTGCTATTTTAGGTAAAACAGGATCAGGAAAATCAACCATTATCGAATTAATTTCTAGGTTGTATGACACCAAAATTGGAACTATTTTATTAGATGACACGCCTATTAGAGAAGCCAATTTAGATGCGGTTAGAAGTCAGATTGGTTTTGTACCTCAAGATCCATTTTTATTTTCTGAAACGATAGAAGACAATATTAAATTTGGTAAACAAGACGCCACAGAAGAAGAGATTATTGCGGCAGCCAAAAATGCAGATGTACATAAAAATATCATCGATTTCCCTAACGGATACAAAACCGTTTTAGGAGAACGTGGTGTAACACTTTCTGGCGGACAAAAGCAGCGTGTTTCTATTGCTAGAGCAATTATTAAAAAGCCTAAGATTTTAATTTTTGATGATTGTTTGTCTGCAGTAGACACAGAAACCGAAGAAAAAATCCTTTCAAATTTAGAGAGAATCTCAAAAAATATTACCACTTTTATAATTAGCCATAGAATTTCATCAGCTAAAAATGCTGATAAAATTATTGTTTTAGACCAAGGTAAAATTATACAACAAGGAACTCATAATCAACTAATAGCAATAGAAGGATATTACAAAGACTTGTATGACCAACAACTTTTAGAAAAAGAAATTTAATCTTTAACCTTGCTACATAAAATATTTTGTTAGATTTGTTAAGTATAAAAAAAATATTATAATTACTATTTTACAAGAATTATGGCAGAGAGAGCAGAGAGAGTTGAACAGGAAGAAATTTTTTCACAAGTATTAAGGGCAGGAAGAAGAACTTACTTTTTTGATGTAAGAGCAACAAAAGCAGATGATTATTACTTAACTGTTACTGAGAGTAAAAAATTTACACATGATGATGGGTCTTTCCATTACCAAAAGCACAAAATTTACTTATATAAAGAAGACTTTACAGATTTTCAAGAAATGTTAAGTAAAGCAACCGATTATATTTTAAACGAAAAAGGTAGCGAAGTAATTAGTGAACGTCACCAAAAAGATTTTAAAAAGGAAGAAGGAACAGAAGCTATAGACACTCTAAAATCGACAGAGAGTTTTACAGATGTTTCTTTTGAAGATATATAATAGTAACAGACTGTTTTTTGTATTAGCTTGTGTGTAGATAAATTTCTATAAACACTTTTACAAAAAATAATTTTAATTCAAATTGATTTTACACATTAAAAACCATAAGTTTAAAACTTATGGTTTTTTTATTTTAAAGTACTTTCTTAATTGTTTTTGTTTTAGCAATGGTTTCCTCCCACTCTTTTTTCGCAGAACTCTCTTTTGTAATTCCACCACCAACATATATAGAAGCCACTTTATTTTCTACACTCATACACCTTAAATTTACAAAAAGATAAGAGTTCTTATTTTTTAAATTTAGTTCTCCTAAAAAACCACTATAAAATGTTCGTTTATAGTTTTCATTTTGGCAGATAAATTCTTCAGCTTTTTCTCTTGGTAGACCACACACTGCCGGTGTTGGGTGCAAACCTCTAATTAAAGCTTTTAAATTAGAACCATTATTTAACTCACCTTCTATCTTACTTCTTAAATGTAACAAATTACCTGCTCTTATAGTTTCTTTTTTATCTACCTTAAGATTGGTAGAAATTGGTTTTAATTGACTCTCAATAAAATCTGTAACCAATTGCTGTTCTTCTAATTCTTTATTTTTCCAAACAACCTCTTCAGAATCAACATACACCTGTGTACCCGCTAAAGACATGGTTTTAAAACTGTTTCCTTCAATATTTAAAAGTGTTTCTGGTGTGGCACCAAACCACAAACCTACTTTAGGGTGAAACCAAACATATACAAATGCATTTGCATAGCTATTTAGTAGTTTTTTAAACGTTAGAAGCACATCAAATTTATCTAATTGAACTTCTTCTTTTCTAGAAAGAACTACTTTTACAAGCTCGTTTTTATTTATTTCATCTAGCGCTTTCTCTACCAAATGAAGATGTTTTTCTTTATCAGAAATTACCTCATCTGATGTATTGCCATTTAGAGAAACATTTTCTTCTATTGAAATATTTTCATGAATAAATTCTGATTTTTCTAAAGGAAATAAAACAGCTTTTTCATCAGAATTAAAAGGCGCAAAAACAAATCCTGTTTCTTTAAATTGAGTTGTATAATGTAATGTATCATCCCGCATAAAAAAACCATTTACAGATTCTGTATTCGGTTTTCTATAAACTACAAAAGGGATATTTTTTCTGTAACTTTCTGCTATTTTATTAAAAATAATATTCAATGTGATTTTTAGATTATGCTGTAATTATGTATTCTTTTAAAGTGATTTCTTCTCTTTTAAATAAAAAGATTGCGCTATTTTTTTAAGCAATATTGCCGTTAAAAATAACTAATAGTCACTTGCTACAAACAAGTTTTAGCGAACGAAAAAAAGTTAATAAAGAAATTTTCACAAAACTTTTCGACCATTTCGAAAGCTTTTGTGTCTATACTTTTAATGCTCCTTATTAATATTTAAAACAATATTGGTCATTTTTGCTACAGAAATTAAATTGTCATTTTCATCAACAATTCTAACCTCCCATAAATGAGTTGTTTTACCTTTATGAATGTTTTTTGCAGTTGCAAAAACGACTCCTTCTCTTTTACTTTTTATATGGTTTATAGATAACTGTATTCCGTTTACAAACTGAGTTTTACTATCTATAAAAAAATTAGAAGCTGCACTTCCTACACTTTCTGCTAAAGCCGCAGTAGCACCACCATGCAATTGTCCGTAAGGTTGATGAACCTTAGAGTTTACAGGCATTTTTGCAGTTAAAAAATCATCTCCAAGAGCAACATATTCAATATCAAGAGTTTCCATTAATGTATTTTTAGAACTCTCATTAAATGCTTTTAAAATAGCAACTGTATCCATATCATTCATTTTATATGGTAAAAGTACATATAAAATTTTGTATTTTTGCAGCAGAAAAAAGAAACCATTTCATGTACAAAATACGCGTAATTTTAGACACAAAAGAAGATGTAATCAGAACTATTTTAGTTGATGATAACTTAAACCTAGAAGATTTGCATGCAACAATTGCAAAATCTTTTGGTTTTGGAGGTCAAGAAATGGCTTCTTTTTATAGAACTGATGATGAATGGAACCAAGGTGAAGAAATTCCGTTATTTAATATGGAAGAAATTGGCGAAGGTGTTTCTATGCAAACTTGTATTTTAAATGAAACATTACCAGAGGAAGGCGCTAAACTTATTTATGTGTACGATTTCTTAAAAATGTGGACGTTCTACGTAGAAGTTATTGAAGTAACTTCTGAGAAAAAAGAAGATTTACCACAAATTATTTTAACTGTTGGAGAAATACCTAGTGAAGCACCAGAAAAAGAATTTGTTGCAGAAAAACTAGACGATGGTTTTGGTGATGAAGAAGATATTGATGATGAATTTGGTCATTTTGATGATGATTACGATTATAATGAATATTAGAAAAAAGTTTAAGCGTGTAACTGTTTAATTGGTTAACTGTTAATCGTTTTCTACAATTAAACATTTACACAATTCAATAATTACCCAAATTTTCCCGTAACAAAATTGTAAATTAGTCGTCTTACAAACATAATCGACTAAATCAATTTCTTTGGAAACTATCTTATCACTCAAAAATCTAGATAAAAAATACGGAAAAGTTCACGCAGTAAACAATCTTTCTTTTGATATAGAAAGAGGAAATGTATACGGAATTTTAGGTCCAAACGGAAGTGGAAAATCTACCACTTTAGGAATTATCTTAAATGTTGTAAACAGAACTTCTGGAGAGTTTTCTTGGTTTAACGGAAAACTATCTACACACCAAGCATTAAAAAAAGTTGGTGCTATTATAGAGCGACCAAACTTTTACCCTTACATGACAGCTACTCAAAACCTAGCTCTAATTTGTAAAATCAAAGAAATATCCACAGAAAAAATTAACGAAAAACTTGCAACTGTAAATCTTTTTGAACGTAGAGATAGTAAGTTTAGTACGTTTTCTTTAGGGATGAAACAACGTTTAGCCATTGCTTCTGCCCTATTAAATGATCCTGAAATTTTAATATTAGACGAACCTACTAACGGTTTAGACCCTCAAGGAATTCATGAAATTCGTCAAATTATACAAAATATTGCCGCAACCGGAACTACTATTTTATTAGCTTCTCACTTATTAGATGAAGTAGAAAAAGTATGTTCTCATGTAGTAGTTATTAGAAAAGGTGTAAAATTATACGCAGGTCGTGTAGATGAAATGACAGCTTCTAATGGTTTATTTGAATTAAAAGTAGAAACAAACGAAGACAAATTAATGGCTCTTTTAGAAGAACATCCAGCAATTGGTAAAATTTCTAAAGATCACCAAACTATAATTGCTACTTTAAATAGCACAATTTCATCAACAGAAATAAATGAATTTCTATTTAAAAACGGAATTATTTTATCTCACTTAGTAAAACGTAAACCTAGTTTAGAACAGCAATTCTTAGATTTAACTAATAATTAATTGCAAAAACACCATGGAAAGCGCAAACTAGCAATGAAACAAAAAAACACTGTAATCTTTACGCTTAACTCAAAGTAATCCATCAACTAAAAATTACAACTTTAAATACATAGTATAAAATGTTAAGACTACTAACTATAGAATTTCATAAATTAAAACACAACAGCGCCAGTAAAGTTTTATCACTTATTTACTTTGGCTTACTTACCTCTATTGCATTAATCGCTGCCATTAAGTTTGATATTGGTCCTATTAAATTCCATTTAGCAGATATGGGAATTTTTAATTTTCCGTACATCTGGCATTTTAACACGTATGTGGCTTCTATTTTAAAGTTTTTCTTACTCTTAGTTATTGTCTCTATGATGGCTAATGAATACAGTTATAAAACGTTAAAGCAAAATTTAATTGATGGGTTAAGTAAAAAAGAATTTATACTCTCTAAGTTTTATACAGTAGTTGTATTCGCCTTAATTTCAACCATTTTTGTATTTGTAGTTTCTTTAATTTTAGGATTGGTGTATTCTGATTACAATGAGTTTTCTATTATTACTACAGATTTAGTATACCTATTAGCTTTCTTTATAAAATTAGTTGGTTTCTTTTCTATGGGCTTATTTTTTGGAATCTTAGTAAAACGTTCTGCTTTTGCTGTTGGCGCCATGGTTGTTTGGCTTATAATAGAAAGTATGTTTAAAGGATATCTATTTTGGACTTTTAAAAACGCAGAAAAAACAACAGAATCTGTAGACGCAATTATGCAATTTTTGCCTTTAGAATCTATATCAAACTTAATTAAAGAACCCTTTTCTAGATTGAGTGCTGTAAAATCTGTTGCGAACCAGATAGGAGAAAACTTTACAAAAAGTTACGATGTACATTTTTCTTCTATTCTAATTGTTTGTTTCTGGACATTCATATTTATTTACCTTTCTTACAAACTAGTTCAAAAGAGAGATTTATAAGCAGATTAAAATCCATATTTATAGTATATTATAATAAGAAGAATCAATAAACTTTTGTAATTTGGCATTGAGTTATTGTGTTGTTAAAATTGTTTAACCACTAATAATAAGAATACCTAATTTAATATTACAATGCGCAAAAGTTTCTCCCACCTGTTATTGCTTTTTTTCTGTTTTATTACTTTTCAAAATATAAATGCTCAACTAAGTAAAAAACACTTTATTCCACCATTAACATCAACAGATGGTTTTACAGATCAATATATATACATATCTACACCTAACAACAATGTATCATACAAAATAACACCTGTTGGTAATTTAGATCAAACTGCTTACAGTGGTATCGTTTCTAATAACCTACCTATAGAACAACCTGTTCTTAATTTAAGTGGAAATACTGATTTTGACAACGATACACAGTTGCATATTCCTGAATCTAGTATTATTGGTAATAAATTTACCAATAGAGGTTTTATTATAGAAGCTAATGATTTAATTTATGTAACTATAAGAGTAAGGTCTTCACAAGCAAATAATGGTAATAAAAATCAAGCAGGTGCATTGGTTAGTAAAGGAAACTCTGCATTAGGTACAGAGTTTAGAATAGGAGGTTTTATTAGAGATGGTAGCATCAATGGTGACGTTACATTTGCCTCCATTATGGCAACGGAAGATAATACAGAAGTTACCATTACCAATGCAACATCTTCTTCTACTATAATAAACATCAATTTAAACGAAGGAGAAAGCTACATAATACATGCTAATGGTGCAAATTCTAGTAGTATTATTGGTAATTTAATTACAAGTGATAAACCAATTGTAGTCAATTCTGGCTCTGCTTATGGTAGTTTTGGAAATAATAGTGGAAATGCAGATTATGGTTTTGACCAAATTGTAGGAGCTGACAAAATTGGTAGTGAATATATTCTAGTAAAAGGGTCTGGAAATACTATTGAAAAATCTTTAATTATTGCACATGAAGATTTCACTGAATTCTTTATTAACGACACTAGTGTAGGGACTTTTAATGCTGGTGAATATTACATAACAACTAATAGTATGTATACTACTAACGGTAATATGTATATAAACACCAATAAACCCGTATTTGTTTATCAAGGTGTTGGTGGTTTAGGTAATAATGGAATTCCTAGTGAGGCAAACCAAGGACTATTTTTTGTACCACCATTAAGCTGTGAAAACAGAGGAAAAGTAGACAATATACCACATATAGAGCGTATTGGAAACGAAGACTTTACAGGAGGAATTTCTATTGTAACTAACGAGGATTCTGTTGTAAAAATTAACGGTAGTTTAATTACCACTTTTAGTGGAATTTCTGGTCCTTTTTTGATTACAACAAAAGATTCTGGAAAATACGATACTTATAAAGTAACAGGTTTAGAAGGTAATATATCTATTGAAAGTAGTGGGGAATTATATTGTGCTTATTTCAATCAAAATGGATTAGCAACTTCTGGTGCTTTTTATTCTGGTTTCCCTTCTAGTCCAGAAATAAAATTTAACGTAGCTATATCTACATTAGGTAACTGCCTTGGTAATGACTTAGAACTACAAGCTGCAAACACAGAATTGTTTGATTCTTTTAAATGGTACTTTAATGATGGAAGTGGTTATATTGATACAAATGAAACTTCTGCTACTCTAATACCAAGTGCACCAGGAAGCTATCAACTAATTGGTAAAATAAATTGTACAAATACAACTTTTAAATCTACAGAAATCCCTGTTAGTATTTGTCCTGATGATTATGATAAAGACGGAATTATAGACAACATAGATGTAGATATTGATAATGATGGAATTTTAAATATTGACGAATCTTTAGGTGATAAAATCATTGATTTATCTGATATAAACAATCCAACAGTAGAAGATGATGTAACAACAATTATAACTAATACTTTTACAGGAGATGCAACTGGTAATTTCACCTCTGTTGCAAATAATGTTACAACATCAAACGCTACATACTCATTAGACTTTAATGATAATATCAACTTTAAATTAACTCAAAATAGAACTACAGATCATACCATTTCTAATAACGAGTATTTTATTATAAAACTATCACAAACGGAGAAAAACATCACCTTAATAGATCCAGATAACCAAATTTTAATAGACTCAAATTTCGATGATGAGTTCGAAGATAATTTTACTCAATTTTCTGCTTCAGTAATTAAATTTAAATTTAAAGCAGATCTTGTAGGAAGTACAAGTACTTTTCAATTTGTAGCCAATCAAATTAATAACATCTCATTTGAGCATTATAATGATATTAGTAGTAATGCTTCTACTTTTAACGGAAATATTGGTTTAACTTGTTTCTCTTTAGATTCTGATGGAGATGGAATTGAAGATATGTTTGATTTAGATACTGATAATGATGGGATACCTGATTTGTACGATGCTTATGGTCAAGAAATTTCGCTAGCAAAAACAGATGCTAACCTTGATGGTTTAGATGATGTTTTTGAGTCTATTACTACAAATTTAGATACAGATGGAGATGGCGTTAACAACTATTTAGACTACGATTCTGACAATGATGGAATTTATGATTCTACAGAAGCTAGTCATGGTTTAGATACTGATTTTAATGGAACTATAGATACTTTTATAGACATCAACAAAAACGGATTAGAAGATTCACTAGAAAATGACACCACAGTACAAACCATTTCTTTAAAATATACAATTGCAGATACCGATGCAGATGCAATTTTCAATTTTATTGAATTAGATTCGGATGCTGATGGTTGTAATGATGTTATAGAAGCAGGTTTTACCGATAACAATAACGATGGAATTCTTTTTGCCAATTCCTTTTCTGTTGATGAAAACGGAAAAGTAAAAAACCCTAATGACGGCTATACAACTCCAAATTCTAACTATACAACCTCAGCACCTATTGTTGTAACAACATTTACAGATGTTACCTTTTGTGAAAACCTTACAGACATAATTACAATAGATTCTAATGCAGATAGTTTTCAGTGGGAATTTTCTACAGACGGAACAAATTGGCTAATTATAAATGAAGATGATACCACAGATTTATACCAAGGAAGTACAAGTGCATCCTTACAAATTACAAACACTCCTTTTACTTACGATAGTTATCAATACAGAGTAGCTTTAAACAGAACAGGAAACTCTTGTGGTTTTACTTCTGATGCAATTACTTTAACAGTAAATCCTAAACCAGTTATTGAAAATAATCCTGCAGCATTATTTCAATGTGATACGGATTCTGACCTTCAAACAACCTTTAACCTTACTGAATCAGAAATTAGCATTACTAACGAAACAGATGTAAATTTTGAATATTATGCCACTGAATTAGATGCTATAAATGGTACACCACAAGTAGCGGATAAAACAAGCTATTCTGTAAACACCAATGGAGAGGCTTGGGTAAAAACAATTTCTAACACAACAGCGTGTTACAGTATTTCTAAAATTAATTTAACAGTTAGTTATGCACCCAATGAAACTTTTAATGACACCCTTTATCAATGTGATGACTTACTAGATCTAGATGGAAATAATACAACTAACAACGATGATAAAGACGGAATTACCTCTTTTGATTTAAGTAATATCTCTGATAAAATTAGTACGGATAGCGATATAAAAATTGAATTTTATGAAACGGATGATGATAGAACAAGATCTTTAAATGAAATTACAGAAACACAAGACTTAGCAAGTTATAGAAACAAAAACTATCCCTTTACAACTGGTAACCCAGTAACAATTTTTTATAAACTAATCAGTATTACAAATAACAATTGTCAAGGAATTGGAGAGTTTTATTTAGAGGTAAATAAGATTCCAGAATTTACCGTTGATGGAGAAGCCCCTAGTGATCCTATAATTATATGTGCAGAAAATATTCCTTATACATTAAATGTGTATACTTCTAATAGTTCATACAATTACCAATGGACAAACGAAAAAGGTGATAATTTAGGAACTACACAAAATATAAATATTAGTGATGCTGGCGTATACACAGTTACATCATCCACTAACAGTTGCTCACGCTCTAGAACTATCACAGTTTATAAATCAGATTTCGAGAATTTAGAAGAAAGTTTTGTTACCATTACAGATGACCTCTCTGTTATAAATTCTAACTTAAATATCCGAATAGATATTCCTACAAATCCATTAATTAACGAAGTCTTTCAGTATGCCTTAGAAGATGAAGACGGAATGACAATTCGCTCTTTTCAAGACAGTAATGTTTTTGAAGATATAGAAGGCGGAATCTATAAAATTATTGTAGAAAGTAAAAATGGATGTGGTACATCAGAACTACTTGTTTCTGTTATTCAATTCCCAAAATTCTTTACACCAAATGGCGATAGAAAGAATGATTCTTGGGGGATAAAAGGAGTTAGCAATACTTTATATCAATCAAATAGTAGCATTAACATCTTTAACAGATATGGTAAATTAGTAGCACAAACAACCATAGATGGAGATGGTTGGGACGGAACCTATAATGGCAAACTTCTACCTTCAGACGATTATTGGTATTCGATACAACTAATACCAGTAAACACAGATCAAAAACCTATTCTTAAAAAAGGTCATTTTTCTTTGATAAGAAAGTAAATCCTAATTTTAAAAAAGTAGTCGTCAAAAAAAGTATTAATTAATAACATGAAACTTAATTCAGTATCTCAGCAAGCTAAAATTAGAATATCATTTTGAGTTTCAATTAAAATCAGAATTACAAAAAAACACGATTTAAACAACCTCTTTTTTTTTATCATTTTAATCAAAAGAATATTTCTTAAATTAGCATAAATTAAGAAATAAATTTCGATGGATATCAACTTCAATAAAAACGAAGATTACAATAAATTGTTAGCATCAGATCTTATAAGAAGATTTGCCAAAATTAAATTAGGTGGTGGTCAAAAAAGAATTGACAAACTGCATGAAAAAGGTAAAATGACTGCAAGAGAAAGAGTCGATTATCTTCTTGACAGCAATTCTAAATCTATAGAAATTGGTGCTTTTGCAGGTGAGGATATGTATGCAGAACATGGCGGTTGCCCTTCTGGTGGCGTTGTTGTAAAAATGGGGTACGTTAAAGGAAAACAATGTATTGTTGTTGCCAACGATGCTACTGTAAAAGCTGGTGCTTGGTTTCCTATTACAGGAAAAAAGAATTTACGTGCTCAAGAAATATCCATAGAAAATAGATTACCAATTATTTACTTAGTAGATTCTGCCGGTGTTTATCTGCCTTTACAAGATGAAATTTTCCCTGATAAAGAACATTTTGGTCGTATTTTTAGAAATAACGCCATTATGAGTAGTATGGGAATTACGCAAATTTCTGCAGTTATGGGAAGCTGTGTTGCTGGTGGTGCTTACTTACCAATTATGAGTGATGAAGCTTTAATAGTAGATAAAACTGCAAGTATTTTTCTTGCCGGAAGTTATCTTGTTAAAGCCGCTATTGGAGAATCTATAGACAATGAAACTTTAGGAGGCGCAACTACGCATTGCGAAATTTCTGGAGTTACAGATTACAAAGCAAAAGACGATAAGGACGCCTTAGATAAAATAAAATTTATTATTGATAAAATTGGTGATTATGACAAGGCAGGTTTTAGTAAAACCGAAGCTTTTCCGCCAAAAGAAAATGAAGATGATATTTTCGGAATCCTTCCGAAAGAAAGAAATGCTCAATATGATATGTTAGAAATCATAAAGCGTTTGGTAGATAATTCAGAATTTGAACAATACAAAGAAGGTTACGGAAAAACGATATTAACCGGTTATGCTCGTGTTGATGGTTGGGCAGTTGGTATTGTTGCCAATCAGCGTAAGTTAGTAAAAACTCAAAAAGGAGAAATGCAATTTGGAGGTGTTATCTATAACGATTCTGCAGATAAAGCTACCCGTTTTATTGCCAATTGTAATCAGAAAAAAATACCTTTAGTTTTCTTACAAGATGTTACTGGTTTTATGGTAGGTTCTAAATCTGAACATGGCGGAATTATAAAAGATGGCGCTAAAATGGTGAATGCTGTCAGTAATTCTGTAGTACCAAAATTTACTATTGTGATTGGAAATTCTTATGGAGCAGGTAATTACGCCATGTGTGGTAAAGCATACGATCCTAGATTAATTGTTGCGTGGCCAAGTGCAGAACTAGCAGTAATGAGCGGTAATTCTGCTGCAAAAGTATTGCTACAAATAGAAACAGCTTCACTAAAAAAACGTGGAGAAGAAATAACGCCAGAAAAAGAAGCGGAGTTATTTGACAAAATAAAATCTAGATATGACAAGCAAATTTCGCCATATTACGCAGCTGCAAGAATATGGACAGACGCTGTAATAAATCCGTTAAGAACTAGAGATTGGATTTCTATGGGAATTGAGGCTGCAAACCACGCTCCTATTACAAAACAATTTAATATGGGTGTTTTACAAGTTTAAATATCTGTCAACATTTTGTAAATAATATCTAAACAGAGATTATTTTTCACATAAAATCAACCTCCAAAAGTGACTATTATCATAAATAATAATCTCTGTAAAATATATTTTTGCAAATACAATTAACAAAAAAAATGAGTAAAGCTATATATATTGCCGCAATTGAATCCGACAGTGGTAAATCTTTGGTATCATTAGGTCTTTTAAGAATGATGTTAACCAAATCATCTAAAGTAGGATATTTTAGGCCTATTATCAACGAAGTAAAAGGCAGTAAATTTGATGATCATACCAATACTGCTATTAATTTTTTCAATTTAGATATCGAATACGATGACTGTTATGCATACAAACAAAACGAGGTTGTAGAACTGTTAAGTGAAGGAAAAGCAGATGATGTAATTCACAATGTTATTAAAAAATACAAAAAACTAGAAGCCAAATACGATTATGTTTTGGTAGAAGGTACAGATTATTCTGGTGAAGGTGGCTTTACAGAATTAGACGTCAATTTAATGATTGCCAAGAATTTAGGAATCCCTGCTTTAATTGTAGGATCTGGAAATGGTAAGAAAAAGAAAGACTTTGTAAATACCATGCAACTTACATACAAATCTTTTATCAGAAAAGAAGTAGATGTTATTGGTATTATAGCTAATAAAATTGAGGTTGATGAAGTAGACTATATTCAAAAAGAATTAGGAAAAAGCTTTCCAGAAAATTTACAAATAAATGTAATCCCTAAAATAGACTTTTTAGCATATCCAACTGTGAGAGAAGTTTTACAAGCTTTAGAAGGTAAAGTTTTATTTGGAGAACAATTTTTAGACAATGCTATTGGAAGTTATAGTACTGGTGCTATGCAGCTCCGTAACTATTTAACAAGAATTAGAGAAAATGCATTAGTGGTTACACCTGGTGATAGAGCAGATATTATTTTGGGAGCTTTACAAGCAAATGCTTCTACCAACTACCCAAAAATTGCAGGTATAGTACTTACAGGATCCTTGCTTCCTGAAGAATCAATTACAAAATTAATTGAAGGAGTACAATCTACAGTCCCAATTATTTCTGTGGAAGGAGGAACATTTGGAATATCTAATAAAATTGGCGCAGTAAAATCTAAAATTTACGCAAGCCACAACAAAAAAATATTACTATCTCTAGATACTTTTGATACTTATGTAAACGCAGAAGGGCTAACAAACACACTTACCTCTTACAATTCGGTAAAGCTAACACCAAGTATGTTTCAATACAACCTTTTACAAAAAGCAAGAGCTTATAAAAAACATATTGTTTTACCAGAAGGCGATGATGAAAGAATAATTACTGCTGCCGCTCGTTTACAATTATTAGACATTGTAGATTTAACTTTATTAGGAGATAGAAATACAATACAGTTAAAATGTGATCAAATTGGTTTGCAAATAGATTTAGATAAATTAAACATTCTAAATCCAGAAGAATCCGTTCATAATGATGCTTTTGTAAAAACATTGTGCGAAGCTCGTAAACATAAAGGGATGACAGAAACAATAGCTAAAGATTTAGTTAGTGATGTTTCTTACTACGGAACCCTAATGATTATGAATGGCTTAGCAGACGGAATGGTGTCTGGTGCTGTTCATACAACAATGCATACCATAAAACCATCGCTACAATTAATTAAAACAAAACCAGGAGTTTCGGTAGTTTCTTCTGTATTTTTTATGTGTTTATCAGACAGAGTTTCTGTAATGGGAGATTGTGCTGTAAACCCAAATCCTAATGCTGAACAATTAGCCGAAATTGCAATTTCTTCAGCACAATCTGCAGAAGCTTTTGGTATAGAAGCAAAAATTGCCATGTTGTCTTATTCTTCTGGAAGCTCTGGAAAAGGAGAAGAAGTAGAAAAAGTAAGAAAAGCTACAGAAATAGTTAGAAAACTACATCCAGAATTAAAAATTGAAGGTCCAATACAATATGATGCAGCTGTTGATATGTCTGTTGCAAAGACAAAAATGCCAGACTCTGAAGTAGCAGGACAAGCATCTGTATTAATATTTCCCGACTTAAATACAGGTAACAACACGTACAAAGCAATACAAAGAGAAACAGGCGCTTTAGCTATTGGCCCAATGTTACAAGGTTTAAATAAACCTGTAAATGATTTAAGTAGAGGTTGTACCGTAGAAGATATTTTTAACACCGTTTTATTAACAGCAATACAAGCACATCAAGGATAATATGAATATTTTAGTTATAAACGCAGGTTCTTCGTCATTAAAATATCAATTAATAGAAATGCCTTCTCAAGTAGTAAAATGCATTGGTTTGGTAGAAAGAATTGGTATGGAAGATGCTATTTTTACACACGAAAAAGATGCCGAAAAACACTCTGAAGTAGCCCCTATTTTAAACCATGAAATTGGTTTAAAAAAGATTGCAAAAACTTTAATGGACCCAAAAATTGGTGTTATTACTTCGGTTGATGAAATAAAAGCAATTGGACACAGAGTTGTACATGGCGGAAGCAGGTATAGTGGTACTGTTCTTATTACTGAAAAAGTAAAATTTAATATTAAAGATTTATTTGATTTAGCTCCTTTACATAACCCTGCACATTTAACAGGTATAGAGGTTGCAGAAACCATTTTTACATCAGCTAAACAAACAGCCGTCTTTGATACTGCTTTTCATCAAACAATGCCAAAGGAGGCATACCAATATGCAATTCCTAATACTTATTTAAAAGAAAATAAAGTAAGAGCTTATGGATTTCATGGCTCTAGCCATAAATATGTATCAGAAAAAGCTATTGAATATTTAGATAAAAAATCATCAAAAATTATTACCATTCATTTAGGTAATGGTTGTAGTATGGCTGCTGTTAAAGACGGTAAATGTATAGATACTTCTATGGGATTTTCTCCTACAAATGGTTTGGTTATGGGAACTAGAGCCGGAGATATTGATCAATCTGTAATTTTCTTTTTAATGAAGAAACTTAATAAATCTGCTGATGAAGTAAATGATTTATTACAAAAAGAATCTGGAATGAAAGGTTTAACTGGTTTTTCTGATTTAAGAGAGATTGAAGAAAATGCAGGTAATGGAAATGAAGATTGCAAAAATGCTTTAAAATTAGCAGGCTATAGAATTAAGAAATTTATAGGTGCTTATGCTGCTGCTTTAAATGGTTTAGATGCTATTGTTTTTACTGCCGGAATTGGAGAAAACTCAAGTTTAATGAGACATCTATCTTGTTCTAATTTAGAATTTTTAGGCATCGAATTAAACAATTCTAAAAACGAAATTCGTTCTAAAGAAATTAGAGAAATTCAGAAAGAACCAAGCAAAGTTAAAATTTTAGTGATTCCTACCAATGAAGAACTAGAAATTGCAAAAGAAACTTATGATCTCTTAAAATAACCATATGCGTATGTATTAAAAGAGCCTTCTTGTAACACTACTTGAAGGCTCTTTTTGGTACATAAAATAATTTTACTTTTAATTTTTTATAATTCTTTTTGTAACCACATTACCTTTTTCTGTTTCAATTTTTAAAAGGTAAACTCCGTTAACTAAATGTGCTATATTTAATTCATTTTTGGTGGACCTGAAAACTTTTTTTTCTAAAACATTAAATATTTCAACATTTTTTAGAGTAAAGTTTCTGTCATCAATCTTTAGAATTGAAGAAGTAGGATTAGGGTATATTGCAAAATCAATAAAACGAATGTCCTTGCTACCTGCAGTTTCTTCCCCATAATAATAAGTTGTTTTGTAATTTAAACCACTAGAAGAACTGATTAATTTATTGACAAAACTATTATCTTGCCCCGTTAACGCTTCAAAGCCGTATCTATCTTTAAATGGATGCGTAAAATTACGCATCAATTGAGAGAAATCAAAAGAATAACTTGTCTCATAATTAACGTCAAAAGAACCATTATCATACGACGATTCTTTGTCTAATATTAAATTTCCATTCACATCGTAACTATATTCTTCCTTGTAAGAGTTTTCGTAGGCAGACCCATTCCAATCTTGAGAAACATACTGTGTAATCTTATTATTTCCATTATAAGCATATACATCTTTACTTTTTAAAACCCAAGAAGTACCGTTCCAATCATAATTGATCAATTCAGAAACTAAGCCATTAGCTCCGTAAGTTATGTTAGTCTTATTAGAAACATCTTGCTGTACACTTTCTGCCTGATAAATCCAGTTAGTGCCATTCCAAAACTGACTAATAAATTCTGAAATTTTATTATTGTTATAACTATAAGATGATTTATACTCATTCACCCAAACACCGTTATTTAACTTTAAATCTATTGACTCTATCCGTTGGTTACTGCCATTATAGATGTAATTTGTTTTATAGCCAGAAGTAACATTACCTGTAGAAACATCATATTCCTCATAAAGTTCACTCGTTATTTTATGATCATTATTATACTCCATTGTTTCTTTACTATTATACTCCCAAAGACCAGTAACAGTATTCCAATAATAATATAATTCATCCGTAAGATTATTGTTAGTATCATATTGGTAAACATATTTACTACTATTTATCCAATTTGTTCCATCAAAATACTCATCAATAGAAGAGCTTAATTTTACTTGCCCAAAAAACGTAAATGAGCAAAAAGTTAATAGTGCTAAAGTAATTTTTTTCATAATTTTTTAATTTAATAGTTACACTTTAAAGTTATAAAAAAGAGATACTCACAACAATACCTACAAATAGGTATATTTCTAAAAAATCGTTGTTTAAAAAATTGTGAATCAACTTGCTAATTTTTACATTTGTATTTATAATTTTTATAATAAAATCATTAGAAATGGGAAGAGCATTTGAGCTTAGAAAAGGACGCAAAATGAAACGTTGGTCAGCAATGGCAAAAACCTTTACTAGAATTGGTAAAGATATTGTAATGGCTATTAAAGATGGTGGTCCAAATCCCGATTCAAACTCTAGGTTAAGGGCAGTTATGCAAAATGCAAAAGCTGCAAACATGCCTAAAGACAATGTAGAAAGAGCCATAAAAAAGGCTACGGATAAAGATACCGCTAATTATAAAGAAGTACTTTTTGAAGGGTATGCACCTCACGGAATTGCTGTTCTTTTAGAAACTGCTACAGACAATAATAATAGAACAGTTGCCAATGTAAGATCTGCTTTTAATAAGTGCGATGGAAACTTAGGTACATCTGGATCTGTTGTTTTTATGTTTGATCATGTTTGTACTTTTACCCTTAAAAAGGAAGATATTGACATCGATTTAGAAGAGTTAGAATTAGAATTAATAGATTTTGAAGTCGAAGAAGTTTTTGATGATGAAGAAGGAATTATCATTTATGCACCTTTTGAACAATTTGGAGCAATACAAACTTACTTTGAAGAAAATAGTACAGAAATTTTATCTTCTGGATTTGAAAGAATCCCTACTACAACCACAAAATTAAACGAAGAGCAACAAGCAGATGTTGAAAAATTGTTGGAAAAATTAGAAGAAGATGATGATGTACAAAATGTATTTCACTCTATGCAAATGTAAAAAGTATTTGGGCGTTACCACAAGGGTCGGGCTATACGCTACAAGTTCTCGCCCTATCGGGCTGTGGGCTTTTTGCTTCTATCCCTAACGCAATTAAAAAAGATCTATAGATTTTTTTACAATCCTTTAGTATAAAGACCTCAGTTATTAAAAATATCTGAGGTCTTTCTATTTTATAAATAGAAATAAAAGAGAAATACTATGTGACTTATTAAAAAAGATGGTGTCTTATAAATGAGGTGTACTTAAAAAGATACTTCTAACAAAAATCAAAAAAAGAAACCAGCGTCCTAACAACGCTGGTTTTATTGTATATGGTTTTTAAGTATTGCATTAAATATTTCTTCTTGTGCTAAAAAAGAAGTTTGTATCCCTAAAAAAGAAAGCTGCTCTAATCTACTTTCTAAACGAACATAATCTTTCTCTGTAGTTAAAACCAACTTCTTAGAAGACTTTAAATCAGTAAATTCCTGCTTAATTACTGATATTTCATTATCTGTAAAATGATGATGATCTGAAAATTTTAAGTGTTTAAAGTTTACTTCTTTTTCTTTTAAGAAAGACAAAAGTGGCGTTGGATTTGCAATTCCAGTAATTAATAAAACTTCATATTTTTTTAAATCATCAATCAAAATAGCTTCAGATCCAGCCGTTTTATCATCATAAGAAATGCTTGTAAAAAAAACTTCTTTATCGTATTTCCTTAACTTTTCTTCAATTTTATTTTTAGAATATTCAGATAAATGAACTGGGCATTTGGTTACTAAAATTACATCTGCTCGTTTTGCTCCTCTCCTACTTTCCCTTAAGTTTCCTGTTGGTAATAAAAAATCGTCCGTAAATAAATCATCAAACTTTGTCAATAAAATGTAAAAACTACCTTTTACTTTTCTATGTTGATACGCATCGTCTAACAAAATAACCTCTGGAGATTTATCTGCAATCAATTTAGTAATTCCTTGCACTCTGTTGGCATCAACAGCAACATCAATAGAATCAAATTTTTTAAAGTACTGCAAAGGTTCATCTCCTACATCTTCCGCAGAATGCGTACTATTTAACAACACAAAACCCTCTGTCTTACGTTTGTACCCTCTACTTAAAACAACTGTCTTAAAACGATCTTTTAATAAACGAATTAAATATTCTATTTGCGGAGTTTTACCAGTTCCGCCTACACTTAAATTACCAACCACAATTACTGGAACCTTAAATGAAGTCTGTTTAAAAAAACCTACTTCAAAAAAGAAATTACGGATACTAGTAACCACATCATAAATAATGGCAAAAGGGAATAATAAAAATCTTAGAAATTTCATCGATACGAAAATAAGCAGGTTAAACTCATTAAAAAAAGAAAAAGACACGAATTTCATGTATATTTTTTTTATAAATCTAACCATTCTTTTTATTCTACATTTTCTATAGCTGTAAGTAATTTGTACTCAAACAGACAATAAAAAATATTACAACCAATATCATTTGATAAAATTAAAATAAAGAAAATCTAATTTTTTATACGTTCTAATATTTTAATTGCTACTTTAAACTATCCACAAGACATTCTACGTTATTATTTGAGCGAATTAAAGAAATTTATGCCCAAAAAGCAGGTCATTTTTATGAATTGATAAAGGGAAATAGTAACTTTGGTTTTTGATACCATATTTATGATAATAAAAGACATCACCAATTATTTAGAAGAATTAGCGCCTTTAAATTATGCTGAAAATTTTGATAATGTTGGCTTATTGGTTGGTAATTACAATACAACTGTTTCTGGCGTACTAGTAACCCTAGATACTTTAGAAGAAACGGTAGAAGAAGCAATTGCTAAAAACTGTAACTTAATTGTAAGTTTTCATCCTATTATTTTTGGAGGTTTGAAAAAACTAAACGGTAATTCTTATGTAGAACGTGTGGTTTTAAAAGCCATTAAAAATGACATTGCAATTTATGCAACACATACTGCCTTAGACAATTCTAAAAACGGAGTTTCGGCAAAAATGTGCGAAGTGTTAGGTTTAGAAAACCCTAAAATTTTAATTCCTAAAAAAGGGATTATAAAAAAATTGACCACCTACGTTCCTGCTAAAAATGCCGAAAAATTAAGAAACCTTCTTTTTTCTGCAGGAGCCGGAAGTCTTGGTAATTATGATAATTGTTCTTTTAATACTTTGGGAGCCTCTACATTTAAAGGGAACGAAAACTCAAATCCTACGATAGGAGAAAGAGGAATAGATCATACTGAAAAAGAAACTCAAATTTCTGTAGTTTTTGAAAGTAAATATGAAGCTGCCATTTTAAAAGTTTTAAAAGGAAATCATGAATATGAAGAAGTTGCTTACGAGCTACTTACTACAGAAAATGTTTATCAAAATATTGGAATGGGTATGATTGGTGAGTTGCCCGAAGAAATGGATGAAAAAGCATTCCTTTTATATTTAAAAGAAACAATGCAAACCGATTGTGTGCGTCATTCTAACTTGATCAATAAAAAAATAAAAAAAGTAGCTGTTTTAGGCGGATCTGGTAGTTTTGCCATTTCTAACGCAAAAAGAGCAGGCGCAGATGCGTATGTGAGTGCAGATTTTAAATATCATGAGTTTTTTAAAGCCGAAAACAGTATTCTTTTGGCAGATATTGGACATTATGAGAGTGAACAGTTTACAAAAAACCTTTTGGTTGACTATCTTACGAAAAAATTTAGTAATTTTGCAGTCATTTTATCAGAAAAAAGTACAAATCCTATATATTATATATAACCATGGCAAAGAAGAAAGAAATTTCGGTTGAAGAAAAGTTAAGAGCTTTATACGATTTACAATTAATCGACTCTAGAATTGACGAAATTAGAAATGTTAGAGGTGAACTACCTTTAGAAGTTGAAGATTTAGAAGATGAAGTTGCCGGATTAAACACGCGCATTGCTAATTTAAATCAAGATGCAGTAAACTTAGAAACAGACATTAACAACAAGAAATTAGCTATTGAAGAGTCTAATGGGTTAATGAAAAAGTATGATGAACAACAAAAGAAAGTTAGAAATAACAGAGAATTTGATTCATTATCTAAAGAAATTGAATATCAAGATTTAGAAATTCAATTAGCAGAAAAAAGAATTATTGAATACAAAGCAAAAATTGCTCAGAAAAAAGAAGTAATTGATGCTACTAAAGAAAAGTTAGCAAAACAAGAAAAACATTTAAGTCATAAAAAGGCTGAATTAGATGCTATCTTAAAAGAAACTGAGAAAGAAGAAGAGTTATTAGCTCAAAAATCTGATGAATTTTCTCAAACTTTAGATGCACACTTATTTGCTGCTTATACAAGAATTAGAACTAAAGTAAAAAACGGTTTAGCAGTTGTTGCTATAGAGCGTGGAGCTTCTGGAGGTTCTTACTTTACAATTCCACCTCAGGTGCAATTAGAAATAGCAAATAGAAAGAAAATTACTATCGATGAGCATAGTGGTCGTATTTTAGTAGATGCTGCTTTGGCTGAAGAAGAAAAGTTAAAAATGGAAAAATTCTTTTCTTAATCTTTCTACACAATTTATAAAAAAAACTCGAAGCTGTTAAAAGCTTCGAGTTTTTTGTTTTTAAGATAACGCTAATTAATTTCTCTAAATTGTAGCTACGTATTTATATAAATCCAAAAACTATATAAACAACTGCTTAATTTAACTTTAAATCTTAAGTAAAAAAACAATCTCTTTTAGTTTATATAACCATTACATTCCTAAAATAAAACACATAAAAAAACTCGAAACAAATAGTTCCGAGTTTTAAATTTTATAAAGTATCTAAGTAAATTAGTAATCTAATTTTTTAATATAGCTTAACTTTTCTTTCCAAATAGCTAAATCTGCTTTAAACTCATTAACTCTGTTTTTTACATTTAACACTAAAGGATTATCATCTGTAGCGTTAGAAAAGAAACCTAAATTGTTTTCTAATTGCTGAATTTCTTTTACAACTTCATCAATTTTCTTTCTAACAAACATTTGTTCAGAATCTAATTTTCTAACATCATCATCTGCTGCAAGACTATCTACAACATGAGTAAACTTTAACATAGAAACTTCATTCTTATCTAGATCTAAACTACCTAAAGCTCTATCGATTAACTTGTTAAATTTACTATCTATATGTCTAGCATTTCTTGGTAAAGCCCCTAAATTTCTCCAGTTATTTATAATTTCAAAGATGCCTTCTTTAGTAGGATCTTTTATTTCTTTAACTGTTTCTAAGAACTCTTTTTTAGCATCTACCACCTCTTGTTGCTCTTTATTTAAAGAGTTTTTCTGATCGTGATATCTATCAAAATAATGGTTACAAGCTGCTTTAAAGCGTTTCCAAATATCATCAGAAAATTTACGAGGTACATGACCTATTTTTTTCCAATCTGCTTGTATTTTCTTTAAAGTATTCGTTGAAGATTCCCAATCTTCACTTTCTTTTAACGATTCTGCAAGCTCAATTAACGCCATTTTTTTCTTTAAATTCTCTTGCTGATCATTTTTTTCATGCTTGTAAAAAACATTTTTTGCACTATTAAATTTCTTTGTAGCAGCTTTAAATTTTTGCCAAACTTCTTCACTCTTAGAATACGGAAGTTTTCCTGCATTAAAATATTCTTGCCTTAGCTCTTCTATATCTTTAATGCTTTTTTGCCAATCATTATGAGTTTTATTATTAGCAGTGTCAAAAGCATTCAGCTTTTCTACCACCAATAATTTCTTTTCTATAATTTCTTGATGTTTAGAACGCATTTCTCTAAAATGATCATGCCTTCTATCATGAATTTTTTTAGTAGCTTCACTAAATTTACCCCAAACATCTTCTCTCATTTCTTGAGAAACTGGTCCAATATCTTCTTTCCAGATTTTATGTAAATCTTGTAACTCTTTAAAAGCAACATTAATATCGGCAACTTCTGCCAATGCATTTGCTTTTTCAATAATTTTTAATTTTTCTTCTAAATTATGTTTAAAATCTAAATCTCTAAAATCATTGCTTAAATGCAATAAATCGTAAAAACGCTCTACATGATGATGATAGGTTTTCCAAGTATCATTGTAATGATTCTTAGAAACGGCTCCAATAGTTTTCCAAGTATCTTGCAACTCTTTAAAACTTTTATACATTGTTGCAGTATCTGCAGTTTCAATTAAATCTTTTAATTGCTCAATAACAGAAAGCCTTTTTTCTAAATTAGAAGAAAGTTGCTTGTCTAGATCATTATAATGTGCATCACGTTGCTTTTTATATTCAGACAACAGCGTATTATAATCCGTTTTTATAGGGCTAGAAAATTGAAAATCGATAGAATTACCTCCTTCTTCTAAAAAGGCTGCTTTCTTTTCTGCCAAAAGAGCTCCAAATTTTTGATTGAAAGCACTTTTAATACCTTCAACTTGATTTTTATTTTTTTGAACAGGGTTGTTAGAAAGTGTAGTTTTAAGTTCTACAACTAAATCTTCTAAAGATAATTTTGAGTAATCTACAGCACCCAATTCTTCATCTTTCTCTGAATCTTTTTCAGCATCTACAGCAATAGACTTCTCTATTTCCTCAACAGCATCAGTGGTATCATCTGTTTTTTCAACATTTTCTACAACTTCAACTTGTTTCGTTTCGTTTACAACTTCTTCTACTTTCTTTTCCGTCTTATCAACGTTTACTTCATTTTTTTCTAACATATCTACAATGTTTAAGGTCTTACTATAATACTACTATTATATATCTTATAAAGATACTGACAACTTACTAAATCTACAAACTATCTAATTAAAAAAAATGTAGTTTCATCATTTTTTTGGCGTTCCCTTGCAGGTCGGGCTTTCCTTTACAATCTTTTTATTCATACTTCATAAAAAGGATTTTCAATGCAATCCCTAACGCAGCTAACTTGCCATCAATCAGTAAAAACCTGTAATTTTTCTCCTTCTTTATTAAGCTTTATTCCAAATTCTCCAAGACTCTTCTGCTTGCAATTGCAACATTTCATATCCGTTTTTAATCGTTGCTCCTTGTACTTTCCCTTTTGCTAAAAAAGTAGTTACTTCTGGATTGTATATTAAATCGTACAAAAGATGCTTTTCTGTAATAAATTGATACGGAATATCAGGACATTTTTCGGTATTGGGTGATGTACCAACCGGAGAAGAATTAATAATAATTTGATATTCTCCCATCACTTCTTCCGTTAAATCTTGATAAGAAATTTCTTTTTTACCGTTCGGATTTCTAGAAACAAATTTAAATTTAATGTCATTCTTTTTTAAAGCATAAGCAATCGCTTTAGAAGCACCACCTGTTCCTAATATCAAAGCTCTTTTATGGTGTTTTTTAATCAATGGAAAAATTGATTTTTCAAAACCAACAACATCAGAATTATACCCTTTTAAATTTCCTCTTTTGGTAAATTTAATGGTATTTACAGCGCCAATTGCTTTTGCCGTTTTATCTAATTTATTTAAATACTTCATTACTTCTTCCTTATACGGAATGGTAACATTAATACCACCTAAACTATCTCCTCCTTGTTTTATTACAGCCGGAAAATCTTCTATTTTTTGAAGATCAAAATTCACGTACTTACATTTTTGCAAATCTAATTTTTCAAACTTTTCTGTAAAATACCCACGAGAAAAAGAATACTCAATATCTTTTCCTAATAATCCAAAAACTTTATTTTTTCTTTCTCCCATAAAAATCTATACCTAAAATTAACAAAACACCTAGCACAATATAAAACACAGCTGTCCATGTTTCTAAATCTGAAAAATTAGGAACAAAACGTTCATAATTTTCAACTATCTTATTTCCTTTTTTATCAATTAAAAAATTACCATGCTCTTGTAAAAACACTGCTTTTTTCCAAGGCCAAACAATCCCTAACGATCCTGTTATAAAACCTATAATAACAGCATTTACAATTTGATTCCAACGTTTTAACACATATCCTAAAACATGACTAATAGAAACCAAACCAAAAGCAGAACCTGCTGTAAAAACACTAATTATTTTTAAATATCTTATTTTTATTGGGTCAGATAAGACCGTAAAATCTCCTGATAAAACACTAGTAACAACACTGAATAATACGTTTACAGAATCTACCAATAATAACACATAATTACCTAACAGAATTAAGATAAAAGACCCAGAGAGCCCTGGAAGCGTCATTCCGGAAACACCTATAATTCCGCAAACAAAAACAAACCAAAGATTGTCGTTTTCTGTTGCTGGTGTTAAAAAACTAATACCAATACCAATAGAAGCACCAATAATTAAAGACAATATATTTTTAAAACTCCATTCTCCAAAATCTTTTCCTATATAGTAAATAGAGCCAATAATCATCCCAAAAAACCAACTCCAAACATAGAGTTCAAAATTAACTAAGAAATAATCTAACACTAAAGAAATACTAAAATAACTAAAGATACTTCCGCCCATTATTAAGAGCAGAAAAGAACCATTTACATATCTATAAAAACTTTTAAAACGGCCATTTAAAAGCAATTTAAATGCTTTTAAATTTACCTTTCTAAACGAGTAGATTAATTCTTCATAAAAGCCAAAAACAAAAGAAACTGTTCCGCCAGAAACACCAGGAACTTTATTTGCAGCTCCCATTGCCAACCCTTTTAAGAAAAGGATTAATTTCTGTAAAAAAGTTCTTTCTATTAACATTTATTTTTTATCAACTGCTAGTCTCTCCATTCCTAAAATAATTATAAAACCTACAACGGCTAATACAATTGCCATGGTTAATTGTGCATCTCCTTCAAAAGAAAAAGGACTTACACTTTGTTCTTTAAAAGGCACCTCTATTCCTTTAGAATTTGTACGCCATGTTAAGGTTTCTTTCCAAGGCCAAATTTTATTTAAAGACCCAATTATAAAACCAGTTAAAGCAGCTAATGTTAAATTTTTATAATGTTTAAACAACCATTTTAAAACATGAGAAAAAGATAATAAACCAATAACTGCACCCGCCATAAAAACGAATATTGTTTTAAAGTCTTTATTATTTAAAGCGTCCAAAACAGGCTTATATGCACCTAACAATACTAAAATAAAAGAACCCGAAATTCCAGGTAAAATCATTGCACAAATTGCAATTGCACCTGCAATAAATATAAATAATGAAGAAGAATTTTCTGAAACCAAAGGATTTAAAGTAGTGATATAATAAGCTAAGAAAGCGCCTAAAATTAAGACTACAAATGAAATAATATTCCATTTTGTAATTTGTTTGGCAATGTAAATAATACTTGCTAATACCAATCCAAAAAAGAACGACCATAATAAAACAGGCTCATTTTCTAATAAATATTTAATCACTTTTGCCAAAGAAATAATACTTATAAATATCCCTATAAATAAAGATGCTAAAAAATTTCCGTTTAATTGCGTCCAAGCAGCTTTTAATCCGTCTTTTTTCAACGTCTTAAATAATCCTAAATTTACGTTGCTAATAGAACCTAATAACTCTTCGTAAATACCAGAAATAAATGCAATTGTACCACCAGAAACTCCAGGTACTACATCTGCTGCTCCCATTCCCATACCCTTTAAACCAATAATTATATAGTCCTTTATACTTCTGCTCATTTTTATCTCTTTTTTTAGAAAAACGAAGATAATAGAAATTTGAGAAAAACTATGAAAAGAGACCTAATTTAACCGCTTCTTTATGTTGATAAAATTTAATTTACTCCATAAAATTTCATGATTAGAATGTCTGAAATTTACAGAAAGAATACGCGGTTTAGATTCTAAGTGAAATCTCATAATATTTTTTATAAAAAAGCACTCTAAATTACATCACTAAATAAAATCGAACTGTGTTAATACTAATTCCCTAACCATAATATAGCTTATAAAATAATCTAAAGAGTAATCTATGTTATAATGCTTTATTTAAAGCCAATTCCTTTTTAGCTCTTATTTTTAACGAAATAGCGGCAATTACAAAATAAATGATTGTCAACAACCATAAATGATTCCATTCTTTTAAGACATCTACAAACGAAGCTTCCATTTGTGTTAATTTAACAAAACCATTCATACCCGCTGTAGACGGAATGATTTCTGAAATAAATTTATAAAATTTCGAGAATCCTTCAGCAGGAAAAGACAATCCGCTTAACATTAATGACGGAATAGAAAGCAATACTAAAAACACAATTGAATCTTCTCTTCTTTTAAAAAAAGAACTGATTGATATGCCTAAAAATACCACTGAAAAGATATACGGAATTATAAATACGTAAATGGATAGCAATGAAGAACGTACCGGAATACCAAACAACGTGTAGACAACGCCAACTTGAATAGGAATAATGACAATATAAATTAAAGTATATAAACACGCTTTTGCTAATAAAACAGAGAGTACGCCTCCTTTATGTAATATTCTTGGAAATTTTTTATGTGTAGATTTTGCTTCTCGCCTAGAACCACTTAAAAGACCAATTCCCATTAATAAAACTAATTGAATAATTAAGGCCGTTAACATCGGTATCAAATAAGTTGCATACCCAGAATTAGTATTAAATAAACTGGTAGATATCGCTTTTATAGGTGTATAATTTTTCTGAGCTTCATCAAAGGAAACTCCTTTTGCCATTTCTTTTTTAATTGAAATTCCTGCGCTAAAATAACCGTTTACTTCAGTAACATCTCCTAAAACACGTTTATAAAACAACATATTAGCAGCATCAGAAAAAGTAGTAATGGTTGTTTGTCTACCGCTTCTAATATTCTTTTCAAAACTCTTTGGTACAATAACAATTCCTTGCACTTTTCTTGAGTAATAAGCTACTTTAGCAGCTTCTAAATCTGCAAATGTGGTAATTGTTTTTGTACCTTCTGTAGCAGCTAACATGGCAATATAATCTCTACTCATTCTAGTACCATCCTGGTTTACAATTGCTACCGGAACTTCTTTAATTACTTGGTTTGAATATATATATGTATACACCACCAAGATAATAAGCGTTACTGATAAAAAAGTGCTTGCCACTGCTTTGTCCGATTTAATTCCATTCCATTCGGTACCAAACGTATGCTTAAATGAGATGATTCCTTTGTAAATAAATTTATATAAATTTTTCATTTTTAAATACTGTGATTAAAGCTTCCTTTTAAAAACAATCTTTTTAATTTAAGCCAACTTATTGCAATTGGTACAATACATAAAACAACCAAAATAATAATCGATTTTAAAGAATAAAATACAGGAAATCCTCGTTGTGATTGATCTAATAATAATTCAAAGAAATGCGTAAATGGAAAAACCTGACTCAACCATTGCAGTACTTCTGGCATTCCAAAAATAGGGAATGTAATTCCTGAAAAAGAAAGACTTACAGCTCCAAACCCAGAACCAATTGTTAATGCTTCCCTAAAACTACCACTGATAGCAATAAAGAACAAAGCGAATGATTGATTTGCTAAAATCAATAAAAGTAAACCAACCAAAACTGTTATTTTACTTCCCTCAAACGGAAAATCTTGCCATACGTACATACTTAATAAGGTAATAATACCTACCAACAAAAACCATACAGTATAAGGTAAAACTTTTCCTAAAATAATTGCTGATAAACGTCCATTTGTAATATTCAATAACTTATTTCCTTTACTATATTTTAAATCTGCTCCAAAACAATAAATTGTAGTTAGCATGATAAATAACTGAAAAAACATCGTTAAAAAACCTGTATTCAAATAATACGAATAGTTTGTAAATGGATTTGACAATACATGATTGTTCGCCAAAATAGGCTGATAATTTACCAATGCTTGTTGCATGGAAACTCCTTTTTTACGTTGTTTTTCGATATTTATACCTGCCGAAATTGTACCAATTACTTTTCTAAATGCTTTATACTCTAATCCTCCTGCCAATAATAAATTACTATTGTATTGGTTGATGATATGTACTTGTTTTCCACTTTTTAAATCTGCTTCAAAGTTCTTAGGAATTGTAATGACACCATACGCTTTTCCTAAACTAATTAATGCTTCTCCTTTATGCTGATCTAATGGGAAAAAACCAATTTTAATCTCTGGCGCTGCATCTAACTGAGCAATTACATTTCTAGAGGTTGCCGTATGATCTAAATCTACCACAGCAACAGGTAAATCTCTCGCAACACCTTCACTTAAAAGCGTATTGAAAAACAAAATGGATACAAAAGGCAGTATTATTGCAAGAACAAAAGACGACTTACTGTTAAATAACAGTGCTATCTCTCTTTTTGCAATCCGTAAAGAGGGTTTCATTTTACTCATTAAATTGAGAATAATCAATTAAAATACTCATTCCAGGTCTTAAATCGACCTCTTTTGTAACTGGCATCGCTTTAATTTCAAAAGTTCTAATATCAAAATCTCCGGTAGCCTTTGTTGCACTCCAAGTAGCATAATCTCCTAAAGCAGCCACATAGTAAATTTTAAATTGTACTTTTTTATTCTTTAAAGCAGGAATCGTTGCTTCAAAAGTGCCTTCTTTTTTAAAGTTGAAAAGACTCGTTTCTTTAATGTTTAAGATAGCGTAACTATTTGTTAAATCTACCAAATGAACCACCGGATAACCTGCTCCAATTAACTCTCCTTCTTCTGGTAAAAAATTAAGAACTTCTGCATCTATTGGTGCAATAATATTACGCTCATTTTTATAACCTTCTAATTCCGTTAAAGCGCCATCTGCTTGTTTTACCATAGCTTTTGCAGCATCTATATCTTCATTTCTAGCCCCTTTCATAGCCATCTGATACATACTTAATGCCGCTTCTTGGTCTTTTAAGGCAACTTCTTTTTTTGCAAATATTTCATCTCGCTTTTGTTCAGAAATTACACCGTCTTTAAATAAGTTTGCCATACGAGTATATGTTTTATTCATTACATTGGCAGCTGCAGTCGCTTTTTCATAAACACTTTTGGCAGCTCTAATTTCTTCTGATCTTGCACCATTTTGTGCTTTATTTTTTTGAGCATTTGCAGCATCTCTTAATGCCAAAGCTTGTTGCTCTTTTGCCATAATTTCTGGACTTAAAAGCGTTGCTAATAATTGTCCTTTTTTAACACTTTGTCCTTCTTTAACTTCAAAAGAATTAATTCGTGTAGGTATTTTAGACGATAAATAAATTTCTTTCGCTTCTATTCTACCTTGTAAAATAACGGATTTAGGTTTTGTTAAGAACCACACACCTGTAAGTACGATAATTGAAATAATTACCACACCTATTAATGACTTTATAAATTTTGGATTTCTCATTTTAATATTAATTTTGATTTAAGAAAGAAGCTGTTTTACCTGTAAGTACCATTAACTCTCCGTAAGCTACATTGTACTCGTATAAGGCTTTTATTTTATGTAATTTAATTTCTGATAATTTTAAAGTTGCATCCACAACCTCTAAAGAAGTTCCCGTTCCTTCTTCAAAAGCACGAGTTCTCATAAACTTTAATCGGTTTGCCAATGCTTCATCGGTATTTAAACTTTCATACTGCTCCAATTCCTTCTGCATGGTATTGTACAATTTTTCTGTATACGTTGTTAAATTTAATCGTGCTTGTCTGTCAATTTCTGCTACTTGAGAAATTTTATATTTAGATGCTTTTACTTTATGTTCTCTTTGAAAACCGTTAAACAACTCCCACTCTACACCAACACCAACAAACCACTTTGTATCTACTAAAGGTAAATTATCTTTCCAAAGAATGTATTTTCCAGAAACACCAACCTTCGGAAAATAATCACTTTTTTCTACATCTATTCCTACTTTTGCCAACTCATAATTTTTTTCAATGATTTTTAACTGTTCATTTGCCGTCAGCATATCATTGGTAAACTCCTCTAAAGGTTTTACAATGGTTGGTTCTTTAAAATCGCTAGTAAACTCAGAAATGGAATTTACTCCTATTAAGTTTTGAACAGCTGTGGTAGCTAAATCAACATCTTTTTTAGCACCTAGCAATTCCCTATTTGCATTAGACAGCGATACTTTTGCATTTAATGTTTCTACTTCTGGAATGATACCGTTTTCGAAAAACTTCATTGCTTGGTTGTTATGTAACAAAATAACATTGTAAACTTCTTGCCTTAACTGCACCGCTTCTTTGGCTAATTTTAACTTAAAAAAGTAATTTATGAGTTGTACCGTTAATTGATCTTCCTTTATTTTATGCTTTGTTTCAGACAATGCTAATTTTATTTCTGATGCTTTATTGGCTGCATTTATTTTTCCTCCGGCATAAATAGGCATCGATATATCAGCAGTTGCAAAACCTAAGTTTTGTTCTTGCAACGTAAAATCCCAACTACCTAAAACTGCAGCAGGATCTGTAATACCTAATAAACCACCTACCATATTTCTTTGCTCATTTAAATCTGCAGAAATATCTTTATCTAAATGCATATAAGTACCAGAAACACCTACCGTTGGTAAGCGCAACCCTTTTGTAGCTTTATGCTCTTCTTCCATCGCTTTTACTTCAAAGCTAGATGCTTTTACATCTCCATTTTTAGACAACATTAAATCGTATGCTTGCTTTAATGTAATATCTTGTGCATTTATAAACGTTGATACAAAACACAAAATACAGGAGAATAACACTCCTCTTTTATTCAATTTCATTGGTTTAAAATTTAAATAGACATTCATTTATTTTAAAATTTTTAAAATATTATCAGTTAATTTCTCTACATCATCTATAGTTACTTCTTGTTCACCAAAAATATTTTTTCGAGTAAAATTGATGTAATCTACCGCATACACTAAAATGTGATAATGCAATTGATAAACTGTTGTGTCTTTTGAAATCTCTCCAGATTTGACACCAATTTTTTTAATACTATTCATTAACTCAGCACTTTTTTCCTTAATAATTTCTGATGCAAAAAAGTTTTCATTATGCAGTAATTGGTAAAAAAACTTCGATGCATTTGGTTCATTCAGAAAGTAAGTTACTCTATTTCTAATAAACTCTTCTAATAACGGCTTAATGCTATTAGTATTTATGGTTAATAAAAATTCTAATTCTTTATATAATGAATTTACTTTATCATGATACAACTCATTAATTAAATCTTGTTTACCAGCATAAGTTCTATATAAATAGCCACCACTTACGTTTGCTTTTTTAGCAATCATAGCAATAGTAGTTGCTTCAATTCCATTTTCTACGATGGTATGCATAATAGCATCTTTAATTCTTGCTATTTTATCTTCATCAATTTTACGTGCCATAGTATCTCTTTGTTTGAGTATACAAATTTATGAATAAATATTCATTCATTTATTATTTATCTATTATTTTTTATTTACATTATTATAAAATCTGAAGAAAAGAGTATTAAAAAAAGGAAAGAAACAAATTATGAAATTTAGGAAATCATAAAATATAGCACAAAAAAAAAAACACTCATTTTACTGAAATAAGTCAGTAAAATGAGTGTTTTTAAATATCTAATAAATGTACTTACTTGTTTAAATACATTTTACGTCTCGCGTATAAATCATAAAACTGATCGTCTTTTAAACTATCAATAAATAAAATACTTTCTCCAGTAGATTTCATCTCTGGTCCTAGTTTCTTATCTACATTCGGGAACTTATTAAAAGAAAATACCGGTTGTTTAATTGCAAAACCTTCTAATTGAGGGTTAAAATTAAAGTCTGTTACTTTATTATGACCTAACATTACTTTAGTTGCATAATTTACATACGGTTCTTTGTATGCTTTTGCAATAAAAGGTACCGTTCTAGAGGCTCTTGGGTTTGCTTCAATAATATATACAATATCATCTTTCACTGCAAACTGAACGTTTATTAAACCTACCGTTTTTAATTCTGTTGCAATGGTACGTGTATGATCTTTAATTTGTTGCAGTACAAATTCACCTAAATTAAAGGCAGGTAAAGTTGCGTTAGAATCTCCAGAGTGAATTCCACAAGGCTCTATATGCTCCATAATACCAATAATGTACACATTACCATCTGCATCACAAATTGCATCTGCCTCTGCTTCTATCGCTCCGTCTAAATAATGATCTAACAATAATTTATTACCAGGCATTCTACCTAATAAATCTACTACATGTTTTACCAATTCTTCTTTATTGATTACAATTTTCATTCCTTGTCCTCCTAATACATAAGAAGGTCTTACTAAGATTGGGAAATCTAATTGATCAGCTAAAGCCAATGCTTCATCTGCAGTTTCTGCGATACCAAATTCTGGATAAGGAATGTTATTGTTTTTTAACAATTCAGAGAAACTTCCTCTATCTTCTGCTAAATCTAGTGCTTCAAAAGAAGTACCAATAATTTTAATTCCGTATTTCGTTAACTTTTCAGCTAATTTTAATGCCGTTTGTCCACCTAATTGTACAATAACTCCTTCTGGTTTTTCATGACGGATAATGTCATAAATATGTTCCCAAAAAACAGGCTCAAAGTATAATTTATCTGCGGTATCAAAATCTGTAGAAACCGTTTCTGGGTTACAGTTAATCATAATGGTTTCGTAACCACATTCTGCAGCTGCTAAAACACCATGTACACAACAGTAATCAAATTCAATTCCTTGTCCAATTCTATTTGGTCCAGAACCTAAAACGATTATTTTCTTTTTATCAGTTACAATACTTTCGTTTGCAATGATAATTTCTCCGTCTGCTGTTTCAATCTCGTTTTCGAAAGTTGAATAGTAATAAGGAGTCTTTGCTTTAAATTCTGCAGCACAAGTATCAACTAGTTTAAAAACGCGTTGTACTTTTAATTCTTCTCTCTTTGTATATACTTGACTTTCTAAACAACCCAACATGTGTGCTATTTGTCTGTCTCCATATCCTTTTTGTTTTGCCTCTAGCAATAAATCCCTACCAAGAGTATCTATTGTATAGGTAGAAATTTCTTTTTGCAGTTGAAATAACTCTTCGTATTGCTTTAAATACCACATGTCTATTTTTGTGATATCATAAATCTGAGTTAAAGGAATTCCCATTGCAATTGCATCATAAATAGCAAAAACACGGTCCCAACTTGCATTGGTTAATTTATCTATAATTTGGTTATAATCTGTGTAGCCTTTTCCGTCTGCACCTAAACCATTTCTTTTAATCTCTAAAGATTGTGTTGCTTTGTGTAATGCTTCTTGAAAAGAACGTCCAATTCCCATTACCTCACCAACAGATTTCATTTGTAAACCTAAAGTTCTATCTGATCCTTCAAATTTATCAAAATTCCAACGAGGTATTTTTACAATTACATAATCTAATGTTGGCTCAAATAAAGCCGATGTAGATTTTGTAATTCCGTTTTCTAACTCATCTAATGTATACCCAATCGCTAATTTTGTTGCTACTTTTGCAATAGGATACCCTGTTGCTTTAGACGCTAAAGCGGATGAACGAGAAACACGAGGATTAATCTCGATAGCAATAATATCTTCTTTTTCATCTGGAGAAACGGCAAACTGCACATTACAACCTCCTTCAAAATCTCCAATAGAACGCATCATTTTAATAGACATGTCACGCATTTTCTGAAAAGTAGTATCAGAAAGTGTCATGGCTGGTGCTACTGTAATAGAATCTCCAGTATGAATTCCCATAGGATCCATATTTTCGATAGAACAGATAATAACAACGTTATCGTTTTTATCACGTAATAATTCTAATTCGTATTCTTTCCATCCCATCATCGCTTTGTCAATCATCACCTCATGTATAGGAGATGCTTCTAAACCGAAACTTAATAGTTGGTCAAAATCTTCTGCTTTGTAAACAATAGAAGCTCCTGCTCCACCCAAGGTATAAGAAGAACGAATAACTAAAGGAAAACCAAATTCTTGTGCAATTTCTTTTCCTTTTAAAAATGAAGTTGCTGTTGCTTGAGGCGCCATTGGCACATCAATCTTTAACATTAACTCTCTAAATTGCTCTCTATCTTCAGTAATATTAATAGCATCGATATCAACACCAATTAATTTTACATTAAAATCTTCCCAAATTCCTTTATCATCTGCTTCAATACAAAGGTTTAAAGCAGTTTGCCCACCCATTGTTGGTAAAACAGCATCAATTTGTGGATGCTCTTTTAAGATTTGAATGATAGATTTAGTTGTTAAAGGCAACAAGTAGATATGATCAGCCATAGATGGGTCTGTCATAATTGTTGCAGGGTTCGAGTTGATTAGAACAGTTTCAATTCCATCTTCTCTTAAAGAACGTAAAGATTGTGAACCAGAATAATCAAATTCACACGCTTGTCCAATAACAATTGGTCCAGATCCAATAATTAAAACTGATTTGAGGTCTTTTCTTTTTGGCATTGTAAGTTGTTGTGTTGTTAAGTTTTACAAAAATAGTTAGTGCTTGGGTATAAAAAAAGGCATTACTTAAAAAAGTAACACCTTATATATTAACAATTGTTAATCATTTATTTTTTATGTCTAGTTTCAGTAGAAACAGAAATTTTCTTTCTTCCTTTAGCTCTTCTACGAGCCAACACCTTTCTACCATTAGCAGAAGCCATTCTTTCCATGAAACCATGTTTATTTCTTCTCTTTCTCTTTGACGGTTGGTAAGTTCTTTTTGGCATTATCTGTATTTTTAAATGTCTTCTATTATTATGTTATTGCTTTAAATTCTACTCTTTTAAAGCGTTGGCAAATATACAACTGTTTTTATTTATGGCAAACACTATTTTAAAAAAAATTGAAATATTTTTTAACGAGACAAAAGTACAAGTTTTATAAATCTTTTCACCTTTTTTATTTGACAGAATTTTTAGAGTTAGTACTTTTGCGCAAACCTAAGAATACCATGAGTAATACTAAATATGTTTTTGTAACAGGAGGCGTAACATCATCACTTGGAAAAGGAATTATTGCTGCATCACTGGCAAAATTATTACAGCAAAGAGGCTTTTCTGTAACTATCCAAAAATTAGACCCTTATATTAATATAGACCCAGGAACTTTAAATCCGTACGAGCATGGAGAATGTTATGTTACAGATGACGGAGCAGAAACAGATTTAGATCTAGGTCATTATGAGCGTTTTTTAAACATTCCTACCAGTCAATCTAATAATGTAACTACAGGTAAAATTTATCAATCTGTAATTAATAAGGAACGTAAAGGAGAGTTTCTAGGAAAAACGGTACAAGTTATTCCGCATATTACGGATGAAATTAAACGTAGAATCCAAATTTTAGGTGAAACGGGAGATTATGATATTGTAATTACAGAAATTGGTGGAACCGTTGGTGACATTGAGTCTTTACCTTATGTAGAGTCTGTTAGACAAATGCTTTGGGAAAAAGGAGAAGATAATGCTATTGTTATTCATTTAACATTAATCCCTTATTTAGCTGCTGCAGGTGAGTTAAAAACAAAACCTACACAACACTCTGTAAAAATGTTAATGCAAAGTGGTGTTAGTCCAGATATTTTAGTGTGTAGAACAGAACATGAAATTTCTGACGATATTAAACGTAAACTAGCATTGTTCTGTAACGTAAAACAAGCAGACGTTATACAATCTATAGACGCAGAAACTATTTATGATGTGCCTAACTTAATGTTAGAGCAAGGTTTAGATACTGTTGTTTTAAATAAACTAAAGCTTTCTTCTAAAGGAGAACCAGAATTAAAAGTTTGGAACAACTTCTTAGACAAACATAAAAACCCAAAACACGAAGTAGAAATTGCTTTAATTGGTAAATATATTGAGTTGCAAGATTCTTATAAATCTATTACAGAAGCTTTTATTCATGCGGGTTCTACGCATGAAACAAAAGTAAAAGTTCGTTGGGTACATTCTGAAAGTTTAACACCTAAAAACGCAGAGAAAAAACTAAAAGGTGTAAATGGTATTTTAGTGGCTCCTGGTTTTGGTGATAGAGGTATTGAAGGTAAAATTAGAGCGGTAAGATATGCAAGAGAAAACGATATTCCTTTCTTCGGAATTTGTTTAGGAATGCAAATGGCAGTTATTGAGTTTGCTAGAAACGTATTAGGTTTAGAAAATGCGAGTTCTACAGAAATGAATAAAAGCACCAAAGATCCTGTTATTAATTTAATGGAAAGTCAAGAAAGTGTTACCGAAAAAGGAGGAACCATGCGATTAGGTGCTTGGGATTGTGAATTGAAAAAAGATTCAAAAATATTTAAAGCATATAAATCTGAATTAATAAGCGAACGTCACAGACATCGTTATGAGTTTAACAACGCGTATTTAGAACAAATTGAAGCTGCTGGAATGAAAGCAACCGGAGTTAATCCAAAAACAGGATTGGTAGAAGTTGTAGAAGTACCTACACACCCTTGGTTTGTTGGTGTGCAATACCATCCAGAATATAAAAGTACCGTTTTAAAACCACATCCTTTATTTGTAGATTTTATTAAAGCTGCATTAAAACAGTCTAAAAAATAAAAAGTATTAGTTAACACAGTCGAAACTTAAAACCTTTCGACTGTGCTTAAAAGTGACATTATAAAAATTAGGAATACTATTTGAACTACATAATTAGTATCAAATATAAAGTAGCAAAAATGATATAAAGCTGCTTTTTAACTACATTTGTCGCGGTTTTATCAAAAGATCTTTTTGGTTTAATGACAAATTGACATTTTAAAATAACACATGGAACAAAAAAAATTCGATATCAATTCTTTTATAGGAATGTTATTATTAGGAGGTATTTTATTATACTGGATTAACACTACCAAACCAGACGAAACTACCGATGCCTCTACCAATACAGAACAAACTGTAGACTCTACAAACAATACATCGAATACTTTTACAGAAAACGCTCCCGTTTTTGAAAACGATTCTTTAAAACAAGTTGCTTACACCAATAAATTAGGCGCATTTGCACAAAGTGCTATCAATGGTTCTGAAGGTACTTCTGTTATAGAAAATGAATTGGTTAAATTAATTGTTAGCAATAAAGGTGGGCAAATTATTGAAGCTGAAATTAAGAATTATAAAACACATGATTCTTTACCTTTATATATGGTAAAAGATAAAAACGCTTCTTTTAACATCAATTTTGGTACAACAGACAATAGAATTTTAAATACCAAAGACTTATTCTTTGAACCTAGTCTTACTAAAAACGGAGAAACGACTGTGTTATCTATGAAATTAAAAGTTTCAGACACTCAATTTCTTGAATATAGATATGAGATGAAACCAAAAAATTACATGGTTAATTTTGCAGTTCGTTCTCAAGGCTTAAGTTCTGTAATTAACTCTTCTACCCCAATTAATTTAGATTGGTCTTTAGATGGTTATGCACATGAAAAGAGTGTAAAAACAGAAAACACCATGTACTCTCATCTTTATTACAAAACAGAAGATGATGTAGATTATTTAAACGCTGGTAAATCAGAGGTTTTAAATGATGTAGACTGGATTTCTTACAAACAACACTTCTTTACCTCTATCTTATTAACAGATACTCCTTTTAATAATACTACTGTAACTTCTACAGATTTGATTAAAAATGAAGAGATAGATACTGTTTTTACAAAACGATATGAATTAAAAACGCCGTTAGAATTAGCTAGTGGTGAGTTAAATTATAACATGAAATGGTTTTACGGACCAAGTGATTATAATTTATTAAAGACTTTTAAAGATACAGATTTAGACCATACTGCAGATTTAGGTTGGGGAATATTTGGTTTCTTAAACAGAACTGTATTTTATCCTGTATTTAATTTCTTAAAAGGATTCTTATCTAACTACGGATTAATTATTATTTTAATGACTATTGTTGTTAGAATCATCATGTCTCCATTAGTATACAAATCTTATTTATCGAGTGCTAAAATGAAGGTAATTAGACCAGAATTAACAGCATTAAATGATAAATATCCAGGAAAAGAAAACGCAATGAAGCGTCAGCAAGAAACCATGGCTATTCAGCGTAAAGCAGGCGTTAGCATGATGTCTGGTTGTATACCTGCCATTTTACAAATGCCAGTGTTCTTTGCATTGTTTAAGTTTTTTCCTACCAACTTAGCATTAAGACAAGAAAACTTTTTATGGGCAAATGATTTATCTTCTTATGATATGATTTATCAATTACCTATTAAGATACCATTTTATGGAGATCACGTAAGTTTGTTTCCAATATTAGCTTCTGTAGCCATTTTCTTTTACATGAAAATGAACCAAAGTCAGCAAGCAAATATGCAACCACCTACGCAAGAAGGAATGCCAGATATGGGTAAAATGATGAAGTACATGATTTACTTCTCTCCTATTATGATGTTGTTTTTCTTTAACAACTACGCAAGTTCTTTAAGTTTGTACTACTTTATTTCTAACTTGTTAACTATTGCAATTATGTTAGTAATTAAAAACTACGTAATTGATGAAGATAAGATACACGCTCAAATTGAAGAAAACAAAAAGAAGCCGGAAAAGAAGAAGAGTAAATTCCGTCAAAAAATAGACGATGCTATGAAACAAGCGCAAGAACAACAAGCGCAGCAAAAGAAAGGTAAAAAATAAAGGCAATGCCTTTAGATAATTTTAAAAGTCCAAAACTTAATTGTTTTGGATTTTTTTTTGGTTGAAAAACAGGTCGTATTACTCTTTACTATTGTCGCAAAAAAGCTAACTTAGCTAACTACTGATATAAGTCTTTAAAACGATGTCATATCATTGTTAAAGTTGTGTGTAATGTGAAAAAACTCAGTTGAAAAAGAAAAAAATAAGTAAATGATCTTCAATATATACTATATCAACTTCCCAAAAGTTTATGAAATCAAAATGATGCTAAGTAATGTTATTTCTCTTAGCCGAGAAGAACAAACTGACAAAAGCACAGGTAAAGATATTGACTATCGAGGAAAATTAGGAGCGAAATTTTTAACCTTATTCAATACCGAATTAGAGGCGGGAAGAAAAAACATCAAATCTGACTCTCAAAAAGTATTAGAAACGTTTGAAATAAAAACGACTAAATCTGTTATTTTAAATGAAATAATAGAAAAAAGTCAAACAATTAATAACTTTTCACAAGTAAAAGAAGGTAAATTAATTAAAATAGATAATGTTAATCTTTCTTTAGAAAATGAAACAGAATTAAGAACTGTTAAATTATTTGCTAATGGTTCTTTTAAAGGAATGAATATTCCTGGAGCAGATGGTTTCGATATCAACAATCTTTTTAATTCAATGTTTAAAGATTATGCATACAAAATAAGAGGTACAGTTAATGGCTCAGAAGAAGAATTACTAGTCAAAATCCCACATACATTTGAAAGTGAATTTGAGAGTTCTTATAGCGTTGATGATTTATTTATTGGCAAAGTTTCAATAGTAGGTTTATATAAAGGAAAAATAAAAGTTGACTCCTTAAAAAATTCTTTTGAATTCTTCCAAGAGGTTGGAAATATGCAAAACTCAAATAACAATCAAGAAATTCAGGATAGTCAACACATAACTCAAACAAATAACACAAATAATTTATTTGTAAGCTCAAGTCAAGACAACAAGGAATTTCATTACATAGATTTACTAGCAATAGTTCAAAACGTAACACTTCCTGACTAAAATGATTGATAAACTCTTATTTTACAACAAAAATTACTTTGCTTTTTATAAAGACTTAAAAAAGAAAGAAGGAAAAGAAATAATCTCAATTACAGAAAGCCTACGCAATTTTGATAATGCCTTAGAAGTAAATAAGCATACGCAAATCGTAGACATCAGCTCATTAGCTGGTATTAATAATATCCAATATAATTCAGAATCTGTTTTCCCTCAATTCCCTGAAGAGACGATATTTATAGCTGATAATAGTTTTAAGAAATTACTTGAATACGAACTAAGATTTTGTTTTCAAGAATTTCAAGATATAAATATCGTTGGAGATTTCGAGGTTGTTGATGAAGAAGAATTTATAGGAAAACAAAAAAAATTAAAACATAAAAAAATAATAGATTTAAGTAATGACGATATTTCTGATTTTACTAAATCATTTGTAAACAGAATCTATGGGCACGATAAATTCAAAGCCGATTTTGAAGAACTTATTAGAAATTTTAGAGTATTTAATAAATTAGGAGAACATAAAATTCTTTCCATTTTTTTAATGGGAGATTCGGGTGTTGGAAAAACTGAGGTTGCAAGAGCAATACATAAATCATTAAAAGGCAAAAAAAAATTAGCTAAAATTAATTTTGGAAATTATAGTAGTGATAATTCATTAAATTCTTTAATTGGAAGCCCTAGAGGTTATATTGGTAGTGATGAAGGAGAAATATTTATTCGAGTTAAAGACTCAGATACTGGAATCATATTAATAGATGAATTTGAAAAATCTAACGCAACATTGTTTAATTATTTTCTAGATGTTTTAGAAAATGGAAAAATAGTTAGTTCATTAGCTGAAGAAATTGATTTAAATGGGTTTATAATAATTTTTACATCAAATATTAGTAAAGAAGATTTTCCAAAAAGAATTTCTCCAGAGCTAAGGTCAAGATTTGATTATAAAGGTTTTTTCACTCTATTAAATGAAAAAGACAAAAGAAAGTTTGTTGAGTTTAGAGTAAGGGATATTATTCAAAAATTTAATAAAAGTTATTCTACAGAATTACCAACAGAAATTAACGAAACCATCTGTAATCAAATTAGAGTCGAAAAATTTGAAAATATGAGAGAATTAAATAAAAACATTAAAGATACATTTGTGAAGTGTGTTATGATTTACACAGCCGAAAGTGAATAAAACACGACACACAACATTGGCTTTAATTAATACGGGTTTTGGTTCTTACCCCAAAGTTTAGTGCTTTTAAACTAAGTCCGCCAAATCTTTTTGATTTGGATTTATAAAGAAAAAGATAAAAAAAATAAAAAGATTTAGCTAAGCACCTAAATGAAAGCTCACTACCTTCAATTCCCTTACTAACCTAAACGTTAACTAAATCAAAAAAACACCTTAAAAAAACTCATTTAGTTTGATAATAACACTTCTTATTAAAACAACTTTATACTATCACTAATACTACTTAAATTTAAAAATAAACCATACAGTTGGGTCTAATATTTTACACAACGTTCTATAAAATTACGGAAATCCGTAGTCTCAATTTAAAGAATTAAAGTAATTTTAGAAAATTAAAATAGTGAATCAATCATATTTAAATTACGTCTGAACAAGCTGAAAAAAGACTTAAAAAAGAAGTAGGCATAATTATATAACATTTCTTAAATGAAAAAAACTTTTTTTATCATGGTTATTGCTGCAGCACTAACCTCTTGCAAAACATCTAGCCTTTACAGTGGAGGTTATCAACAACAAAATCAAACTCAAACAATCTTATCAAGTTCTAATTTTAACGTATTAGGTAGTTTTACTGGTACTGTTACAGAAAAAATATTGACAGGAAACATCACAAATAAAGTAGGAATTATCGCTAGAGCTAAAGCAAAAATGTTAGAAGATGCAAAAGCTGCAGGTGTAGAATTAATAGGTAGTAGAGCACTTGTTAATGTATCTGTTGATTTAATTGAAACAAAAAAAAGAATTTCAGCAACTATGACTGCAGAAATAATAGAATTTAAATAAAATACTAATTTCAGGTTTTCTCTAAACAATCTAATTTTAAATAAATCTAAGTAAGATAAGAGTTGAAAATATCTTTATACAAATTAGATTATAAAACGAAAAGTGTCTTAAATAAATCGAAATTTTCAATTTATTTAAGACACTTTTTAATATTTAACTTTACTTATATAGCTATCCTAACTTTTACAAACAAGTTTAGCCCTGATTGAAGAGGCATCCTTTTTGTTTTTCACAAAAAGATATAACGGAAAGCAGGAAATAGCTTCTAATAAAGATTCCTCAATCGTTAAAAGAATTCATTTCTTAATAATTAACAGATGGCTTCGTTCCTCGCAATGACTTAATCATTTGTTTCTTCTTCTGTATTCGTATCGTCTTTACGTTCTTTAAACTTACGAGTTCCTTCGTACAAATCATACTTTACAAACTTACAGTTTAAATCTCCGTTTTTAAGGGCAATTCTTTTAGAAGTTCTTAAGCCTACACATTTTAAAGCGTCTGTATCTGAAGTAATTAACCAAGCCGTAGAACCTGGGTAATTATTTTTTAAGGTATCACCAATTTTTTTATAAAACTCTTCTGTATCAATATTTAAACGCTCGCCATAAGGTGGGTTAAACAGAATAGTAGTGTTACCAAAAACTTCTTTGGTAGAGTTAAAAAAGTTAACGTGGTGCACACCAATAAACTCATCTAAATTGGCATTCTCTATATTGTCTTGTGCTTTTTGTACAGCAGAAGGCGCTTTATCGAAGCCCATTATTTTAAAGTGACAAGAACGAATTTTCTTTAACAAAGATTCTTGAATGGTAAAATACAAGTCTTCATCATAATCTTTCCAATTTTCGAAAGCAAATAATTTTCTGTTGATGTTTGCCGGAATATTATTGGCAATCATAGCAGCTTCAATTAAAATAGTACCAGAACCACACATTGGGTCTATAAAGTTTTCCTCACCCGTATAACCAGATAATAAAACCATACCTGCAGCTAAAACTTCATTTATAGGGGCAATATTGGTAGCGGTTCTATACCCTCTTTTGTGTAAAGAATCTCCAGATGAATCTAAAGAAACGGTTAACCACTCTTTTTGTATGTGAATGTGAATCTTTAAATCTGGATAATCTAAATCTACATTGGGTCTTTTACTATATTTATGTCTAAAATAATCTGCAATTGCATCTTTAGACTTTAAGGAGATATAATGTGAGTTAGATGTAAAGTTTTTAGAATTTACTACGGCTCCTATTGCAAAAGTACCTTCTGTTTCTAAATAGTTTTCCCATTTAATTTTCTGAATCGCTTCATACAAATCTTCTTCATCGTAGATTTTACAAACTTTAATGGGTTTTAAAATTCTTACAGCGGTTCTTAAAGCAATATTTGCTTTGTACATAAAACCGGTATCTCCTCTAAAAGAAACCATTCTAACACCTTCTTTAACATCTTGTGCTCCTAGGTCTCTTAATTCTTTTGCCAAAACACCTTCTAAACCGAAAAGTGTTGTTGCTGTCATTTTAAAATCTTTGTTCATGCTCATAAAATTGACTGCAAAAATACTATTTATAAATAGCTTTTATACTAATTAAGAAATTCATTTTACAGAACGTAAGATTTGGTTACTTTTACAGACTGAAAAGCCTATAATGGCAAAAGGCTAAGAATAGCCAATAGCAATGAAAGTAATTAACTTGTTATTGCAAATTTTATACAAATGAAAACAAAAGATTGGTTTACAGATTGGTTTAACACCTCTTACTATCACACACTTTATAAGGAACGAAATGACGATGAAGCGCAATTGTTTATGAAGAATATTACTTCTTTTTTAAACTTGCCAAAAACAACGCATATTTTAGACTTACCTTGTGGTAAAGGGCGTCATTCTGTGTTTTTAAATTCTTTAGGATACACCGTTACCGGTGGTGACTTGGCAGAAAATAGTATTAATGCTGCAAAAGAGTTTGAAAATGATACGTTAAAGTTTAATGTGCATGACATGCGCAAACCTTTTCATCATACTTATGATGCCGTATTTAATTTATTTACCAGCTTTGGTTATTTTGAAGATGATAAAGAAGATATTTTAATTCTTGAAAACATTAAAAACGGACTGAATAAAGATGGCTTTTTTGTATTTGACTTTTTAAATGCCGAAAAAGTGAAACTGAATTTAGTTTCTGCAGAAACAAAAACTGTAGACAATATTACCTTTCATATTAAAAGAGAAATTAAAGATGGATTTATCTTAAAGCATATTTCTTTTTTTGCTGATGGAGAAAACCATGCATATACAGAACAAGTAAAGTACTTAGACCTTGCAAAAATGACTGCTTTTCTAGAAACAGTTGGTTTTACTATTACCACTGTTTTTGGAAATTACAACTTAGATAAATTTGAAGCAAAGACTTCTGATCGATTAATTATTATTGCAAAATGAGTTACATTCTTTTATTAACAGCTGTTTTTATTGGTTCTTTATTGGTTTTTATAATCAAACCCGGTAAAAAGGTAGTACGTTTATTATTAGCTTTTAGTGGTGCCTACTTATTATCTGTTACCATTCTACATTTATTGCCAAGTGTATATGCAGAAACAACAGCATATAAGAAGATAGGAATCTTTATATTGATCGGAATTATTATTCAGTCTGTATTAGAATCTTTTTCTAAAGGTGCAGAACACGGACATATTCACATTCATTCTGAAGGAAAAGAGTTCCCGACCTTGTTATTTATAAGTTTGTGTTTACATGCTTTTTCTGAAGGTTTACCAATTCATCATGCAGGAGATAATTTATTATGGGCAATTGTAGTTCATAAAATTCCTATTGCATTTGTTTTAACTACTTTTTTAATTCAGACAAAGTATTCTAAAAAAACAACTTTTATTTTTTTGATTCTTTTTGCGTTTATGAGTCCTCTTGGATTATTATTAGGAGATAAAATTCCATTTTTTACAACCTATGCCAAAGAAATAACCGCTTTAATTATTGGTGTTTTCCTTCATATTTCTACCATTATTCTTTTTGAAGGTTCTGAAAATCATAAATTTAATTTGAAAAAATTTACTGCAATTCTATTAGGAATATTATTAACTATTTTTACATTATAGTTTTTTACTTCTTATTTAAAAACAAAAAAACACCTATTTCTAGGTGTTTTTTTGTTTTAATATTAAATATATCGCTTATAAATTAGACTATAATATTCTATAGTATCTATATTAATTAGCCACTTCATTTATAAATTTAATTCGCATTAAACGCAATTCATCTTCGTCATAATCTCCATCAAACTCATCTAAAGCATCTTGAATCTTATCTGTATCAGCTTCCATAAAATAATCATGAATTTCTTCTTGCTGATCTTCATCTAATAAATCATCTAAAGAGTAATCGATATTTAACTTGGTTCCAGAAAAAATAATCATTTCCATCTCCTTAATTAATTCATCCATTTTAAGTCCCTTAGACTTAGCGATATCTTCTAATGGTAATTTTTTATCTGTATTCTGAATGATAAAAAGTTTTAAACCAGAGTTTGTACCTGTACTTTTTACAATTAAATCATCTGGTCTTAGAATATCATTTTCATCAACATAAGTAGCTATTAATTTAATAAAATCTTTACCAAATTTTCTTGCCTTACCTTCTCCTACCCCATGAACGGTAGATAACTCTGCTAAAGTTATTGGGTATTTTAAAGCCATGTCATCTAATGATGGATCTTGAAAAACAGCAAATGGAGGCACACCTTGTTTTGTTGCGACTCTTTTACGTAAATCTTTTAATAGTTTTACCAATTTATCATCAGCAACTCCATTCATAGATTTCGCATTTGTAATGATTGTATTATCATCCTCTTCACTATAAGAATGATCTTCTGTCATCATAAAAGAAGTAGGATTCTTTATAAATTCATTTCCTTTTTCAGTTAATTTAACAACACCATATTGCTCAATTTCTTTCTTTATTAAATTAACCACCAAAACTTGTCTGATTAATGCCATCCAATAAAGAGCAGATTTATCTTTACCACTTCCAAAAAAGGGTTGTAAATGTGTTTTATGAGAAGTTAATAATGCATTTTCTTTACCTACAATTGTATTTACAATCTCTTTAGATTTATACTTTTGTAAGGTCTTTTTTACAACATTTAATAAGAGTTTTACGTCTTCTTTAGCTTCGTGTTTTTTCTTAGGATTTCTAGAGTTGTCGTCCATATCTGCTCCATCTCCATTTTCAGCGTCAAATTCTTCACCAAAATAATGCAACAAATACTTTCTTCTATTCATAGACGTTTCTGCATACCCAACAACTTCTTGCAATAATGCATGACCAATTTCTTGTTCTGCAACAGGTTTGCTTGCCATAAATTTTTCTAACTTCTCTATATCTTTATAAGCATAGAAAGCTAAACAATACCCCTCTCCATCATCACGACCAGCTCTACCAGTTTCTTGATAATAACTTTCTAAACTTTTAGGAATATCATGATGAATTACAAAACGAACATCTGGTTTGTCAATTCCCATTCCAAAAGCAATAGTCGCCACCACAACATCACAATCTTCCATCAAAAACATATCTTGATGCTTCACACGTGTTTTAGCGTCTAAACCAGCGTGATATGGAACGGCTTTAATTCCGTTTACTTGTAATATTTGAGCAACTTCTTCTACTTTTTTTCTACTTAAGCAGTAGATAATTCCAGATTTACCCATTCTTTGTTTTACAAAGCGAATAATATCTTTCTCTACTTCTTTAGTTTTAGGTCTTACTTCATAAAATAAATTAGGTCTATTAAATGACGCTTTAAATCTATTTGCTTCCGGAATTCCTAATGTTTTTAGAATATCTTCTTGTACTTTTTCTGTTGCAGTTGCCGTTAAACAAATAACAGGTACATTATCTATTGCCTTAATAATGTGCTTTAGATTTCTATATTCGGGTCTAAAATCATGCCCCCATTCAGAAATACAATGTGCTTCATCAATAGCTACAAAAGAAATTTTTTGCGTTCTTAAGAAAGTAACGTACTCTTCTTTTATTAAAGATTCTGGTGCTACGTACAACAGTTTTGTAATTCCGTTAGCAATATCTTCTTTAACTTGGGCTATTTCTGTTTTATTTAAAGATGAATTTAAAACATGCGCCACACCATTATGCTCAGAAATACCTCTAATTGCATCTACCTGGTTTTTCATTAATGCAATTAATGGAGAAACTACTATAGCTGTTCCGTCTGCCATTAAAGCAGGCAGCTGGTAACAAAGTGATTTCCCTCCACCTGTTGGCATTATTACAAAAGTATTATTGTTTTCTACAATACTTTTAATTACTTGCTCTTGTAAACCTTTAAATTTATTAAATCCAAAGAACTTTTTTAGAGGGGTGTATAAATCCATTTATATAATTATTCGTTTAACTTTAAAAACAATTCACAAACATACTATAATATAATATTTGCTCTAACTATTATTTGTAGTAAATTTGCTTGTTTCTTAATCTAAAGATATAACTTTTTTTTATTCTGATAAAATACCAAACATTTGAAAAAGACAAACACAATTATTAATACTGCCATAGAAACTATTTTAACAGAGAGTAATGCTATTGCTAATTTAGCAAAATTAATTGACGCTGACTTTGAAGAAGCCGTTAAATTTATTTTAAATTCTAATGGAAGGGTTATTGTAACCGGAATTGGTAAAAGTGCAAACATTGCTACTAAAATAGTTGCTACTTTAAACTCTACAGGTACACCTGCAATTTTTATGCATGCAGCAGATGCTATACATGGAGATTTAGGTAATGTACAAAAAGACGATGTTGTTATTTGTCTTTCTAAAAGTGGTAATACACCAGAAATTAAAGTTTTAGTTCCATTGATAAAAAATTATGGAAATAAAATTGTAGCCATTACAGGTAATGTAGACTCTTATTTAGGCGAACATGCAGATTTTACATTAAATGCATATGTAGAAAAAGAAGCCTGCCCTAATAATTTAGCACCAACAACAAGTACCACTGCTCAATTAGTTTTAGGTGATGCACTTGCTGTTTGCTTATTAGATTTACGTGGTTTTACAAGTAAAGATTTTGCTAAATACCACCCAGGTGGTGCTTTAGGAAAACGTTTGTACTTAAGAGTTTCTGACTTGGTAGAAAACAACCAAGTACCTGCTGTGAATGAAACAGACAGTATTGCCAAAGTAATTATAGAAATTTCTGAAAAAAGACTTGGTGTTACTGCCGTTTTAAATAATGGAACATTAACAGGAATTATTACCGATGGTGATATTAGAAGAATGCTTTCTAAATCTACACAAATTTCTGAAGTTACAGCAAAAGATGTGATGGGTAAAAACCCAAAAACAATTTTTGAAGACGCAATGGCAATAGATGCATTAACTACTATGGAAAAAAATAGCATTACACAAATGTTAGTGGTAGATCATAAAAACAATTACGTTGGAGTTGTACATTTACATGATTTAATTAAAGAAGGTATTTTCTAATGGCAGAAAAACAAAAAGAAATGTCCTTTTTAGGTCATTTAGAAGAATTAAGATGGCACTTAGTAAGAAGTGCTGCAGCAATATTTATCATAGCAATTGTATTATTTGTGTTTCAAAAAGAAGTCTACGAAAACTTTTTATTAGCACACAGAAAATCTGATTTTATTACCTATCAACTATTTTGTGATTTTTTCACTTATTTTAAGTTAGATAGCGGCTTTTGTAATGTTGTTTTTAAAGATAATTTAATAAGTTTAAAACCAACTCAACAATTAATGAATTCTATTTGGTCTTCATTTATATTGGGTATTATTCTGTCTTTCCCTTACCTATTGTGGGAAATTTGGCGTTTTGTTGCTCCAGGATTGACAAAAAATGAAGTAAACAAGTCTAGAGGTTTTATTTTTATAGCTTCTTTTCTATTTTTCTGTGGTATCGCTTTTAGCTTTTATGTAATTGCACCAATATCTATACACTTTTTGTATAATTATCAAATTACCGATTTAATTCAGAATAACTTTACAATGGACTCTCATATAGGACTAGTTACCAACATGTTATTAGGAGTTTCTATTTTATTTGAATTGCCTGTCTTAATTTATTTTTTAACAAAAATAGGATTAGTAACACCCGATTTTTTAAAGAAATACAGAAAACACGCACTAGTAGTTGTATTAATTTTAGCAGCAATCATTACACCTCCAGATGTTGCTAGTCAGGTAATTGTAGCAATTCCTATCCTTATTTTATACGAAGTAAGTATTAGAGTTTCTAAAATAGTAATTAAAAAACAAGAAAAAGATGCACGAAAAGGTACAAGAGTTTAATGACTATCGTCAGAAAATGAACGATAAAATTTTAGATTCTGATAATAAAGTAATCAAAAGAATATTCAATTTAGACACAAATACGTTTAAAGAAGGGCATTTACCGGTTAAAACTAAAGAGCTTTTAGGTTTAGTTGCTTCTGCTGTTTTACGATGTGATGATTGTGTACAATATCATTTAGAAGCTGCCATGAAAAACGGAGTTACTAAAGAAGAAATGATGGAAACCATGTCTATTGCAACCCTTGTTGGTGGTACTATTGTTATTCCTCATTTAAGAAGAGCTGTTGAATATTGGGAAATGTTAGAGAATAAGTAAATCGTTATCTGTAAAAAACAAATGTTATGAATCTATTAAGATTTAAAAAAACATAATTTGTTACTTTTACATTCACTAATAATTACGCATTTCAACAACTAAATAATTACACATATTTATAAAATATGATTTTAAGAGCAGAAAATATAGAAAAAATTTACGGCAGTAGAAAAGTTGTTACTGGAATTTCTTTAGAAGTAAAGCAAGGTGAAATTATTGGGCTTTTAGGTCCTAATGGAGCTGGAAAAACAACTTCTTTCTATATGATTGTTGGAATGATAAAACCAAATTTTGGTAAAATCTTTTTAAATGATGAAGAGATTACCGAAGATGCCATGTACAAACGTGCTCAAAAAGGAATTGGGTATTTAGCACAAGAAGCCTCTATTTTTAGAAAATTATCGGTAGAAGATAATATTATGTCTGTTTTGCAATTCACAGATTTATCTAAAAAAGAACAAAAAGAAAAGCTAGAATCTTTAATTGAAGAGTTTAATATTGGTCACGTTCGTAAAAATAGAGGAGATTTATTATCTGGAGGAGAAAGACGTAGAACAGAAATTGCACGCTGTTTAGCTTCTGATCCTAAATTTATTTTATTAGATGAACCTTTTGCAGGTGTAGACCCAATTGCAGTAGAAGACATACAAAGTATTGTGGCTCATTTAAAAGATAGAAACATTGGTATTTTAATTACAGATCATGATGTACAAGCAACTTTAGCTATTACAGATAAAACGTATTTAATGTACCAAGGAAGCATCTTAAAAAGTGGAACTCCAGAAGAATTAGCCGCAGATGAAATGGTTAGAAAAGTATATTTAGGAAAAGATTTCGAATTGAAAAAGAGAAAGTTTTTTTAATTTTTAATCCCAATTAATTTTTCTTCTTTTTTAAAATATTAAAATAGAAACAAACTCCTTTTTTATTGTTTTCTCTATGCTTTAAACCAACATTACCTCCAAGTCTTTTTACTCTAGATTGTACTGTTGCTAAACCAATACCTGTATTATTATCATCTGTACTACCTAAAGTTTCAAACATTTCAAAAACTTTTTTAAAGTATTTTTCTTCAATACCAGGGCCATTATCTTCATATATAAAATAATAGCTTTCTAAATCTTCTTTAAAGCTTACCGTAATGATTGATTTTTCTTCGTCAAAAAACTTCCTTGAATTAGAAATCAAATTCTGAAAAACTTGTAGAAGTCCTATTTTAGAACTAAAAAGATCTACGTTTAAATGAGAAGTATCTAAGCGTATCTTATTTTCAAAATCTATATTAGCTATAATACTATCTAAAAATAATTTTAAATTAAAATGTTCAAAAACAATATTTTCACTTGTTACTTTAGAATAATTTAAAATTTCGTTTATCAAAGTATCTATATATACCACTCTATCTGAAATTAAACCAATGTACTCCTCTGCTCCTGTATTTTTAAAAAGCGAAATATGATCTTCTTTTAAAACATCTAATAAAAAACTAACCCCATTTATTGGCGATTTTAAATCATGCGTTAATCGGTAAGCAAAATTATTTAATTGTTCATTTAACTTTTTAACCTCGCTATTAGAAGTAGATAATTCATTGTTTTTTTTTCGAAGCTCTAAAAGTACAACTACTTGTTTTGGTAATAATTTTAAAGAATCTTTTTGATTATCTGTAAGAATCTTTGGTTTGTTATCAATAACGCACAAAGTACCTAAAGGAACCCCTTCTGAACTATTTAACGGAGCGCCTGCATAAAAAATTACATTGGGTGCATTTACCGTTAAAGGGTTATCAAAAAAGCGTTTATCTTTTGATGCGTCATTTATTATAAACAACTCATTGGGATCTAAAATTGCATGTGAACAAAAAGCCACCTCTCTTGGTGTTTCAGTTACGCCTTCTATACCATGTGCAGATTTAAACCATTGTCTATTTTCATCAATAATAGAAACTAAGGCAATTGAAGTATTACAAATAATAGATGCTATTTTTGTAATTGCATCATATTCTTCTTCTGGTAAAGAGTCTAAAATATTATAGTTTTTTAAAACGTCTAACCTTTCTTTTTCATTCTGGGGAATTCTGGCTACTTCCATTAAAAACAATTATTTTTTTAATAAGTGATATTATAATGTACAATATAATAATAAATGGAATGGAAAGAAAATGTAAAGTGTAAATTAAAATTAAAGATGCAAAAAGAAAAGAATATACAATTATGTTCTTTTTAAATGAATAATCTTTAAATTTTAAAGAAAATAAAGGTAATTCTGCATTCATTAAATAGGTTAAAATCAAAGTAACTGCAATTAAAAAGTAGTTACTTGCTATTAACTCCTGAGCAAATGCCACCGTTGAGTATTCTTGAATTAAAGGTAAAGAAATTATAAATAAACTCATTGCAGGTGTTGGTAACCCTATAAAAGAGTCTGATTGTCTTGTATCAATATTAAATTTTGCCAATCTATAACAAGCTCCTAAGGTTAATAACAAACCTAAATAAGGCACGTAACTTTGCTCGTTAAAATCAGTTAAACCAGAATTGTTTGCAATTAATAATTTGTACACAATAATACCTGGTACAACACCACTTGTAACCATATCTGCCAAAGAATCTAATTGTTTACCTAACTCACCAGAAACATGTAATAAACGTGCTGCAAAGCCATCAAAAAAATCAAATAGAATTCCTAAAACAACAAATAGACCTGCGTAAACAAAATCTCCTTCCACAGCAAAAATTGTTGCAACTGTTCCACAAAAAAGATTACCAAGCGTTATTAAATTAGGAATATGTTTCTTTAAATTCATTTTTTAGTTTGATTGAAAAGCTAAAATAAGAAATCAAATTTGGGTGGTTTAAATTATTCTTTATTTTTTTATGATATTTGTAAGTATTTTTATAAAAAATCACAATTCATACTATACAACGAGTAAACCTTTTAATTTCAATTTTTAAAATAGTTTAATTTCAATATATGCCTGTATTTACGTCAGACTTCACTCCTACTTTTCTCTTTAAAAGTGGTCATTTTAATACTATTTACAGATCTGTTTTTACCAAAGAACATTGTAATTATCAACGAAAAAGAATTACTACTTGGGATAAAGATTTTATTGATTTAGACTTTTCTTTAGTGAGCTCTAAAACCTTGGTTTTACTAATTCACGGTTTAGAAGGAAGTTCTCAATCTAAATACATCGTATCTACCACCAAACATTTAAATACAAAAGGATTAGATACTGTTTGTTTTAATTTAAGAGGTTGTTCTGGTCAAGATAATTTACTTTTAGGAACGTATCATAGTGGTAAAACAGAAGATGTAGATTTTGTTGTAAAACATCTTTTAGACCATTATGACTATGAGAATATTATACTAATTGGTTTTAGTTTAGGCGGTAATTTAACCTTAAAATATATAGGTGAACAATCTGAAAATATATCTTCTAAAATAAAAGGAGGAATTACAGTTTCTGTTCCTATTGATATTGCTTCGGGAGAATTTGAACTAGAAAAATTAAAGAACAAATTGTATTTAGAACGGTTTTTAAAAAGCATGAAAATTAAAATTTTAGAAAAAGCAGCAAAATTCCCTGAATTTCATGTGGATAAAGACTTATTGGCAAAGGCTACCCGATTTAAACATTTAGAAAACCTATATACTGTGCCTGTTTTTGGTTTTAAAAGTCCAGAAGATTACTGGGAAAAAGCGAGTGCCAAACCGTATTTATCAAAAATAAAAATACCAACTTTACTCATCAACTCTAAAGATGATACTTTTTTATCCGATAAATGCTTTCCTTTTGAGGAAGCTAATAATTCTAAAAATTTCTTTTTTGAAACTACAAATTATGGCGGTCATTGTGGCTTTATTTCTTCTTTTTACAACGCTAAAAACAACTGGCTAGAACTTAGAATTGAAAGATTTATCAAACAAAATATCCAGATTAATCTATTGTAAACAATATCTTTAAAAAACTACTGTTATTTTAGTATGTTTTTAGATATTTGTTACTGATAATTTTCACTCTTTGAAACAAAAAATATTATTTTTTATACTACTTAGTCCGCTCCTTTTATCTGCACAAGCATTTAGAAGTTACTCTAATGAATTTTTAACAATAGGAGTTGATGCGGCAGGCTTAGGAATGAGTAAAAGTGTTGTTGCTACAACCAATGATGTAAACTCTATTTATTGGAATCCTGCGGGATTAGTAGGTATAGAGGACTATCAAGGATCGTTAATGCATGCTTCTTACTTTGCCGGAATTGCAAATTATAATCACGCTAGTTTTGCAATGCCAATAGACAAAGAAAGTGCCGTTGGAGTTTCTATAATTCGTTTTGGGGTAGATGATATTTTAAATACCACAGAGTTAATTGATAGTGATGGAAATATCGATTATAACAGAATTCAACTATTTTCTTCCGTAGATTATGCTTTTAACTTTGCGTATGCTAGAAATTTAATTTTTAAGGATGTTAAATTTGGTGTAAATGCTAAAATTGTTAGAAGAATTATTGGTGATTTTGCTTCTTCTTACGGATTTGGCTTTGATGCAGGAATTCAGTTTGAACGAAATTCTTGGAAATTTGGATTGATGGCAAGAGATATTACCACTACTTTTAATAGTTGGGCAATTAATGAAGATGAATTTAACAAGATTAAAGACGCCATTCCTGGAGAAAATCAAGATTTACCAGAAACAACAGAAATTACCAAACCTAAATTACAATTAGGAGTGGCTAAAAGTTGGAGAATAGGCCGTATGTTTAATCTACTTTCGGAAGCAAATGCAAATATGCGTTTTACCAAAACCAATGATATATTTTCTTCTGATGTAGTAAGTATAGATCCAGCAATGGGTTTTCAGTTAGATTATGATGAATTAGTTTTCTTAAGAGCTGGTGTTGGTAATTTTCAATACATAACAGAATTCGACAATTCAAAATCACTTTCTATGCAACCCAATTTTGGTGTTGGCTTTAAATACAATGGCATAAAAATAGATTATGCTTTAACAAACATTGGTAGTGTTGGTAATGCATTGTATTCAAATATTTTTTCAATTACAATCGATTATAGTTTTTTTAGACCTTAGTTTTTATGAACAAAAAGTACTTTCTCTTACTATTTTTACTTTCCATATTTTCACCCTTAAAAGCACAACTACAACTTTCTGAGTATGCAGAAGTAAGTATTGTTACTGCAGGACCAGGAGAAGAATTATATGAAGCTTTTGGACATTCTGCCATTAGAATTAAAGATCCCGTTTTAAAATTAGATTTAATTTACAATTACGGAATGTTTGATTTTAATCAGCCTAACTTTTATACAAATTTTGCAAAAGGAAATATGATTTATAGCTTAGCTCGTTATGATTTTAAATACTTTATAGCAAGTTACAGAAGAGACAAACGTTGGTTAAAAGAGCAAGTTTTAAATTTAACACAGCAAGAGAAACAACGCTATTTTAAGTTTTTAGAAAACAATGCTTTGCCAGAAAACAGCAACTATCAATATGATCCTTATTTTGATAATTGCGCTACCAAATTAAGAGATATTACTAAAACTATTTTAGGAGATAAAGTTGTCTTTGACTACAACAACCTAGAAAAAAACCTCACATTTAGACAATTAACAAACAATGAAATTCCTTGGAACTCTTGGGGAACTTTTGGCTTAAATTTAATAGCAGGTACAAAACTAGATGAACAAGCTACTTTTGAGCAATATATGTACTTACCAGACTATGTATATAGTTCTTTTAAAGATGCTACTGTTTATATTAAAAATCAACCTCAAGAATTGGTAAAAAGTGAAATCACACTACTAAACTTTAAAGAAAAAGAAGCTAAAAGCTCCATATATAATCCTTTTTTAATCTTTAGTCTTCTGGCTTTATTGGGAATTTATATTACCTATAAAGACTTTAAAAATAATAAAAGAACAAAGGCTTTAGATTTTATCTTATTTTTTATAACAGGCCTTATTGGTTGTGCTCTGTTTTTCCTTTGGTTTTTCTCAACACACTCAACGGCACCAAATAATTTTAACCTATTATGGGCATTTGCACCTAATGTAGTTATTGCTTTTGTATTGCTAAAAACACATCTACCAGAATGGTTGAAAAGGTATATGCAGCTACTACTAATATTACTAGTAATAATACCTATTCTATGGATTGTAAAAGTTCAGGTTTTTCCAACAGTTGTCATTCCAATATTAATATTCCTTTTAGTGAGATATTACTATTTATCTAAAAGACTATTGACCTTTAAAATATAAGACCGTAGTAAACGTCTTTATAAAAATTTTGAAATCTAAAAAAGCACTACGCTCTTTTATATAATACAAATCGTAACGCAATTTAGTTTCTTGTTCTTCTATTGTATTAGCATACGGATAATTTACTTGAGCCCAACCTGTTAAACCAGGTCTAATAACGTGTCTAATAGCATAAAAAGGGATCTTAGCTTCTAAATCTTTCACAAATTCTGGTCTTTCTGGTCTAGGACCAATTAAACTCATATCCCCTTTTATTATATTAAAAAACTGAGGCATTTCATCTAGTCTAGTACGTCTTAAAAATTTACCAAAAGCAGTAATTCTTGTATCATCCTTTTTAGCCCAAACAGCACCTCCTTTTTCTGCATCCTTAATCATAGACCTCAACTTAAAAATCCTAAAAACTTTACCATTTTCTCCAACTCGTAATTGAGTATAAAATAAAGGGCCTCTATTGGCCATAACATTACCTATAAAAATTAATGGAATAACACATAAAAAACATAAAGCTCCAATAACTGATAATAAAATATCTACAAACCTTAAACCAAAAAGATAAAAATTATTAGAATTATTCTTACTAAAATTGATATGTCTATAAAAATTATGATCTAAATATTCTCTAGGAATTCTAACATTTACATTTTCATAAAAAGTTTCATAACTTACAATATTAACGCCTTGTTCAAATAATACAATAAGCTCTTTCTTTAAACGGTTTACGACTTCTTCAGAAAGGTCTCTTTTAGAAACAACTACTTCTGTAATAGAATTGTCTGCCAAAATTGAAGCTATTGTAGTTTTAGAAATGTCTATAAAACCATTAATTCCTTTAATTTCTTTATCAGATAAATAAGCAGAAACATCATGATAAGAATCATTATATACTTGAGTAAGTAATTTTTTAATTCTTTCTGAATTACCAACAAAAACGATAGACTTAAAATATTTTGGAGAAAATATTAATGATATATATATAAATCTCCAAAGTAAAATAGGTATAAAAGATAGCAAGAAAAAATAAAATATTTGCAATCTATTGGAAGGTAATACTGGAGAAAAATAAGGAGTAAAAATATAGAGAATGGTAGTTGCAAATACAGTTAGTATTGTTGCTCTTACAGTTAAGTATTTATTATTTGAAACATCTAAACCATACAGTTGAAAAATTTGACCAAAAATTAAAAAATAAAAGACTAACAATACTATTTTAGTATTAATGGCATCATTTGAAAAATTGATATATGTAAAATTAATAAATAATGATGCTAAATACAAACTAGATACTAGAATAACAACATCTATTATTCTTAAAAAAAGCTTTCTTTCGGATACGTTAAAGTATGATATTTTTCCTGACAAATGATGTTCTTTTATTTAAACGAATTCAATTACTTAATAATTATTGAAGAAAATCATTAAAAAAATTATTTAGAGAATACCGCAAATCTATAAAAAAGAATACTAATAAATAAGTAAGTAATTTAAAATTATTCATAAAAATTGCTGTGTTTTTTTTAACTATTCAATATTAAATCTCGATGTAACTATTTAAAGATACTAAGTATTTCATATTTATTTAAACAATTTATTTATAACATTACACATTGTGTAAAAACTAGATTGAAGATAAGACAGTTTTTCTATATTTTTGTACAAATTCCAATTCCATTTAAGCATTTCTACTTTATTGTTTGAAATAGACTGACTACGATCTCTATATTGAGCAAGAACTTCTAAAATACCAAAGGCATGTTTTTCAACTTTTAAAATTTTTAACCACAAACCATAATCTTGTCTTTTTCTAATATTAGGCATATAAACCTTACCTAATACATCCTGATTATACATCGCAGTTAAACACCCAATTTCATTGGAATACAACATTCTCTTATAATCTAGCTTAATTTTACAATTAATAATTTTACCTGTTTTATCACCTTCTTCATTTATTATTTCATACGAAGTGTAACTTAATGCAAAATTATTGGATAACATAAAATTTAATTGAAATTCTAATTTTTTTGGCAACCATAAATCATCACTATCTAAAAAAGCTATAAAATTTCCATTTGCTAAAGAAATTGCTTTATTTCTAGCAACTGCTGCTCCCGAATTACATTTTAATCTATGTAATTTAATTCTTGTATCACTTTTACAAAAAGAATTAATAATATTAATGCTAGAATCAGTAGAAAGATCATCAACAATAATCATTTCCCAATTTTCATAGGATTGATTTATTACACTTTTAATTGTTTGAGTAATAAATTTCTCAGAATTAAAATTAGGTGTAATAATTGACACTAAATTATTCATTCTTTAGTGATTTTATATGTGATTCTACAATTTGTGGCTTTCCGGACTTAGTTGCCTTTATTTCTAAAACTTCTTTAAAATAAATTTTAAAATTAAAATCAAGAATTATAGCCTGAAGTTTTTTCAATATCTTATCAAGTACTTCTGTTTGATAATTCTTCCCTTTGACATATTCAATAGTAATTCCTAAATTATTATACTGTATGACTTTAAATTGCTTTATTTCTTCAAAATATTCAAATATGCCCGTAAATGAGTGAACTATAAGTTTCCTATTATCTGGTAAAATCACAACATCTGTATCTCTACCAATTACTTTTTTTAATAAGGGGTAGTCTAATTTTCTACTTGTAGGGTATTCTTCTTTCGGTAATTTAATCGCCAAATCACCAATTTTATACCTAATTAACGGCATTGCTGAATTATCTAATCTTGTAACAACAACATAACCAATTTCTCCATCTTCAACAGGTCTATTATTTTCATCTAATAATTCAAGATATACTTGAGCTGAATTAATGTATAAATAATCTAAATCATATTGACATGCAATAAGAAATCCTTCTGAAGATCCATAAGTTTCTATTATATTTGAATTAAAAGCTTTTTTTATGTTTTTTTTATAGTGAGAAAAGAGTTTGTCTCCTAAACTAATAACACTGTTAAACTCTATAGGTATTCCTTTATCTATAGCGAATTCTGCTAAAATATTTAAAGATGAGGCATAACCTAATAAATAGTAATTTTTATCCTTAACTTTATTCAATATTTTATACATCTGTTCTTCTGACAAAGCAAAAGCACTAACATATAATGTTTTAAATAGTACATCTTTAATACCTTTTAAAGCTTTTCTGTTTGGAGTCATTCCTGTTTGTAATAAGTTATCTCCAATTTTATAACCTCCCCATTCCCACCATCTAGTATTACCTGCTCTAAAAGAAGATAAGTCTTCATTATTCATGTAAATTTCTGCCCTAATACCTGATGATCCACTTGTTGAAAATTTATGAAGTCCTTTTTTATCTTCAGTTAAAAGATTATCTATATTTTCATTTAATTTCTTTTTTGTGAGTATAGGAAATTCCTTTAACCAAATATAAGGATCATCACCTTCAAATTTAATTTGCTCATAAAGTTTTAGTTTTTTATTAGCTAACTCTAGTACTCTTTGTAAACTTTTCTTTTGAACTTTATTTATATCTTTTAACGATAAGCTATCAATACTCCTCCAGTACTTTAGCCTTTTAATATAAGTAGTTTTTAAAAAAAAATCACCTATAGGAAGAATGATACTTTCAATTAATTTATTATAGATCATCTTAAAACTTTAAACCATTTATCTTTATTATTATCCCAACTGAACCTTTCAACTTTACTTCTAGCTATAACTGCTAAATTTGGATATGTATTATTAAGAATAGTAATAATCGCATCAGCCATTTCCTTTGCATTCGATTTAAAAACTAATAATCCATCAATTTTATCATCTATTAAAAAAGGAATTCCACCAACATTCGTAGTAACTATAGGCAACCCTAAAGCCATTGCTTCCATTACACTTACAGGTGTATTATCAAAGTTTGTTGTATTTATAAAAACGTCAAATTCTTGAGATTTTTTATGCCAATCTTCCTTTAAAAGAACCCCTGTAAATTCTACAGAATTTTCTAATTTTAATTCTGATACTAATTTTACACAGTCTGTATAACTAGTATCTACAAAAGGTCCCACCATGCAAAGTTTAGCTTTAGGATATTCTTTCTTTAATACATCTAAAACTTTAATAGCTAATGTAGGATTGTAAATTTCTTTAAAAGCTCTTACCCAAAACAATTTAGGTTCTAAAGATCTTCTTAACTTAAAGTTATAATTTTCGATTTCTACAATATTCGGAATAAACATGGTTTCATAGCCTTTTTTTTCAAAAGCTGATTTTAAATAATTTGAAGGTGCAATATTCTTATAAGAGTTTTTAAAGATCAAATCACAAAATAATGGATTTTTATCTAGCCTAATCGGTAAATTACCTCCATGTAAAATGGGAATGTATTTTAATTTAAAAAGCCTTGATAATTGAGAAATAATTAATGCATAATAAAAATTTATGGTACTAAAAGTATCAATTAAAACATAATCGGTCTTTCTAATATTTTTCAATAAAGAAAAACACATATCTATTAATCTTACTAATTTATTTGTTTTATCCGATGACACGGTAACTAAAAAACCTTCCTGTCTTAATAAACTAGATAAAACCATTAATGTAGAGTTATATTTAGTCTTTTTAGTTAAGTTATTACCAATATAAAGAATCTTCTTATCCCTCATCAATTAAATCATTTTCAATATTTGTAATTCTTATCAAACTTAAAGCATACATAAAACCTGGTAAAGCAACACGCATTGCAGAGTGATTAATTGTTAAAAACCACATCATATAAAACATTATTATAAACCCTTTTTGAAAATTATTTGCTTGAAAAAAATTAAGCAATGGCACTAGTAATAACAATAATAACAAAACAAAACCAATTATACCATGTTCTTCTACTAATCTCCCTACCTCATTATGAGATGCTGCTGTAATTCTTTCATTAGATTTTATTCTTTCATATTTTCCATTCCCTACTCCAATACCCAAAGGGTTTTCATAAAAATTAGTAAACTGAAACAATAATAAATCTCCTCTACCAGCAGAAATATCTTCCTTTTGTTTTCCTGCTGCATTTTTACCTGTGTATCTATTGTCTAACATTCCTCCAGTAATATTAGAAGTGTACAGCCAAATTGCAACAATAAAGAAACTTAAAACTAAAACATATTTAACAAGTATTTGAAAGTTTATTTTTTTATATAAAATAATAAAAAATGAAAAAAACACAAAGGATATAACCGCCGTAAATAGACCTCCTCTAGAAAATGTTAATAAACCTCTATAAGAAAAGTAAATTAAAAAAAATGCATCTAAATAGATATACCCAGATAATTTTTCTTTAAATAATAAAAAAACAGCTATTATAAGCATACCTAAGCCAATAGCTGTAGCTACTTGGTTTGGTCCAAAACCACCTGAAGTTGAAAAATTTGCAGCAGTATTAAAAACAATTTCTTTTAAATCTGGGGTTCTAAAATACAGATAAGCCACCATTGAAAACAAAGGTAATAGCATAAAAAACAGCGCATCCATTAACTTTTGTTTGCTTATAGGTCTATAATAAAAATACATAGCACAAACCCCTAATATAATAGGACCACTTAAATTAAATATAATATTTTTACGTAAAGACTCTCCTTCTGGCACTTGTGTAAAAACAATACCTAATAATAAAAGTAATATATAAAATAGATAATGGACAGAAAATTTTTGTTTAAAAGGACCAAAAAATATGCCCAATAATAAAAATAGTGCTACACCATATTTACCCGTTTCATAGAGAATAGTTCCATGAATCATTCTTATAAAAATTTCTGCACCTGCAATATAGGAAGCAAATAAAAATGCTTCTTCGTTTCTATTATTGGCACTAACAACTAATATTATAGGGAGAACCATACATACCACACCATAAACTTTCGGAAAAACGGGCAGCGTTCCTAAAAAACCGATAAGAATATGAATACCTATTAGTTTTAATTTATTATTTAAAATATATTGAATCAAATTATATCGTATAATTTTTTATTAATTGATTTATAAAACTTTTTTGAGAGTAAAAATTATTTACATTTTTAGAATGTAACTCTCCATATTTTTTTCTCTTTTCTTCAGAGTTAATTAATTCTTCTAATGCAATTTTTAATTCTAAACTATTTTCTTTTTCTACAACAATTCCCGATATTCCTTGCTCAATAACATTTCTACACTCGCCAACATCAGTTACAATAACCGGTAATTTAGCCAATCCATATTCTAAAAGAGCCAAAGGTAGACCTTCTGATTTTGAAGACAAAACTCCAATAGAACATTGTTCTAAAATGTGTTTAATATCTGACTGTATTCCATAAAAATAAACACAATCGTTTAATGACATTTTTTTAACAAAATTTATGATTTCTTCTGAATAATTATCTTCATATGGTTTACCTACAAAGTGTAAAGTCCAACCTTTATTCTCAGCTACAACTAATTTAAAGGCTTTTAATAAATTTAAATGATCTTTTTCAGGCCTAAATGCCGCCAAACAAACTATTCTTTTTCCTTTTTCACCCTTTAAAAAAGTTTTGTCATTCTCATTTTTAAAAAAGGGAAAGTTATTTAAAAAAACAGAATTTCTTGAATTTAATTTTGCTGTAGACCATACGTTTAAAGGTTTATTTACATTTATTATTGTTTCAAAATAAAAACTAGTAATTTTTAATATATATAATTTCAGACCTTTAAGATTTATATTATCTCCTGTATGATTATGCCATACAATCTTTATTTCAGCATAAAACAAGCGAACAATAAATGCCATAAAAAAGGAATTTGTATGTGCATGTATAATTTCAATTTTTTCATGTTTACAAAAAGAAATCAATTGTTGAAAAGCTTTTATATCTAATGTCTTTTTTCTTTTTAAAAATAGATATTTTGCAGGATCTAAATCTATCTTTTCTTTTAAAACCCCTTCTTCTCTTGTAGCACACAGATAGGATTCTATTGACTTCTTTTTCGATAGTGCATTTGCAATATTAACAGCCAATACTTCTGCTCCACCTACACTTAGAGAATCTATCAATTGTAACACTTTTATTTTTTTCATATCAATTTAGATATTTCCTTTTCAAACGTATCCAATGTGTATTTTTGAGACCAGTTTTTAGCTTTTTCTATATGCTCAGTATATTTCTCAAAATTATCTAAATATTCTTGAATTGTCTTTGTTATTTCTTCAATATTATTACTAACAATACTTCCTCTATTGCCGTTATCTAACATATATGGAATGCAGGATACTTTTGTAGAAATAGTCAAACAAGACCAAAACATAGCTTCTGCCACAACTTTTGGCCAGCCTTCAGATTTTGAAATAAATATTAAAAATTGACTTTCTTGAAATGCTAATTTTACTTTTTCTTTGGGTTGATTTCCTTTTAAAAGTACAATATCTGTAAGCTTATTTTTTTTGACATAAGTCTCTACTTCTAAAAACTCCGTTCCATCTCCAAACATTGACAATTCTACTTGATATCCTTTTTTAAACAACTCCTCAACTGTTTTAACACTTATTATAGGTTGCTTCCCTTTAGTAAAAGCACCTACATATATAAACCTAATTTTTTCTTTAAATGTTTTAACGGGCAATTGAATGATTTCTTTTTCTCTATAAGATGCCGTAAAAAAGGGAACTATATTTTTTGTTTGATTTTCCCATTCACCATACACTAAAACTTTGCAATTTTTAGTAAAAAAAGTATTTGATAACAACCTTTTTTGGAAACGATAGCTCAAAGGTTGATTTGTATCATTAGGATCCCAATTACCAGCATATTTAACCGTTTTAGGTTTTGATGGAAATAATACCTGTACCAAGGCACCTAACAGACCTATGTTTCCTGGACATCTTAAATGAATATGATCTGCCCATTGCATTGCTTTGTATATTTTAATTAGAATAATTGGAATTTTGAATACAGTAGAAACAATATCTTTAAGGGTTAATAGGTTGATATTTGGAATAGGGATTAACGTTATTTTATTTCCAATAAAAGAAGTTTCAATCTTAGAAATTTCCACTTCAGAAATTGGTGAAATAATTTTTGTTTCATCAACATTATTCAACCATAAATTCATTTCTCTCACATAAGGTTCATAGGAAAATATTTGATTTTCCTTTTTTTTATGAATTGCATGAGTAATTATTGAAAATTTCATTAGTTATAGTTAGCTATTTATATGATATTCATATTTTTTGTATGAGTATAACATTATTGTATTTTTTTATAAAATTGAATATTCTTAGCAATAATAGCTTCTGTAGAAAACATCGTTAATACATATTTTCTAGCATCTTGTCTTAATTGTAAGTTATTTTTATCTACAGATAACAAATTTACAATTTTCTCACTCATATCACTTCTATCATTGGGGTCAAACAAAGAAACAACATTGCTATTACCAACAATCTCTTTAAAAGGTGCAATGGTACTTGCTGCAACTAATTTTCCCATGACCATACCTTCAATCAATGTCAAACCAAAAGATTCTGCAAAAGAGGGATAAATACAAACATGTGCACTTTCTATATGCTTCGGTAAATCATGATAAGGCAAACCTCCAGTAAATTTAATTTTACCCTCTAAACCTTTCCCTTTAATTACAGCTGTTTTTAAAAATTCTATATAAGAAGTACCTTCTTTAGAAAACCAATCTCTACCTATAATTTCTAAAGTGGTTTTAGGGTATTTTTTTAAAATGAAAGGCAATGTTTCAATCAATTGCTTTATTCCTTTTTTTTCACAGACTGTACCTACAAATAACAGTTTATATGAGGTTTCTTTTGTAACATCACTCTCATAAAAATTGTTAAGATTGATACCATTGTGTATAGTTGTATATTCAAATTTAAGATTTAAATATTTCTGTGTTTGATAACCTACATAATCTGTTACGGCTATAAAATGATCTGTATTTTTTAAAGATTTTTTTTCTTGAAAACCTCTCCATAAAGCTGGTTTTTTATCTAATTCGATGGCAAAAAAATGATGCCCTCCATGTAAACGAATTACTTTTTTATAGGAAGTAATTCTCGGAAAAAATGCAAAATTCAATTCACTCCCTTCTACGATATCAATTTTTTTTATCGAATTTAAAGTCTCTATTTTTTTTAGAATACGTTTTGTATTGTCATAAAACTTAGCAAATTTCCAAGACGATTTTGACAAACGATATATTGCTACTCCCTGGTCATTTTCACTCTCATCAGTCATGGTATTATTGATTCCGATAACCGAAACACGAATCCCTAGATTAACTAATCTTCTACCAATAAATTGAACAAATGAACCAATACCTCCACCATCAACTCCTTTTTTTGGATATTCACCTGTCAAATAGACAATATGCATATGTTATTGAATTAATAAATTACTAATATTTTTAGATGCATTTTCTCTTTCGTTAGAAATGGTATCTACCCATTTTTGTCCATCTATAATTTCTTTAGAATTTTTATTACTATTGAAAGCATGATCTAATGTCTCTATAATTGATTCTTTACTATTGAGCCAAAAAACAGGTTTTAAACCCTCCATACTTCTAAAATGTTGAAATTTATAGATTGTATCTACCGACCATTTTTTTGCATGTGGCACATCGTAATTGATATAAATTGCTGGTTTTTGATACATGGCAAAATCATGAGCCATCGTTGACCCAACATTTAAAACAACATCGCAATGTTTTACCGTGTTTATTAACAAAGCAACATCTTCAAATTTTGGATATACCAAAGTCCAATTTTGTTTGTTGTTTTTATCAAAATTCCAAAGAGGATCCGCAACTTTTATAATTTTAGGATATTTTTTCACAATCGAATCAAATCTTCCTGTTAAATCTACCGGACATCTTCTTAAAAGCACTTGAGCTTGTTTATCTTCAGGTAACTGATGAATACTGGAAGCCAAGTCATATAAATAATCTGGATCATAGGGTGATGTTCTTGTATCATCTCCTGAATAACAAATTATTTTCTTTGAAGCATCTAATGCAAACTGATTGCAAAATTCTTCTTTCGATTGCAACAACTCTTTATTAGCATAAAACTCAAATTGAGGTGTCCCAGTAATTATAATTTTTTCTTGAGAAATTTCAGGATAAAACAATTTCATTTCATCTTTCATATGCTCAGACCAAACAACATAAGAATCTGTTCTAACGGTTAATTTTGCTTTCGGAATATTATCCCAAGAAAAAATAGCACCAATAGTTTTTATATTATTCTTTTTAGCAGAAGCAATAATTGGTGCTGCTTTAATAACTCTTTGATGTGTATTAAAAATAACATCAATATTTAAATCTCTTAGCAAATGTCCGTAAGCATCATCCGAAAACGAATTTTCATACAATTTTTCTAATTGTAAAATACTGGCATATTTCTTAAATCCTAAAAAGCTTATCAATTCTAAAACAAAATAAAATACCTTTTGAAAAAATTTCTTTTTTATAGGTTTCCAATTGTTTCGTAAAGAAGTATTGTTCGTTAATTTTATATTGAATTTTATCCTTGCTAAAGAGATCAATTCTCTTAAAAATTTTTGTTCAACCGTTTCCTTATGCTGAGGAATTTTATGGCTAATAAATTTATAATGATGGTGTTTCTCTATTTCTTCAATTGCTTGATCAGAAAGATCATGAAGTAAAATAGGTTCAACACCTTTCTCTATCAATTCTTTTAAAACATCAGAATATAAATAATTCCGTATCCCTACTCCATCAGCCAATAAAAAAGCAACACTTTTCATATTTTGAAAACTATTTTTATTTACAATCAATCTTTATTCTATTTACAATCTGTTCTATGCTTTAAGAAAATTTTAGGAACATTTTTTTCTAAAAACATCTTTTATTTATTTTCTCAATAGTTGAAATCTCTATCCATTAAAATTTATCTGCCCCAGAATTTTTTATTAATTATTTGCTCTGCTTTTTGCCAATCTTCTAACGTATCTATATTTACATAAAATTCTTTAGGAGATTCGATATGAGAAATTGTTTTTCCATATAACGAGTTCTGCTCTTTTAAAACCGAAGTTTTTGTTAGATACAAACTACCATCTCTATGATATGCTTTTGGCAAATTTTGGCGTCTTGTTATAATTTCTTCTTCTCCAGTCGCAATTTTTAAATGCTGATTTTCATCTAATTCAAATGTCCAATGCGGATTGTATTCATGAGGAACTTCTAATACTGAAACTAAAGAATCTGTATCTTTCTCTATAAATTGTTGAATTGCTAAATCTAAAAAAGCAACCGTTCTAAACGGACTTGTAACTTGTAACAAACAAACGGCATCAAAACACTCCCCTTTCGATTCTAAATACTCTAAAGCATGAAGAATTACGGGTAATGTAGGTGATTTGTCGTTTGCTAAATTTGCAGGCCTTTTAAACGGAACTGTTAAACCAATTTGTTCAGCAACAGCTATAATGGCATCATCATCAGTACTAACAATCACTTTTGACAATAGATTTGATTGCAAAGCAATTTCTGCTGTATATTGAATTAAATACCTGCCTCCCAGTATTTTAATATTTTTTCCAGGAACACCTTTTGAACCTCCTCTTGCTGGTATCAATCCTAAAATCCTCATTAATATTGAATTGTTTTATGAAACGGAATTTCTGTATTTGCTAAAATTTCTGCTATTTTTTCTCCTGATTTTCCATCTCCATAAATAGAAGATGACGTAATGTTTTCACATGCAATTCTTTCTTTTATAGCTTCTAAAATGGCTTTTTTATCATACTGAGTATCCGTAACATTATTTCCTCTTTGTCTTCTGTTTTGTCTTGTACCGATATTTACAACAGGAACACCTAAATAAGAGCATTCACGAATTCCAACACTCGAATTCCCTATCAAACACTTACTATTTGCTAAAAGCAGCAAAAAGTCATTGGGTTCCATATTTTTAAAAAAGTGAATGTTTTTTGGTTTTTTTCTTTCTCTAAAACTTCTAATTCCGCTTGAAGTACCATCTGCACCAGCATCTACATTTGGCCAAAACCAAAAGGTTGGAATATCTAATTCATAAACAGCTTCTAATGTTTTTTCAACATCTTTTCTAGCCGATTCGTATTCTGTAGTTACGGGATGTTGCATCACCACCAAATATCCTTTTTCCCAATCTATTTTTTCTCCTACGCCTCCATATTTTTGAATCGGATCAAAATATAATTTTGAATTTACTTTTATTTCGTGTGCCAAATCTATAGATGGACAACCGGTGTTAAAAACCATTGTTGGATTTTCTCCCATCTTCAGAACTCTTTCTTTTGCATCCTCAGAAGCGACTAAATGTAAATCTGCTAATTTTGTGTTGGCATGACGTACTTTTTCGTCAATATTTCCAGTAACCTCCCCCCCTTGTATGTGAATTAAAGGAATGTTTTGATATGAAGCAGCAATACTTGTAGCAATCGTTTCAAATCGATCTGCAATGGTAATTACGGCATCTGGTTGCAATTTATAAAATACATTTGCCAACTCCATAACTCCCAGTCCTGTCGTTTTTGCCATAGATGTTGGGTTTTCACCTTCCAAAACCATAAATACTTTTTCAGCAATTTCAAAACCATCTTTTTCAATAAACTCAACTGCATTTCCGTAACGTCCCAACAATGCTGAACCAGCAATTACTAATTGCAACTCTAATTTAGGATGTTTTTTGATTGCGGTTAAAGCCGTTTTTATTCTACTATAAGAAGGACGAGCTGTAACAACAACACATATCTTTTTTACTGGCATATTAATCTATTAAATCTTTATAATTTAAAAAACTCCATTGAGTTAAATCTTTATTGAGTTTTTTGCCTATTATATTTTCATATTCACTTGCTAAAATACCATATCCTTTTGGCTTTTTTGTCTCTAAATCTGAAAAAGTTAATATATGCCCCACCTTTAAATTTTTATTAACGGCTAACGATTTTTCAAAAATTTGTTTCAATTCTGCAAACTGTGAATTGTTTTTTTTATCAACCGGATGACTTAAAGCTATTTGAATGTTATTTACCGCTTCTACCAATTGAGAAGTTTCTTTAAATGTTAACGATGATTTTGCATCAGGACCAAACATTTCTTTATCAAAAACCACATGAAATTCTAAGATTTCTGCACCTAATGCTGTTGCAGCGATACAAGATTCTATAGAAGATGAATGATCTGAAAAACCAACAGGCACCTTGTATCTGTTTTTCAGCTCTTGAATTACATTCAATCCGTATTGTTTTGGTGCTGTTGGATATGCTGTAGTACATTGTAAAATGGAATAGTCTACTTTTCTATTTTTTAAAAAAGCGACTGTTTTGTCTAATTCTTCAAAAGAGCTCATACCCGATGAAATAATGACAGGTTTTCTTGTTTGGGCAATTTTTTCTAATAACACAAAATTATTGACTTCTCCTGAACCTACTTTATAACGCTCTACACCTACTTCTTCTAATAAATCTACCGCAGCATTGCTAAAAGGAGAACTCATAAATTCAATTCCTTTTTCATCACAGTGCTCTTTCAATCCTTTCCATTGCGTTAGCGTAAATTCCATTCGTTTCCAATACGCTATACGCGTCGCGTCTTGTTTTGAAAATTGTACTCGAAAAGGTTCAAATTCGCTGCTCTCTGCTTCTGCAATGTGGGTTTGAAATTTGATAGCACTACAACCAGATTTGGCTACAGCATCTATATAAGCATGTGCCATTCCTAAACTTCCATCGTGTGCCTGACCTATTTCTGCTATGATATTCATTACTACTTGTTTTTAAAGTTTTCAGAAAACAACCTATATGTTAGTATTCTAATATTTTTTTCTATATGGTGATTAATTTCCTATATATTTTTGCTGTAATTTCTTTTAGTTTATATGGAATATATGTTTTTAAAATCTTAGCCTGACCATTCCATTTAGTAGTTTTACAATCTTTAAAATGATATTCTTCTGTCCATTTTGGTATTGTATTACCTAAGTGATACACAAAAGTTTTTATTGTTGACAATCGATAATACCCCAATTGATCGATAGGAGCATCTAAGTGAAATCTTTCGCCTCCATTTTCAAACACATAGGTTGGTTTTACGATGCTAATTTTATCTAAAACTTCCTTTCGATAGGTTGCTATAAAATGACCTGCTCCAATACAAGCTTTTACGGTATTCTTCTCTAGGTAAAGTTGATTCTTAAACCAATTATTCTTTTCAATTAAAATTTTACTGCCAACACTTTCCTCAAAAAGAAGTAAATCGTCCTCTAAAATAATTTTTCCTTTTTTAATCTTAAAAAAATTGCTAAAAAACAACGAATAATTGCTGTAAAAAGCCAGTTGCGGCATAGGTAGTGGCGCAACTACCCCTGCGTTTTTAAATTCATTAAAGATGGTTTTGGTTTCTGACAACCAATTGGAAAAGTAAAAAACATCTGCATCAGCAATTGTAATCAGTTGTTCATAACTTGCACGTGCTTCAGCTAAAATGGTATAAATTTTCCCATAATTAGATGCTAATTGAACATGTTTGTCTATAACCTTCTCTTTTAACAAATTATCTATATAATCAGTAACTTCTTCTCTACAGTTATTATTAATAATTGTAATGTTTGTTTCTTTTATATCTGTGGTTTTAATCAATGAGGCTAAAGAAGTTTTAAATACAGAAAACAAATTATTAAAATACTCATCTTTAGAATTTGGTATATAGACAGGTATGATAATTCTATGATTTTTATAGTTGATTTTTTGATTATTATTTTTTTCCGGATTAACCCCTATTCGCATATTAAAATTTCTATTTTACCTTTATGTAATAATAATACCTCTTTTATGAAAGCCCTAATAATGCTCTACTTTTTACTAAAATTAATTTTATTTAGTGTTTTAATGGGAAATATATATTTATCTAAAAAACGTAATTTTATTTTCTTTTGAGGATTTAAAAAATTAAATCTACTCACTCCAGAATCCAAAAGTTTTGAGGCTATTTTAGACAATACAAAAGGATTTTTTATCCCCATTTTAACAAAGTTATCATAAATTTTCTTCTCTAGACCTATATACTTTTCTTTTTGCAGCGAAAGCCTTTCTTTATTATCATATTCTCTATAAAAAGCTAACGGTTCATTGATATAAAACACTTTATGATTGTAAAACATTCTTTGATAAAAATCTACATCTTCACCAATTTTAATATCCTCATCAAACATTAAATCTTTTGTAAATACTTTTCTTCGAATTAATGGAGTAGGAGATTTTACAACCCACCTTCCTAAGGCATTCCAAAAAACATCACCTGATCTTTTATGAATTTTATTTTCTGAAGCTCCAATCAATTTTCCTTTTTCATTTCCTTTTTCATCTACTACAGAAGCGCTTGAATGAACACAATCTACATTTTTATTACTGTTTAAAACTTTTACTTGCTTTTGTAATTTGTCTGCTCTCCAAAAATCATCATCATCTAAAAAAGCTATATAACTCCCTTTAGCTACATTTATACCAAAATTTCTTGCAGAAGACAAACCTCCATTGTTTTTATAAAAATAATGGCACTTTTTATATTTATTACATATAACTTCTGCATAGTTTTCTTTAGAGCCATCATCTATTACTAATATTTCAATATTGTTATAAGACTGATTCACAACACTAAGAATAGCTTCTTCTAGAAACTCTTGCCTATTATAGGTAGGTATTACCACTGATACTAATGGTTCTTTACTCATTTTTCAATTTTGTTAATTAATTGAATACATATATTTGGTAGTAAAAAAAGATAATATTTTAGAGCCAAATTAAAATTAAATATTTTAGTATTAAAAATCTCTTTTTTGTTTATCCAAACATATTGTTGAAAGTATTTTTTTAAAAGTAAATGATCTTTGTTTTTTTGTTTATAAAAATGTAAATACTTTATGTTTTCTTGAAATATATCTAATTTTCTTAGGCTAGACAATCGTGTCGTTGTTGAACCTTCATGCCTTCTAAAAAAATTTAATTTTTTGTTTAAAAATACGAATGAACTATTTTGTATTAAAAAAGTCCACAAAAAAACATCTGACGATTGTTTATTCTCAAATATAAGGTTTGGTATATCTATTATGGGTTTTCTAAAAACAACACTACTTCCATTAGTTATGTATGTGTCAAATGGTGCTTTATTTAGATACACTTCTCCTTTAAAAAGTTTTGATTTATTTTCAGATACACTTAAATCTATAGTTCTTTTGTTTGTATTGTATAAAAAAGTCTTATTTGCATCTACATAATTACTTGAACAAAACGTTAATGCAGCTTTAGGATAAGTATCTAAAATCTTCACTTGTTCTTCCAGAAAACTTACATCAGAATAATCATCAGTTTCTGCAATCCAAATATATTCACTTTGAGCTAGTTCAATCCCCTTTTTCCAAGATTTATAACCACTCCCTGAGTTTTCTGTATGTATAATAAAATTTGAGATTTTATTAGTATACTTCTGATAAAACGCTTTTAATGTTTCAATACTTCCGTCTGAAGATTTGTCATCAATTATAATAAGTTCCCAGTCTTTAAAAGTTTGGTTAACTATTGAATCTAACCTATCTTTTAAAAAAGAGTTATGATTATAACTAGGTAATATGATACTTACTTTTGACATTAAATTATTTATTTTTAATCAAATTAACAATTCCCATTTTTAAATAATTCTTATTTATTTCTGATATTGGATTTAAAATAAAAGATTTTATAAATAAATGGAATGAAAAAAATCTATTGGAGAGACAAACCTTTATAAATTGTTCAACTGAATAAATATCTAATTCTTTTGAACTAACAATATTCTGTTTAATAATTTTTTTATATTTTTTATGAAACTTAAGATAATTTTTAAGAAAAAGTATATCTGTAGTACCAATAGAAAAATGCTCTATTAAAATAGTATCAATAACTTTAATATCATAGCCCTTGTTAAGTATTCTTAGACTGATTGCAAGATCATAACAATGGAACCCATTAATTTTTTCATCAAAATTAACACCTATACTTTTTTTCAAACCTAAAAAAACACCGTCAACAGCTACAATACCTTCATTTTTATTAAAACCATAATTAACCAACTCCTTTTTTTTATTTTTATAGTGTTGAATAATATTGATACAACTCTTATCTTTTGGCACGTGCCAAAAAGCACTAGGAAATTTACTTTTATAACTAGTACCAGCTAAACCGATTAACCCTATATCTTTTTTAGCTAATTCATTTATGAAAATTTCTCCCCAATTTTCTTGTATAAACAATATGTCTTCATGTATAAAAAGTAAATTATTAAATTTAGCTTTTTCAAAACCAAAGTTATAAGCTTTAGCAATAGACCATTTTTCTTTTAAATTATCTATTTTAATAATTTCATAATCAACCTCACCAATAGTATTAAGTATATTAATTTTTAACTCTTGAAAGAAAGAATCTTTTATAGAACAAATAATAATTGAAATCATATATTTTTATAAACCTTTAATAAACCTTTCATACTATTCCATTTTAAATTTTAAAACTATTTTAAAAACTTTTTCATTATTTTTAACACTCCAATTTTCTTTAATATTTTTTTTATAATTAAAACTAATTTATAAGAATTTGATTTTTTTAAAAGATTTAAATTTTTCCGATACAACCTATAAGAATCATAATATTTACTTAATATATTAACAGAAAAATTATAATATTCTTCATAAGTTAAAACTTCTTTTAAAGAACCTAAGACCTTAATCTGATTATCTTCTATACCTAATGTATTCATTCTACCATCTGGATTAATTCTATAAAATGATAAAGGTTTATCTATAAAATCAATTTTATTAGTGATTTTCAATAATTTAATCCATACAACCCAATCTTCTTGTGCTGATAAATTTTCTGAAAACCTTATTGTATCAAACAATTTTCCTTCAAAGATTGCATATTGTAATTGTATTGAAAAAGAATTATATAAGAAATTTTCAAATGTTAAAGACTCCTTTGTAAATTCAAAACTAGGAGGGTAAACCCCCTTTGAATCAATTGATATCATCATAAAATTAGAAACTACTATTTCTGCTGCATTATTATTAGATAAAGAAAATGCATCTAATGATAATTCAAGTTTCTGAGGAGCTAATAAATCATCAGCATCCAAAAACTGTAGATATTGACCATTAGCTTGTTCAATTCCAAGATTTCTAGCACTACTTACTCCTCCATTTTCTTTATAAAAATACTTAAAACGTATGTCTTTTACTGCCCATGATTGTGCTATTTTCATTGTATCATCCGTACTACCATCATCAACCATAATACATTCCCATTCTAAATATGTTTGTTTATAAACAGACTCCAATGTTTCATTTAAAAATTTTCCCTGATTATAACAAGGTACTATTACCGATACTAACATTCCCATTTTATATTAAATATTTTCAATTATAATAACACAGTTCTTAAATCTCAATTAAAGATTTAAAAAACAGTTCATATTCCAATGAAATTTTCTTGGGATGAAATTTTTCTCTTTTGATTAAATACTCGTTACTTTCAAATATTTTATTCATTTTAATATCTGTTACTGTCGTCAAAACTTCATTATAATTTCCTTTTTTTAAATCAAGTGTCGGTAAATTAAAATATTCTGCTACTTCTGTTAAATTTCCAATTTTTGGAATTACCATTGGTTTATTAAAAGTTAATCCTAAGAATAAATTACCTGAATTTAAATTTTTAATCCTAGGAATAATCATCAAAGAAGAATTTCTAACCAAATCAACCATATATCCATATTCTAAAAATCTATTATCAAAAAAATACTGTTCTTTCTTTAGTGGAAAGCATATTATTTTTTCAGCAATATATTTATAAATATTTCTAAAACGATATGGTCTCAAATATTTTGGATTTATAAACTGAAACATATTAGGTACTACCAAAAATTTATTTTTGACTGGAATTCTCCTAAAAACTTTTAGCAACAGAAGTACTTCTTCCATAGACCTTAAACTACCTATGGCAGAAACAACATATTTATCTTGAAAAGATACCTTAAACTTATCTTGATAGTCAAATATTTCCTGATCATTTAATAAGCTATCATACAAAGGGTGATTAATTAACTTATGTTGACAAGTTGTTGGGAAATATGATTTAAAATTATTTAATGAATAATGTCCGAAATGTATAACACCATCAGCATATTTATATAATAACTTGAATAAACCACTAAACTTATGACCTTTATCATAATGTGATTCTATATCATTTAATGTTAAAATAATTTTTGACTTTTTTTTCCAAATGATAATTTTCTCTTCTAAATCAATTAATTGTTCTTTAGTAGGTGCTCTAAAGGAAAAAATAGCTTCAGGAAATTGAATATTTACAATTTTATATGCTTGTTTATAATCTCCCAAACTCCCATACACATAATTAAATACTGCATATTTATTTATTTCATCAAAATAAATATTTAGTACTTTATCATGGGGTATAAAAACATTCATACTTAAAACTATTATTTTTTAAAACTTATTTTTTTTAAAACTCTATTTAATATACTATTTGTAGTTGCTTCTTTTAATCTTAACTTAAAAATTCGTTGTTCTCGTTCAAAAAAATCATAAAGTAATTTGCGTGCAATTATAAAGCCACCGTGTGAAGCAATCATTAAATATGTTTCTAAATTCATTTTTTCTACTTCGGCAGTAGTTTTTGCATTTTCATGAATATATGCATGAGCAATATTAAATTCCCCCCTCTTTAATTCATACCTTTTTGAAATTTTAATCCATAAATCTACATCCATACAAAAATGTAAATTCGTATTTAAAGGTCCACAATTATTCCAAGCTGCTTTGGAAAAAAAACAAGCAGGTTGCATAAAATCTTTATTGTTTGTCCAATTATAAAGTTGTTCTGTTGTTATAGGATCATAAAATTCAGGAGTATATTTAATTTCTTTATTTAAATTCACCATATGGCCAATTCCAATAAAAGCTCCAACATTTGCTGGCCAGTTTAAACTACCAATTTTAATTAAAGTGTTTGGTAACAAATAATCATCACTATTAATCCAATAATAAATAACACCTGTTGCTTTTAAAAACCCCTTATTTATCGCATCACTCTGACCATTATCTTTTTCACTTATCCAATAAGTAATATTTTCTTCATATTTTTTAATTATGTCTATTGTGTTATCTGTACTACCTCCATCAATTATTATATATTCTAAATTTGGATAATTTTGATTTAAAACTGATTGAATTGTTTCCTCTATAAAATTGCCTTGATTATAAGAGGGTGTTACAATTGATATTTTAGGAAATGTTATTTTAGACATTTTTAGTTATTTTTTTTCAATTTTAAAAATTTGATGTACTCATTCAAAGTAAGTTAGTGGTGGATAGTTCTAATTCTTTTTATTAGTCTTATTAATTATATATTTTGTAAAGAAACGAATTATGTGGTAAATTTTATACCCAATCCTTTTATAAAATTCTATTTTTTTTCTATTTTACATAAGTTATTTTCAACTTCATTTTCTAATAAATTTAATATTTCCTTATTATAATCGTCTAAATGTTCTAGATATAATTGATTTTTAGAACGTATTCTAAAACTACTTAATAGCGCTTTTGTAGCATATAAACTTTCATATCTAAAAAAAGCACACATAACTATAAATCTCCCGAAAATTTTAATTTTATGTTCAATTTTGAACCAGAACTCTCCCATAAACTTCTCCTCCAAAATACAGACTCTTATTGCCCCATAAATTGCCATAAGTATAATGATTAAATTTAGACAATTGTTTAAATTTTATTATTAGACTAACTGTTCTTCCTTTTTCATCATAAAAAGACGGCATACCTAACAACCAATGAACTTGTTTAAAATTAAAAAAAATTCAGAAACAATAGAAAAAGGACCTTAACATACATATCATCTGAATTTATCCATGCCATAATTTCACATGTCAATTTATCAAAACATTTTTGAATAACATCATATAAACCTTTATCTATTTTCAGATACCCAATAGGTTAATTTTGCTTGATATTTCTCTATTATTTCTATAAAATTATCTGTACTACCTCTATCAATAATTATGTATTCAAGATTAGGGTAATCTTGATTCAAAACCGATCTAATAGTCTCTTCTAAATAATTGGCTTCGTTATAATTAGGAGTAACTTATAGACTTTATAGATTGATTAGCCTTTTTCATATTCCGGTGTTTGCTCAAAAAAATAGTACTAATTATATTCTTTTTTAGAATAACTATAAATCTTTTACTTATATTTTTAATTTAGCTGCTGTATAATATTACCTATATTTTTTTTGTAATATATATTGTTTGAATCTAATTTATGTTATTTTTTTGAAATATCTTCTAATGCATTAACAACTCGTTGTAAAGACTCACCATCAAGTTTGTATGTAAAATTCTCAACCATATCTGATTTATGTTTTTTATAATCTACTTTTTTATTAATAAAATATTCTATTGCTTTTTTTAAATTTATTTCAGTTTCTACTATTTTTTTATATTGCTCATATTTTTCTAACTTAGAGTAATGAATACTTGGACCATCTTCAAACAAATCATATGCAATAATATTTTTACCTAACAATAAAGCCTCCTCTATTACAGTTGACGAACGGCTAATCACTAAATCTGAAATTTTAATATAGTCATAAACAGAAAAGACTCTATCATTTGGATAAATAAATTGAATATTATTCAAACTTAGTTTTAAGTCCTTCATAACGTTTTCATAAATATTAGGATTAACAGAATCCTGCGGGTGCATTTTAACTATTAAAAAACAATTAGTAAAATCTATACTTTTATATATATTAGTAATATAATCTATATAATAAACTTCTGGATTCTCTTTGTAATTATATTCTGTATGTAAACATGTTGCAACTAAGATAATCTTCCTTTTATTTATTACTTTAGCTTTCAATGAACTTGAAAGATTATTCTGTAAACTTACTTTATCATGATTTGGGTTCCCTGTTAAGTATGTATTTTTTACTTTTCTACCACCAAAAACAAGCTCGTCATAAATTATTTTACCAAAAACTATTTGATAATCTGAAGTAGAAGTTATTTGACCTTTTATATTATCATCCTGACAACCACCATGTTGTATACAAGTTGTTTTAGCTTTTTTGCTTTTTAAAAATCTTATGAAATCAACTCCTTTAAAATGTGATTTATAAAATAAGACAAAATCTAGACAAATTATATTTACACTTTTTTTATTTTTTATTGAATTTATTATAGGAATTGGCGAATTTACAATAAATATATTCTCACTATTATTAATCTTCTTTGTTAAATTATCATTCAAAAAATAATTTGATAAATAAATTATAAAAATTTTATGTTTTTTTTCTTTTAAAAAATAGTTAATTAATGGAGTAAATATTCTTATTTCGGCTTTAGATGTAATAAGAAAGTTATACGAATCTTCTTTGTTTTTTTCACAAAAAAAGATAGAAGATAATACGTAAGATATAATTTCCTTTTTTGTTTTTAAAAAATAATTTGACAAAAAAATATTTTCGCCTAACAATCTTTTGACAATGTATTTTTTTATTTTTTTTAGAACCATTTAATTAATTAATTCTATTTAAGAAAAGTTTAAAGTCAATAAAGTAATCATCTTTTAGATGTTTGATAGTTATCCTATTAAATGAATTAATTTCATTTTCAATACTTAATATATCATTATTAAATATCATCTTATTATTAACATTTAACATTTCTAACATACCTTGTGTTTTATAAGTATTAGAAGGTAAAAAGAAAGTGGGGACATTACTCATTAAACCAAAAATTCCAATATGATACCTTCCTGTAATCATTAAATCAAATTCTTTTATTAAGCTTCCTATATTATTATATCTAATACCATCCGAATAAGATATACTTTTAACCTTCATCGAGACTAATATCTTTTCTATTTCATTTTCTTTTTCTTCAATTTTTAAAAAATAGGGTTCGAAGCCAAGAAATCTAATATCATCAATATGTTTAGTTATTTGATTAATCTTTATTCCATTTTTTTGATTAGGGTATACTCCTAAAACGCCAAAAGTATATAGGCACTTTTTCTGTTTTGATTTATTAATTTTAAATTGATTTATAAAAGTTAGTTTTTCATTAATATTTGCTCGAAAAGCAAAATCAGGTATTAATGAACAATCTTTTATAGTTTTTTTTAAATAATTGTACGATCGAACCTCTCTAACACTTAAAAAATCAATATTATTTAATACTTTTTTTGTAAGTTTTTTATCAACACATTGATAACTCCCATTTACCATTGCAACTTTTTTACCAAAACTCTTTGCTAAATGTGCAAATCCTAATAATGTCAATCCACCTCTACTATTATGATGAATTGTACCTTCCATATTAATTACAACGAGATCGCTTAATAAAATTTTATCTTTAATTTCTTTCGAAAAATTATTAAGAGCTAATTCTTCCCACAATCTAATATTAAAAATTTTCTTTTCATTTCTTAAAACAATATTAAATCCAATAGTGTTTATTTTTTTTATAATCTTTCTTTTAATTCTTGTTTTAAAAGAGACATGAAACATTTCTTTATTAAACACATCATATCCAGTACCTAATGGCAAGAAATCTAAATCAGCATCTTTTAAATTTTTCTTTATAAATTTTGACAATTCTGTAACAGTAGCATGACAACCTGGATTTATCTCTATACGAGTATCATTAATAAATAAAACTTTCATCTATATGTTTTTCCATTTACAAGATACAATTACACAACCAAAATCTTTAGGTTTATATCCATAAAAATCTGTACCTGTTTCCTCTATAGAAAATGAAACAAATTGATCTAAACTTCTAATCACTTCTTGGTTTTTTATATGAAAACCTAAACTTATAAAATAAGAATTAGGTGCTAGTAAAGAGTTTGGAATTTGCACATTAATTACATTAATACCAAGCTTTATACCCAAATCAGTAATATTTTTTTGAGTAGTAAAGATATTCCTCTCTAATTCATCACTAATACGTAAACCAATAATTGGTTTGTTAACAAGTTTTTCTTTAGAAACTTTGAATTTAATTGAAACTGTTACCATTTCTTCAAAACCAAAAATAGAAGTCAAGGCTTTATCTTTATTTATTATTGAGACTTCCAAAATATCGGAATCAAAGTTTGGTTTCTCACAATTATAATAAGCAGTAGCCTTCTCATCATCTTTTTTTAAGTAAAAATCTACTGCTGCATCTGTATCACCTTCAAAAACTACACTCCCATTACCCAAAACTACACATCTTGTACATAAGTTTTTTACTGCCGCCATATTATGACTCACAAACAAAACCGTTCTACCATCAGTATTAGAAATATCTTGCATCTTACCAATAGCTTTCTTCTGAAACTCTGCATCTCCAACCGCTAAAACTTCATCTATAATTAAAATATCAGGTTCTAAAAAAGCAGCAACGGCAAAAGCTAAGCGAACAGTCATACCACTAGAATACCTTTTTACAGGTGTATCAATATAACGTTCACAGCCAGAGAACTCCACAATTTCATCTAATTTAGAGGCTATTTCTTTTTTGGTCATTCCTAAAATAGCACCATTTAAGAAGATATTTTCGCGTCCTGTCATTTCTGGATGAAAACCTGTACCCACTTCTAATAAAGATGCTATTCTTCCATTAGACTTAATAGAACCTGTTGTAGGACCAGTAACTTTAGATAAAATTTTTAACAAGGTAGATTTTCCTGCGCCATTTTTACCTATAATTCCTAAAACTTCCCCTTTTTTAACTTCAAAATTAATATATCTAAGTGACCATACGTAATCAGATTCCCCTTTTGTAGAACGATTATTTACATCACCAATTTTTAAAAAAGGATCTTCTTTACCTCGTATTTTATACCACCAGCGCTTTAAATCGTCACTCATGGTACCAGAACCAACAAGACCCAATCGATATTGCTTACTTAAGTTTTCTATTTTTAAAATTGTTTCGCTCATTTAATGCTTTTATTATTAGTAAGAAATTTTTATTCTTTTAAAATTTACTTCTAACTAATTTAAACTGTATCAATAAAATTCTTCTCGGCTTTGTTAAATACGAGTACACCTGCAACTAAAATAAAAACAATAATACCTACAGAATAGCCAAACATAGTTGTATTTAACGTTCCAGAACCTAGCAATATATAACGTGTTGTTTCTATTACAAAAGTTAAAGGATTGTATTCTACCACCCAAGCATATTTTGGCAATTTTTCTATAAAATAAGATACCGGATACATCACCGCAGAAATATACATTAACAACTGTAATCCAAAGCTAATTAAAATATTTAAATCTCTATATTTGGTTACTAATGCAGAAATAATCATTCCTAACCCTAAACCTAACATCCCCATTAAAAGTACCATTAAAGGAAATAAAGCCGTATATTTATTAAAGCTAATGTCGGCACCATTTACATAGTAATACAAATAAAACACTAAAAATATAAATAGTTGGATTCCAAACCTTAAAAGATTTGAAATAACTATAGACATTGGCATAATCATTCTTGGAAAATACACTTTACCAAAAATACCTGCATTAGATGTAAATGTATTTGAAGTTGCTGTAAAACAACTTTTAAAATAATTCCAAATAGTAATTCCTGCTAAATTAAATAAAAATGGTGGCACATTTCCTGTAGAAATATTAGCCACATTATTAAAAATTAATGTAAAAATTATTGAAGTAAACAAAGGCTGAATTAAATACCACAAAGGACCTAATATTGTCTGCTTATAAACTGTTACAACATCTCGTTTTACAAAAAGCATTAACAAATCTCTATATTGCCAAACTTCTTTTAAATTTAAATCAAATAAATTATTTTTTGGCGTTATTTCAAAAAGCCACTTTTCTTTCTCCATTTATTATTTTTTCTAAAAAAACAAATATAATTTATTTTATGTTTTTGGGTATTTATTATCTACTATAAATTATTCTTTTTTATGATTTTATCTAATAAAAAACAACTTATAAAATTTACAACAAAAAATTACAGGGGAATGGTATTAATAAAAACTACTACTTTTGCAAAAGTAGTAAAAACAGTGGAGGTAAAAAAGATTTAAAAAAAATAGAATAAAGAAAAAAAACTAATAAAACCTAGATTTTGGAAATTCTACAAAAAACTCTCAATCCCTAACTCATAACTCTTTAAACCAAAACCTAAAATAACTCCTTTACAAACCGGAGATAAATAAGATTTATGTCTAAAAGCTTCTCTATTGTGTACATTAGAAATGTGCACTTCTACAACTGGAGTTGTAATGCCACTAATAGCATCTGCAATTGCAACTGAAGTATGTGTATAAGCACCTGCATTAAGAACAACGCCATCAAAACTAAAACCAACTTCGTGTAATTTATCAATGATAGCACCTTCACTATTCGATTGAAAATAAGACAACTCTACATCATTAAACTTTAATTGAAGAGTTCTAAAGTAATCTTCAAAAGTTTGTGAACCATAAATTTCTGGTTCTCTTTTTCCTAATAAATTTAAATTAGGACCGTTTAGTATAAGTAGCTTCATAGTTCAAAAATACATTTTTTCAACAAAAAAACGGAAGCTTTTCAGCTTCCGTTTGTAAATATAATCAATATTTCTATTTTAGATTCCGAACATTACGCCCAAACTAACATTGTTCATTTCTAAACCATCATTTGAAATTCCAGAATAAGAGATATTCAATTGTGTGGTATCATCAATTTTATAACCAACTACAGGTCTATAATAAAAACCACCATCTAAATCTTCACTCAAACCTATTGCATAACCAAGGTTTGCTCCTACTACAAATTTTTCTGAAACATTAAATCTTGCTGCACCAGATATTGGCAGAAAAGAAGCATCTGAAACTTCAATAGTACTACCTCCTAACACCTCAACATCTTTCCCAAAAAAGTGAGAATATTGTATCGATGGGCCTAAGGTAAAACCTTCTGCCACTGGATACATGTAATTTAATTCGGCTCCTAAAGTTAAACCATAAAAATCATTGGCATCACCTGTAGGCACTCCTACGTTTAGTCCTCCATTTAAAACACCTTCTTGTGCATTTACAGCACCTACACCCATTATTGTTACAAAAGCAACTATCAATAATTTCTTCATATTTTTTTAAATTTTTAAGTTCTCTACAAAAGTAAATCAGTACTACTTTTTACATGAACGGAAAAGATTTAAAAGTTGACTCAAATGAAATTGAGGAAATTTTGAGCATAAAAAAACGGAAGCAAATTGCTTCCGTTTTTAATATATTTAAATAATACTATAGAGCAAACATTGCTCCTACACCAAAGTTAGAAACAGTATTACTGTTTTTACTCATACCTGTATAAGTAGCCTGTAACATTACGTTTTCACTAACACTATAACCTATCATTGGTCTGTAATAGAAAGCTCCCTCTTGTCCAGATGGGCTAATTCCAATACCATAACCTAAATCTGCACCAACACTAAATTTTTCTGAAGCAACAAAACGTGCAGCAGCAGCAACTGGAAGAAATCCACTATCTTTTACTTCAATAGTTCCAAAACCATTAATTTCTATATCTTTTCCAAAATAATGTAAATAAGAAATAGAAGGTCCTACTTTAAATGTTTCTGAAACATCAAATAAATAGTTAGCTTCTACAGACATAGCAAATGATGAAACATCACTTGTATCTCCAGTTGGGAAACCTACATTTACACCTCCATTAAAACTTCCTTCTTGTGCATTCACAACACCTAATCCTGCAAACGCAAGCGCTGCAATAACTAATAATTTTTTCATAATTTTTGTTTTTAATTACAGCTCGAAATTAATCAAAAAAAAGAATAATTCAATTATTTTCAAGAATAAAAATAAGAATAATTTAATTTTAATGTCGCTAAAAAATATATTTCATAATTTTTAGATTCTAACAAATTGATAATTAACTTTTAATATCTTTATCCCATGAAATGGCAAAACGCAATTAGAGATTTTCAACTCTTTTTAAAGATAGAAAGAGGGCTTTCTAAAAACACAATTGATAGCTACACGAGAGATTTAGAAAAACTGATGTCGTTTTTAGAAGAAAATGAAATCAATCACACTCCTACTACTATTGATGAAGAATCTATTCAGCAATTTATTTATGAAGTTGCTAAAAAAGTAAATCCTAGAAGTCAAGCGCGTATTATTTCTGGTTTGCGTAGTTTTTTCGATTATTTAATTTTTGAAGATTATAGAGAAACTAATCCGACAGATTTAATTGAAGCTCCAAAAATTGGAAGAAAATTACCAGATACCTTATCCGAAGATGAAATAAATGCACTTATTTCTGCTATCGATTTAAGTCATCCGCAAGGAGAAAGAAACCGAACTATTTTAGAAACCTTATATAGTTGTGGTTTGCGTGTGAGTGAACTTATCACCTTAAAAATTTCTGATTTATTTTTTGAAGAAGGTTTTGTAAGAGTGATCGGTAAAGGAAATAAACAGCGTTTTGTACCGATTCATTATGCTGCTCAAAAATATATTTCGTCTTATATAAAAGACATTAGAACTCATATCACACCGCAAAAAGGTTTTGAAGACACGGTTTTCTTAAACAGACGAGGCAAAGGGTTAACCAGACAAATGATTTTTATCATTCTTAAAAATCTATCTCTAGAAATTGATTTAAAAAAGAAGATTAGTCCGCATACGTTGCGTCATTCTTTTGCTACACATTTGTTAAAAAACGGAGCAGACTTAAGAGCTATTCAACAAATGTTAGGTCATGAAAGCATTACCACAACCGAAGTGTATGTGCATTTAGATAAAAGTTATTTAAAAGAAGTGGTAGAAACCTATCATCCTAGAAAATAAAAAAAACTGTCTAAAAAAGTTTAAATCTTGTCATACTGAACTTGTTTCAGCATCTAATTCTAAGAACCTGAAATAAATTCAGGTTGACAAAAAAAAACAATTTAAAGACAGCCTTTTTAACTTGTTAAAAACAACTTCTTACTTTATAAAAGAAAAAGGTTTTCCTATGGAGTCTGTTTTCATTTCTAAATCTAAAAGCTTCCCTACAGAAGCTGCTACCTGATTTGTATACAACTGTTCTTCCGATACAATTTCTCCTTTTGCTTCAATTTTATTTCCAAAAGCAATTACCCAAACTTGGTCTGTATCTTTTATGGAGTCTCCATGATGTTTCCAGGTTTCTAAAGGTTCTGTACCTCTACCATGATCTGTCGTAATTATAAAAGTCGTTTTTCCTTTATAAAAAGGATCTTGTTGTGTAAAATTCCAAAGTTTTTTAATGAATGCATCTGTTCTTTGTGCCGATTTTAAATACGCATCGTATTCTCCGTCATGTGCAAAATCATCGGTTTCTCCATAAGAAATAAACACCAACTTCGGAAGTTTCTTTTTAATTGTTTCTAAAGCATAATGATGGGTAAAAACATCTAAACGAACGCCTCCCCAAGGACTCGGAGTTTCAGCTTGCAACTCGTTTAAAAAATTTTCTTTATCAGATAAATCCAATCCTTTCGCCTCTCTAAAACCTGCATTTACATACAATCCGCTTCTTTCTTCATTAATAATCGACGGAAAAACATCCCAACTACCAAAAGCAGCAACTTTACCTTTATAAACTTCCGATTTTTCTGCTATTTCTAAAAACGTAGTATTCGGATTCGGAATTTTATTGTTGCTATTAATCCTTACATCATCTGCTTTTCCTGTTAAAATCTCATTATAACCCGGATACGAAAAATGCATTCCGTTGGTTAAATTCATCTTACTTCCTTCCCAACGGTTTCCGTGAATTTGCCCCATTTTAGCAACTTCACTCCAAATAAAAGGAAGCAATACCTCTCTTCTTTTGGTTGCAGATTCCCTCCAAAATTCTTTTTTCAAACTTTTAGGACTCCCAACATATTCTTTATTTTCTACCAATAAAGAATCGGCCCCAGCAAATAACTCTTGCCAACGCAAACCATCTAATGTAATAACAAAAACCTTATTAGAATCGTCTTCTACAAAGGTTATTTCATTCTTTTTTTCTGATGAACACGCGGCTAATATCAACAAAAAAAAGACACTTGATAATTTTAATATTTTCATTATTTAATAGTTTTAAATGTTTCTATGGTGGACCAATCACTCCAATTTAAAAATTGATCTCTGTAACGCACACGTACATAATACACAGTATTTTTTGTTAACTTCCTATCTAAAATCACATCCGTTAAATCATCATCCTTTTGTCTATTTTCTTTGTAATACCAATTTTCGTGTTGTTTCCAAGAATCGAATGTAGGTTTAGAAAAATCTTCTGTAGTAGCAACTTGCCAGTTAGTACCTGCATGAAACGCATCCTTTTTATCACTTATAAAAGAATTTGCTTTTAAAACTAACTTATAAATAGATTGTTCTTCTTTACTTAAATCAACTAAAACGGGAGTATTCGGCTGAATTGTTTTCTTAAAAACGGTAATACTATCTCTTAATTCGTTATCTCTAAACTGAATGTTATTACCTCTACTTATTCTTTTTAATGTAAAAGAAGGATTTTCTTTATCTGGGTCTATCGTTGCCACAACAAAACCATATTCGTCTTGTGTTACTGTAAACTCATCATAATCCCTACCTTCAAACTCTCCCCAATTATCAATAGCTCCACCTGCAGAAGCTACATTTACCCATAAGTGTTTGTGTTCTTTAGATTGCCCTCTAGAATAGCCATGTGTGTGTCCGAAAAAGTGCAAACTTGGTTTGTTGGATTCTTTTGTAAAGTTTTCTAATAATTCTACCACTTTTCCCGAGAAATCTTCTTCACCAGGAATCCATAGTTCAGATTTATGAGGATGATGTAATTGTGCAAAAACAAAATCTATTGAATCATTTTTAGCCGTTTTTTCTAACAAGTCTTTCAACCAAGCTAGTTGTTGCTTTATATTTCGATACCCCTCGTTAGAATCTAAACCAATAATTCTTGTATTTGCATAATCTTTAAACCACCAATGTTCTGCATATTCTGGACTTCCGTTTTTAGGTAAACTAAAATACTTAAAGAAATAATCAGAATTTCGTTCATGATTTCCAGGGACCGGATATACAGGCACTTGAGAAAATAATTTTTCTGATTGCTTAAAAAAATGTTCTTCCCATTGATTAAAAGTACTGCCAGTAACTACCAAATCTCCTGGAATTACTACCATTGCTAAATTTTCTGAAATATCACCTTCAAAATTCTTTTTAAAATAAGGTAAAACGCCTTCTTCTACCACTTCTTGAAACTTTGTTGGATGCTGCCAATCGTTTTGCATATCGCTCATAGCAACCAAGTTTATCTTTTTAGAACCGCCTGCAAAAGGAGGGGTTTTAAATTGATATACTTCAGAAACGGCTTTACCTGTTTGTACTTTATAAAAATAGGTTGTAAATCTTGTTAAGCCCGTTATTGCAACTTCGTGCACTCTTTTTTCTGTAAAATTAATATCAAAAGAAGTTCCTGATACTTTATTTTTTAACTTGTTCTTTTTTGTGCCCCAATACACAATAGATTCTTCTCCAAAATTAGTTTGCCACATAACTTTAATAGACGTTGGTTCTGCATCTTGTAAATAAGGTTTTATTTCTATTTTTTGCGCCCACAAAAACGGAGCACTAAACAGTATAGAAAATATAATGAATATCTTTTTTTTCATTTTTATCAAAATTAAAATAAGGCCATAATTAAAATTACAACCTTATTTAGTTTGTTAATCTTTTATTTTAACCACCAGGTAATTTCTCTTATTCCGTCATTAGAACCTCCAAATTGTCTACCAATAGCTTCGGTAACATTGGTTGCATTATTATTGTATTCATCTAAAGGATAAATCCATCTTGTTGGAGGTGTATCTGAACCTAAATATGGAAATTCTGGATAACCTGTTCTTAAATGATCAAAATACATGTTCCAGCCACCTTGTAAAAAAGAAGTCAAATATTTTTGAGTAAGAATTAATTCTAATTTTTCTTCATCTGTAGCAGCATTTAAAAAGTTTACTTTTGATCCTGCGATATAATTTGTAGCTTCTGCTTGCGTATAATACTCTTCATATCCTTTTACATACGTATTATAGAATTGAAAGTTGGCTTTAATTCCATTTTCATAATAAATTTGAGCACTTGTTGAAGAAATCCATCCTCTAACTGCAGCCTCTGCTAAAATAAATTGAACCTCAGAAAAACTTAACAAATTGTGCGCTTCTGTTGTTGGATCTGCTGTATACCTATCATTTACTTTAGATACATTTCCTGCTGCTGCCACTAAATTCACATCATTATAAGCAGCAATAGGGTTCCCTCCTGCGTATGCAGAAAAATCATCGATTGCTAAACCTGCTTCTTTTGCATTTTTTGTCTGACCTGCAATAGCAAACAATCTTTTATCACCTCTTTCTATCAACATATCTACAAAAGTAGAAGCCATGTATAAACCAGACCCATAGCCACTAGAATTGAATTCTGTATACCTAGAATCTACCACATCTACAAACTCTAAACGTGCACTTTCTTCTGGTGTAGCAATTATAGGTTGTGAATTGTAAATAGACGCAAATTCATTTTTAATATTTAAAGAAAAACTACCCTCTTTTTTAGAAAGTGTTAATAATACTTTTAAACGAAAAGAGTTAACTAACTTTTTCCATTTATTAATATCTCCATTAAAAATTGGGTCTCCAGTAATAATATCTGTTCCATCCAACAACGTATTTGCCATTTCTAACTCACTTAAAATACCTGTAAAAACTTCTTCTTGCGTATTATATTTTGGTTGGTACAACTCTTCTGTTTCTCCTTTTAAAGCTTCTGCATATGGAACGTCACCAAAAGTTAACGCCAAATCATAAAAATAATACGCTCTAAAAAAATGACCAATTCCTTTGTAAGAGTCATCACCAATTCTATCTGCTTCTTCCATCATTTTAGTAACTTGTCTTAAGCTATTGTATGCGTTAAAACTAGCTCTGTCCCATTTGTAAAATTGCGAAGTACTCTCTCCATCTGTTTGCAAAATCATTCTAGAGGCATACATGGCTCCAGTTCCTTTTACTTGAAAAGCAGAAGTTGTAATGTTGGTCAATAATAAATCTGGATGCGTTATACTTACTTTATTTGGATTGTCGTTAATGTCTAATTCTTCACATGAAGTAACAACAATAGCCATCATTAAAAATACTATTATTTTAAAGTTTTTCATTTTTATTAAAATTTAAAAGTTAAACCTAAACCTAAATATCTTGTAGAAGGATCTTGCAGATTGTCATCATTTCCATAATCTGGATCAATAATATCGGCTTTCTTTAAGATAAATAGATTGTAACCATTTACACTTGCGTTAATTTGTTTGATTCCTTTTACTTTAAGAACATTTGTTAAATCATAACTTAAAGCTACAGTTCTTAATTTAAGATAAGATCTATCGAATACATTGGCAAAAGTTTCACTTTCTTCTTCTGTTACTTGCGCTCTATAAGGATAGTTTTGCGACCAAGCTTGCCAACTTACCGGAGATGTATGTGTTGCATACGTTCTTGTATCTGAAGTTACATTTCCGTTTAAATCTCTTTGCACAGAACCTCCTGTTACATTTACACCAGTTGGTACATACACCGTTCCTATTCCGTTTGCATATTCTGCATCTCTATATTCTGTAGAGTTTGGATGCTTACCACCCCACCACATTTTTTCTACAGTTAAAGATCTCATTAACCCTCCCCAAACACCATCAATACCTACTTTTAAAGAAAAGCCTTTGTATTTGAATGTATTTTCTAAACCAAATCTAAAATCAGGATTTTTATTACCAATATTTTGTTCATACGGATTTTTAGTTGGCATACCTGTATTGGCATCTAAAATTAACTCTCCATCTGCAGATTTCTCCCAAACGGTTGCATAATATGCATCAGTTCTATCATTTAATCGTAAGCTATTGTATTGTTCTGCACCTTCATCTAACCTTGTTAAGCGTTGTACTTTTTTAGACCAATTTGCTAAAACATCCCATCTAAAATCTACATTTTTAATAGGTGTAGCTCTTACAGAAACCTCAAAACCGTTAGTGGTAAATTGATGTGCATTTTCTTTTCTTGATGAAAAACCAGATCCTAAAGAAATAGGTAAATCTATAATTGAATTTTCATCAATAGCATTATAATACGCAAAATCCAATCCTATTCTGTTGTTTAAGAACCCTGCACTCAATCCTAATTCTACATTGGTCGTTAAAGAACCTTCAATATCTGGATTTACCAAACTACCTGAATAAGATAATTCCGGACTACCATCAAAAGTACCTGCGTTATCATAATAAGAATTTATTTGATATGCACTTAACGATCTTTTTACTTGTGCCCAAGAACCAAACGCTTTTAAATAATTAATAGACTCTGGTAATTCAATCCATTCTGAAACGATGGTACTTAATGATACTGATGGATAAAATAAAGAATTATTATCTGTAGGTAATGTAGAGTGCTTATCTGTTCTACCAGTAAATGTTAAGAATAATTTATTATCAAAATCTAATTCTAACATTCCGTATAAACTATTTACAGATCTTTCAGAAAAATCAGTAGCTCCTTTAATGTTCCCTTTGGTATTGTTTAAACTATACAATTCTGGCACAATGATACCATCTGTAGCATTGTACTCTTGTTGGTATTTATGGTATTCTGATGAAGCACCTGCATTGGCACTTAAAGAAAACTTGTCTGTTATTTCTTTATCATACGTCATTAATAAATTATAATCAACATCTACAGAATTTGTATTCCAAGTTTTATAATCTCCGTCTCTAGGATCACCGTAGTTTAAATACGATTTAGGACTTTCTCTATCTTCAAATCGATCTTTCATTACTGCAGAACCCATTGCCTGAACACTAAAATCATCTGTAATTTGATAATTTAATTTTAATTGTCCGTTTAAAACATTAGAATCATATCGTTGGTTTAATTCATGCGCAGCAAAGTAAACATTATTGTACCAAGCGTAATTATAGTTTGCTTGTCTATATCCTTCTTGACCAGGAATATATCTGTGTTCATTTAATTCTTGACCATTAACATCGTCTCCCATCCAAATTAAAATAGTATACATGTGATTTTTTGGTCCGTAACCATGCCTAGGGTAATTAGGCGAAAACACCTTGTTATATGCCAACTTACTATCTAAAGTTAATTTATCTGATAATTTTGTTGTTGAATTAAAAGTTAATCCTCCTGTCTTTAAATTGGTATTTGGTACTCTACCTGTATGAGATTTATAGTTACCAGACAATCTATACGAACCATTTTTAGAAGAGTTTGATACAGAAAAAGAAGTGGTATTGATAATACCTGTTCTTAAAAAATCTTTTAAATTGTTATGATACTCCCAAGCAATTGGTACTCTAGAATAACGAGATTTATCGTCGTACTTTGTTCCACTTACATCTCCCCACCAAGGAGTAACTTCACCTGAAACATTGTCTTTTATAGGACTATTCCATTGTGCAATTTTAACACCTGGTTCAAATTTTGGTCCCCAAATCATATCTCCATCAGAAATACCACCATCTTGTCCGTCCCAAAATTCATATTGTCCGTTAGAACCGTTTCCATATTCGTTCTGTGTTTCCGGAAACACTGTAAAACCAGCACTCACCATTGTATTATGAGAAACTGTTATTTCTAACCCATCTGATTTTTGACCTTTAGATGTTGTTATTTGTATAGCTCCATTACCTCCTCTATATCCATATAATGCAGATGCAGAAGTTCCTTTTAATACGGTAATATCTACAATATCATCTGGAGAAATATCATAAAAATCTGTACTTACAGGGATACCGTCTACCACAATTAATGGTGATTTACCCCTTAATGTAAATGAAGGTGCTTGAAATAAACCTGTTGGATTGCTAACCGTTAAACCAGTAACTTTACCTGTTATTAAACCTGCTGCATTTGGAGCAACAACTTCTTTTATTGTAGAAGCATCTACTCTTTGAGTAGCATAACCAACTTTCTTCTGCTCCCTTTTAATACCTAAAGCAGTTACAATAACCTCACTTAAAGCATTTACTTCGGGTAACATTGTTATGGTAATATTCGTTCTATTTCCAATAACAATATCTTGACTTTGATACCCAAGAAATTCTACTCTAAGAATACTTTTTGCATCTTTAAATGCTATTTTAAAATTTCCATCAAAGTCAGTTGTAGTCCATTTATTATCTTTTACTATCTGAACACTTGCCTCCGGTAACAAAGCGCCTGTTTCATCTATTATTTTTCCTGTTAAGACTTGCTGAGAAAAAGCTACAGTCCCCAGAAAAAGTGACATTAAAATTAAAAATTTACTTAAAAACTTGTGTTTCATTTTGTAGTTTGTTTAGTTTTATTATTGAGCTACAAAGCAAAAATTATTAAGTTAAATCAACGTATAAAGAACGTTAGCATATTGCAAGTAAAACCGCTAAACAGCTTACCATTTTGTTACCTAGAGGTGACTTTTTGATTTTATATTAACATTAATTTAAGAAATCAAGGCACAAAAAAAACCTTAAGAATACACTCAAGGTTTATTATTTTTTAATTTATGCAGTTCTAAATTAACGTTATTATAAAAAGTTTTTTAGTGTGAATTTCAAGAATAACTACACTCCACTATATTTAATATTCATAACAGTAATAAAACATCTAAGTAAAAGTTAAAAAAGGTTTCTACACTATTAATACAGAAAGAAAATTAAAAAATAGCCATAATTATTAAGAAGTGTCTAAAAACAAAAATTCCTATCATAAATATGATAGGAATTTTATTTTTACTCAGCACACAATAGTGTACTTCAGATTCGAAAAAGACAGCATGGGCTTTTATTACTTTGCCACATTAACCGCTCTTGTCTCTCTAATAACCGTTACTTTAACTTGACCTGGATATGTCATATCATTTTGTATTTTCTGAGAAATGCTAAAAGATAATTCTTCCGCTTTGCTATCATTTACCTTACCACTTTCTACCATAACACGTAACTCACGTCCTGCTTGTATAGCATATGCTTTTTGAACACCTGGAAAACCAAATGCAATATTCTCTAAGTCTTTTAAACGCTGAATGTAAGAATCTAATACTTGACGTCTAGCTCCTGGTCTTGCTCCTGAAATAGCATCACATACTTGTACAATAGGTGCTATTAAAGTTTTCATTTCAATTTCATCGTGGTGTGCACCAATAGCATTACAAACATCTGGTTTTTCACCATACTTTTCAGCCCATTCCATACCTAATAATGCGTGTGGAAGTTCGCTTTCTGTATCTGGCACTTTACCAATATCATGCAACAAACCTGCACGTTTTGCTACTTTAGAATTTAAGCCCATTTCTGCCGCCATAATTCCACAAAGATTAGCTACTTCACGCGAGTGTTGTAATAAATTCTGTCCGTAAGAAGAACGATATTTCATTCTACCTACCGTTTTTATCAATTCTGGATGTAAACCATGAATACCTAACTCTATTACAGTTCTTTTACCCACCTCTATAATCTCTTGGGTAATTTGATTTTCTGTCTTTTTAACAACCTCTTCAATTCTTGCTGGGTGAATTCTACCATCGGTTACTAGCTTATGCATTGACAATCTAGCAATCTCTCTACGAACAGGATCAAAACAAGAAAGAATAATTGCTTCTGGAGTATCATCTACAATGATTTCTACACCTGTTGCAGCTTCTAACGCTCTAATATTACGTCCTTCTCTACCAATAATTCTACCTTTAACATCATCAGACTCTAAGTTAAATACAGATACACAGTTTTCTACTGCTTGCTCTACCCCAACTCTTTGTATGGTTCCTAAAACTACTTTTCTAGCTTCTTGTTCTGCGGTTAATTTAGCTTCTTCTATAGAAGTTTGTACAAAAGCCATTGCTTCTGTTTTTGCTTCGTCTTTTAAAGATGTTATCAATTCTTTTTTAGCATCTTCTGCAGATAAACCAGAAATTTGCTCTAGCATGTCTACATGACGCTTATGCATTTTTTCTAATTCTGATTCTTTATTTTCTAAAAAGTCTAATTTTTTATTAAACTCTCCTTCTTTATGCTCTAAAGATTTATTTAACCTTTTATTTTTATCTACTTCAGAGGCAACTTGAGACTCTCTATCTCTAATACGTTTCTCTACATCAGAAATCTTTTTCTCTCTAGTAAGAATTACTTTTTCATGCTCAGCCTTTAATTCAATAAATTTTTCCTTTGCCTGTAATATCTTTTCTTTTTTTACAGAATCGGCATCTATCTTAGCTTCTTTTAAGATTGTTGCGGCCTCTTTTCTAGTGCCACTAAGTATTTTTTTTCCTTTTGCTTTTTCCATCGCTTTAGCGATCAAAAATCCACCTGCAATTCCTATCAAAACTCCCACAATAATGGGAAGTATCATTCCATCCATAATTTAAATTTAATATATAAAAAAAGCCTACATTAGTGAGGTTTTTTAAACTCCAAATATGGTTACTTATAGGACTAACTAACTGTTCAAGGATCCATTCTAGATGGCTTGCTTTAGTAGTTAAGACTCATCCTTCATAATTGAATCGTGTTGAGTTTAATAAACAATGTACTAACGTAGGCAGTGTGTTGTTAATGTATATTTTAAAGAACTTATTTTAAATGAGAATCAACCAAATTAGTCAACTCTTTTATTTTATCTACTACTTCTCTATCTGTAGAATCCTTTTCTAATGAAGTTATTTCTGCTTTTGATGCAAACTGTAACGCACACATAGCTAAAACATCTTGTTTATCGCTTACTGCGTAATTTTCTTCATACATAGAAATTAATTTATTAATAGCAGTTGCGGCTTTTCTCATGCCTTCTTCCTCTTTAGTGTTGTTCACACTTAAAGGGTAAGTTCTCCCTGCTATAACAATATTAATTTTAAGTTTTCCCACAATTTAATGAACTTTATTTGTGTAACTGTATGATACACTTGTCGATTTCTCGAATTAAAGTATTTATTTTGAGTTTTGTATCTCTTGTATTTGTACCACTGCCGTCTATAGTTTTGGCTACCTTAAGCAATTCATACTCTTTTTTCTGCACTGCTAATAATTGCTCTCTTTCTTTTAATTGATGTTGTAATTTACTTGTATTCTGAAGCAGAATTTCATTTTCATTCTTCAAAAATTCATAATTTGACAATAAGCTTTCTAACTTATCTTCCAGTAAATGAATTGCCTCAATTGTATTACCCATCTATATATTAAGAATAAAACTATAACTACAAAGTTAACATTCTGTTTTAAACTTTACAACATTTTGTTACTTATTTTATTAAAAAACTAAAGATTAACTCTTTAACCAAAAAATGATTTTCCCTATTTTTGCAGAAAACATTTTCATTTTGAGACAAACCCTATTGTTATTCACATTCTTATCTGCTTTTTTTAGTTTTTCACAAGAAAAATACCCAAAAGACTATTTTAGAAATCCCTTAGGCATCCCTACTATTTTATCAGGTACTTTTGGCGAATTAAGAAGTAATCACTTTCATTCTGGAGTAGATATAAAAACCCAAGGAAGAGAAGGCTTAAAAATATATGCAGCTGCAGAAGGTTATATTTCTAGAATAAAAGTTGCTCAATATGGTTTTGGAAAAGCGATTTATATTACGCATCCAAACGGATTTACAACCGTGTATGCCCACATCAGTAAATATGCTGATAAAATACAAGAGTATGTAAAAGCGATACAATACAAAAAGGAAAATTATGAAACCGGTAATTTATTTTTTAAAGCAGATCAATTTCCTGTAAAAAAAGGAGAAGTCATTGCTTTTTCTGGTGATACTGGTAGTTCTGGTGGACCTCATTTACACTTCGAAATAAGAGATACAAGTACAGAACACATCATTAATCCTTTGTTTTTTGGGTTGAAACCTATTGATACAAATCCACCTACTTTTTTAGCATTAAAAATGTATCCACTAGACCAGAATGCTAGAATTAACAATAAAAATAGAAGTACAGTTATATCTCTAAAGAGTATAGAAAAAGGAAAATATAAAGTGGGTAAAATTGCTGCTTCTGGACATATTGGTTTTAGTGTAAATGTTTTTGACCAATTAGACAAAGCATACAATAAAAATGGAATCTTTAGTTTAGAAATGCTTGTTAATGGAAAACGTTTTTATCATCATGATGTAGAAACATTTTCATTTGCAGAAAGTAAATTCATCAACTTACATATAGATTATCCGCACTATAAAAAATATAAGAAAAAATATCAGAAAACCTATAAAGAAAAAGCCAATAAACTATCTACATATAAGGGATTAATAGATAATGGCATATTAAATATTGAAAATGGATTGAATTACAATATAGAAATTATTGCAAAAGACTATAAAGGAAACACAAGTACCTTAAAAATTCCCATTACTGGTGTAAAAAACAACACCATTTTTACACAACCAAAAGACACCACTGCCTATAAAATAGTTGCTAAAAACTTTCAAAAGTTTAAAGAAGAAAATGTTACAGTTGCTTTTCCTAAGAATACTTTTTATGAAGATGTATATTTAGATTTTAAGGTTGATAAAGGCGTTGCTAAAATTCATACTCCTAATATTCCTTTAGATAAAAGTTTTACATTAACTTTTAATGTTTCTAAATATTCTGAAGCCGAAAAAAAACAACTTTATATAGCGAATGTAGAAAACTCGAAATATCCATATTACCTAAGCACTCGAAAAAAGGACAGTACGTTTTATACAACCACAAAAACATTGGGTAAATATGCTTTAGTTTCAGATACTCATAAGCCGAAAGCTAGCGTCTTGTATTTTAAAAATAACGATTGGATTTCTAAAAGAGAAACTATTAAAGTAAAGATTTCTGATATTGGTTCTGGAATTAAAAACTATAGAGCTACTTTAGATGGAGAATGGATTTTAATGGAATACAATCATAAAAAAAGAATATTAACCTATAACTTTAGTGATAAAAAATTGGTTGGTAGCAAACATATCTTTAAAATTGTAGTCTCAGACAATGTTGGGAATACGAATACACTTTCTACAACGTTCTTTAAAAAACAAGTAAACTAAAACCTACGTGAAAAAAATCTTACTCTTTTTATACTTTCTCCCTGTTTTTGCTTTTGCTCAAAAAACAACAATCCTTAAAGGAACTGTTAATGATAAAAACAAACAACCTATTGAACAAGTTTCTATAAAGTATAACAACGTTGGTACTACTACAGATAAAAATGGAAACTACTCTATTCGAATTCCATTTAAAGAAGAAATTACTTTAGTTTTTAGCCACTTAGCCTATAGAACTTTTACAAAAAAATATATCGGAAACAGCAGAAATGGTGTCCGATATTCTGTTGTTCTTTCTTCCAAAACAGAAGAATTAAAAGAAATTGTAATTAAGGATAATGTAAGAAATGCCCAAGGTATAAAGAAGATAGATGTTGCTGTGGTTAAAAATGTAATTGGCCCAAATGCAGGCGTAGAAAACGTGTTAATGACCTTACCAGGCGTAAGTAACAACAACGAGTTAAGTACTCAATACAATGTTAGAGGTGGTAATTTTGATGAAAATTTGGTATATGTAAACGGAATTGAAATTTACAGACCTTTTTTAATTAGATCTGGGCAACAAGAAGGTTTAAGTTTTATCAACTCTAACATGGTGCAAAACATTAACTTTTCTGCAGGTGGATTTCAAGCAAAATACGGAGATAAATTATCTTCTGTTTTAGACATTACGTATAAAAAACCAACTGAAACAGCCACTACAATAGATGCTAGTTTATTAGGTGCTAGTGCAACTTTTGAAGGTCAGTTTTTAAATAAAAAATTAAGCACAATTACAGGTGTTAGATATAGAGACAATAGTTTATTTGTAAATAGTAAACAAATTGAAACTAATTTTAAACCCAAATTTACAGACGTACAAACCTATTTATCTTATGAGTTTTCAGAAAAATTTACTTTAAATTTTTTAGGTAATTTTTCTTTAAACAATTATGATTATCAACCGATTTCTAGAAGAACACGTTTTGGTACTGTTGCAGATCCGTTAGAATTAATTGTATTTTACTCAGGGCAAGAACAAGACAAATATTTAACAATGTTTGGTGCCTTATCTGCAGATTATAAAGTAAATAATCACTTTACTTTAACAGCAACCGCATCTAGATACAACACACAAGAAGAAGAGCATTTTGATATTGCTGCTGCGTATAATTTAGGTGAAGTTGATGCAAATATTGGATCTGAAAATTTTGGGGAAGTAGATTTTTCTCAAGGAATTGGATCACAATTAAATCATGCTCGTAACGATTTAGATGCCTTAATAACCAATGTTCAAGTAAAAGGAACGATTAAGAAAGGTGACATACAATGGAATTTTGGTGTTAAATATCAAAAAGAAGACATTAGAGACCGTATTAGAGAATGGGAAATGATAGATTCTTTGGGTTTTTCTATAAGACCTCCATACCACACTTCTAACAACCAACCTTACCAACCTTTTGAAGGTGAAATTACACCGTATCAAAACATCAGAAAAGAGAATAATGTAGCAATCAATAGAGTATCTGCTTTTGTACAATTTAACCAACGTTCTTTTTGGAACGAGCATGAAGTATTTTATAATTTAGGGGTTAGAACACAAAGTTGGTCGGTTACAGGAAACGGAATTGCATCTAAAAACCAAACAATTATTAGCCCTAGAGGTCAATTTGCTATCAAACCAAATTGGGACAAAGACATGTTGTTTCGTATTTCTGGCGGATGGTATTCTCAACCACCTTCTTATAGGGAATTAAGAGATTTTAATGGTGATATTAATGTAGATGTAAAAGCTCAAAAATCGATTCACTTAGTTACTGGTATGGATTATAGCTTTCAGATGTGGGACAGACCTTTTAAACTAACAACAGAGATGTATTATAAAGATTTATCTGATGTAAATGCCTATTCTATAGATAATGTTAGAATACGTTACAGAGCAGACAATGTCACTAAAGCGTATGCAACTGGTTTGGACGTTCGTTTAAATGGCGAGTTTGTTCCTGGTAGCGAAAGTTGGGTAAGTTTAGGATATTTAAAAACAGAAGAAAACATAGACAACCAAGGTTATATTGCTAGACCTTCTGACCAACGTATTAAATTCGGAATTCTTTTTCAAGATTATGTTCCTAATTTACCAAACTTAAAAGCCTATTTAAACCTAGTCTATAATACGGGTGTTCCTGGTGGTTCTCCGTCTTATGCAAATGTGTATGATTATCAAAGTCGTTTAAGAGATTATAAACGTGCAGATTTAGGGGTTTCTTATATTTTTGTGGATGCAAATAAACAATACACAACAGGTTGGATGTCTAAATTTAAAGAATTATCAGCAGGTTTAGAGCTTTTTAATATGTTTGATATTCAAAACTCAATTACCAACACTTGGGTTAGAGACGTATATTCTAAAACGCAATTTGGTATTCCTAACTTTATGACAGGGCGTGTTTTAAACTTTAAAGTAGGTATGAAGTTTTAAAGGATTATTTAAAACAGTCTGATTTTTTAGGATACTTGTTAGCACTCACTAAATCTCTTCTATAAAATAAAACCTTTCCCACAGAAATATTAGATTTTTTTGCAGACATCCCTAAAAACAACTCCTTTTCCCCTTTTTTAGCAAAATCATAAGTTAAATCTTGGTGTAGTGCTTTTTGAACACCTTTGTACCTATAACAAACTAATAAACCATAAACACCTGAACTTTTGGTTGGCTTTTTAGCTTTCATATCATAAGAGTTGGGTGTTATTATTAATCTAGCATTACCGTATTGATTTTCTACTAATAACGTTTTAACATTTGTAATTGCTTGCGAATTGATATTATGCGCAATAAAGATTAAACTAATTAAAAATAACTTGGCTACATTCTTCATTTTATTAAAATTTAGGTACATTTTATACTCTTTAAAAAAAAAGTGAACAGGTTTTAATTTGCCCACTTTTTTCATTCAAACAATTTTACTTCTCCTTTTTATATTTTCTCAAAAACATTAAATGCATTTGCATATTTATACAAATCAAATATTGACTCTAACTCTAATTTTTGTTTTATATTTTTTCTATGTGTACTAACCGTTGTCGTCTCTATAAAAAGTAAAGTCGCAATTTCTTTTGTAGATTTCCCGTAAACAACCAACTCAAAAATTTGAGTTTCTTTATTAGTTAATGAATGAAATTTAGATTTATTTAGTTTTTTAAACCGTTTCTCTTCTTTTAAATTTTTCGAAAACTTTTTAAGATGCGAGAGATCTTGTAATCCTAAATTATAAAACCCTAAAAAATCTTCAATAAGATTTATAGGTATTTCTTTATTATTAATTTGATATTTATTATCAATAGACCTTAATTCATTGTACTCATATAATTTTTTAACTTCCATAGTAGATTTCTTTTTCATTAACAAAATTAGTTTGAACTTAAAAAAAAAAACCATACTTTAGTCGGGTATTTTAAAATTATACATGAAGATAAAACTACTCATACTCATATTTTTACTTACTTTATCTTCTTTTTCTCAAAAAGATACTTCTTCAATTTACAACGCAATTTCATTTTTTAAACAACCTTCTAAAGATGCTCTTTCTATTAAAGACATTATTAAAAATTATGAATTAGGTAAGTTTCAACAAGAAGAAACCCCTAAACTTTATAAATATTTAGAAAAAAACACTTTGTGGAATCATTTTGTATTGCCACAATCGACTAAAGAGAATAGCTATAAATATTTTACAATTGCAAATACGTATTTACCCTATGGAAAAATATATTTAAAAAAAGGTGATGAAATCGACTCACTTTATAGGGTTTCTAACAACAAAGAATTCCCTCATAAAAATATTTTTTACAGGCATCCAGTATGGAAATTACCTTTAGATACAAGCCAACAAACAGAGGTTTTTCTTGAAGTTAAAAATACCGATACTAGAACACGTTTGTCTTACTTTTTAGAAACAGAAAATCAATTTTTGAAACGTGTAGAAACGGAGTATTTCTATTTTGGAATGTATATTGCTTTTCTAATTTCTATGGCTTTTATTTTGGTCTTTTTTGCCGTTATAAAAAAGGAATACGCCGTTATATTTTACGCTATCTATATTTTTACGGTATTAATAGAGTTTTTAGCTGGTAAAGGAATTGGCGTACAATATTTTTGGTCAGCTAGCGAATTTGCAATCAACAATATTAGGAGTCTTAGCCAAACAATTGGTGTAGCCTCAATTGGTTGTTTTTATTTAAAATTTTACAAATTAAACAAATCTCAAGCAATTCCTAAATTACTTTTTAAAATTGGTGCTTATATTGCATTAGCTCTTTTATTGTTCTATTTGTATAAGTTTTTCTTTGGCGGACTCATAGTTTTATATCTTTATGTCTGGACTATCTTAAAAGTAATAGCGTTTATTTGGATTTTAAATCACTTGTATTTAACCATAACAAAACAACTACCTATTTATTTAGTAATTGCTTTTATTTTACCAATTATAGCAATTATAAGCGGTCAGATTATAAACCCGAGCGTGTACAATAACTTAGCCATAACATTTAGCGGATCTACAATTTATTATATAGCATTGGCTTTAGAAATTTTACTTTTTACTCGTTTTATTTTTGGTTCTGTCATAGAAACTCAATTTAAATATTTTAAACTCAAAAAAGTAAGCGATGAGTTAAAATATAATTTCCAAAACAAAACCTTAGCATTTCAGCATACAGAAAGAAATAATTTAGTAAACAATGTTCACGATACTTTTGGTGGGTATTTAGAAGCTTTAAAATTACGTTTATTACAAAACGATGAAAAATCACCAGAAAAAGTAAAAGAAATATTAGATGCTTTCTATAACGATTACAGATATTTATTAAACAGTTTGTACGCTCCAAAAATTAATTCTGATAATTTTATTGATAGTTTAATTGAGTTCTGTACTAAAATTGATAATTTAACAAAACACAAAATAACTTATAACTTCAACCTTAATAATATTGAATTATCACAAGATAAATGTGTCCATTTATATCGTATAATATCAGAATTAACTACAAATGCCATAAAATATTCTAAAGCCTCAGAAATCAAAATAAGCCTGAATCAAAATAAAAACCAACTCATTACACTTAACGTTTCTGATAATGGAATTGGTTTTAATGAAAACTTAATTTTAAAAAAAGGATTTGGTCTAGAAAGCGTAAAAAAAAGAGTAGCACAAATTAATGGAACCTTAAAAATAGATACCAATAAAAAAGGTTCTAATTTTGAAATAAACCTCCCAATTACAAATGACTAATCTTCCTATAAAAATTGTTATTGCAGACGACAATCGTTTTTTTTGTGACGCTTTAAAAGATAGTTTAAATACGCATCAAGAATTAAATGTAACAAATATTTTTACCACATTAAAAGAACTGATAGCCTATACAAATAACTGTAAACTTGATCTTTTAATTTTAGATGTTAATTTTAACGGAGAATGTTCTTTAGATTTTATGAATCAAATAAAGGAAAGAAATAAAGACTTTAAAATTATTGCTTTAACCACTATGAATAATAATTTTATCAAAGAAAAAGCATTAAAAAAAGGGGTTGATATTTTTGTTGGAAAAGATGGAGATCTAGCAAATTTTAAAACAATTATTATAAATTGTTTTACTAACAAATCTGAAAAAAAAGGTAAAACTTCTTCTAAAGTAACTATTGATAATTATACATTCACAAAACGAAAGTTAGAAATATTACAAGCATTATTTATGCATTCAGATAAAAATGAAAAAGAACTTTCGGCAATATTACATATCACAGAAAGTTCTTTAAAGTCTCATAAAAGAGAGCTATTTGAAATTACAAATACCAAAAGTACTCCTGAATTAATCAAATTCGGAATTCAGAAATCCTTAATTGTTGCTTAATCTAGTATTTGAGCAGCGTGTGCTTTTGTTTTTACTTTAGCAATAACGTCTTCTATTACACCATTTTCATCAATCACAAAAGTAGTTCTATGGATTCCGTCATATTCTTTACCCATAAATTTCTTTGGTCCCCAAACACCAAAAGCTTCAATTACAGCTTTATCTTCATCCGCCAAAAGAGGAAAAGGTAATTCGTTTTTATTGATAAAATTTTGTTGTCTTTTTGCAGAATCTGCACTTACACCTAAAACATCATACCCTTTTGCTAAAAAAGATTGATAATTATCGCGTAAATCACACGCTTCATTGGTACAACCTGGTGTACTTGCTTTTGGATAAAAGAATAAAACTAACTTCTTACCAGCATAATCAGATAATTTTATGGTATTTCCTAAATTGTCTTTTGCTTCAAACTGTGGTGCGTTATCACCTATCTTTAGTGTTGTCATATTTTTTATTTTAATTTCAAAGATACAAAGTAACAAAGTATTTTTAGAGGTAAATAAATATGGTTTTCATTATAACTTTGTAACTTGCAGACTTAGAAAACTTGTAATACCAAATAATGACCAAACAAGAAAAAGTACAATTTGTAATTGACACACTTCAAGAAAAATATCCAGAAATACCGGTTCCTTTAGATCATAAAGATCCTTTTACACTTTTAGTAGCAGTTTTATTATCTGCTCAATGTACAGATGTTCGTGTAAATAAAATTACGCCTTTGTTGTTTGCTAAAGCGGATAATCCTTTTGATATGGTAAAAATGACCGTAGAAGAAATTAAGGAAATTATTAGACCTTGTGGCTTATCTCCAATGAAAAGTAAAGGGATTTATGGTTTGTCTAAAATATTAATAGAAAAATATGATGGAGAAGTTCCTAAAACTTTTGAAGCTTTAGAAGAATTACCTGCTGTTGGTCATAAAACTGCTGGCGTTGTTTTAAGTCAGGCTTTTGGTATTCCTGCATTTCCTGTAGACACTCATATTTTACGTTTAATGTATCGTTGGAATTTAAGCAACGGAAAAAGTGTTGCTCAAACAGAAAAAGATGCAAAAAGACTGTTTCCTAAAGAATTATGGAACGATTTACATTTACAAATAATTTGGTACGGAAGAGAATATTCTCCTGCTCGTGGCTGGGACTTAGATAAAGATATTATCACTAAAACAGTAGGTCGAAAAACAGTTTTAGACGACTATTATAAAACAAAAAAAACACCTTAAAAAGGTGTTTTTTTTTTACGTAAAAGAATATTTGGTTACTGAATAATTGCTTCTTTTATTAAAGTAGATCCTGCTATTATTTCAAAAGTATTATTAACAGCGGCAGCATCATATAAAGCATACACCAAAGTTTCTGCTACATCATCTCTACTAATCTCTCCTGATTTATTTAACTTATTGCTCTTTTCTATTTTACCTTTTCCTTTTTCATTCGTTAAAGACCCTGGTCTTACAATAGAATAAGGCAAAGCACTTTCTGCTAAATAAGTATCGGCATTTTGCTTTGCTTGTAAATAATCTTTAAGCGTGTTAGAACTTTCTGGATTATCTACTCCCATAGAACTCAACATTACAAATTTTTTGACTTCCGTTTTTTTAGCAGCATCAATTAATTTCATAGCACCTTCTTGATCTACTGCTTCAACTTTTTTTCCACCAGAACCAGCTGCAAATATAATTTTATCAATATTTTCTGTTGTAAAGGATACATCTCCTTCTAAATCTGCTAAAATCGTTGTTACACTATTATCTTCAAATTGCTTTTTCTGGCTTTCTTTACGAACCATTGCAATTGGATTAAAATATTCTGACGCTTGTAATAAGTTTACTATCTTTTTTCCTGTGGTGCCATTAGCACCTGCTACTAATATATTTTCCATGACTGCAAGTTCCATAGAAAATTAATACTCTTTTACCTCATATCACATAAAAAAGAATGCATATAAAAAAAAGCCCCAACGTTAGTTGAAGCTTTTTCCTCTCTTAATTCAAATTCAATTCAATGAAGTCTTTTGATTTCGTTTTAACAAAAGTTAGCGATTTGGAAAAATTAATCAAAAATTGAACTGTTTCTTGTTTAGGTTGCATCTGTAAATCAGAAGGCTTTTTAGAGTAAAGTTGCATCATATAGTTAATTTAATAAACTGGTTATAAACTACTAACGACACCTTTTTCCTTTTATTGTTAATCTACTAAAATAATTTTATGTTTCTCTATTAACTTGCGTATATTTATTAATGCATAACGCATTCTCCCCAAAGCTGTATTGATGCTAACACCTGTATTTTCACTAATTTCTTTAAAACTCATGTCTTTATACATACGCATTACCAAAACTTCTTTTTGTTCTTCTGGCAATTCATTTATAAGTTCTCTAACATCATCATGTATCTGATTTTTTATAATTTGTTTTTCAGCATTTAAGTTCCCATCACCTAACACAGAAAAAATATCAAATTCATCTGTGTTTTTAAAAGAAGGCATTCTATTTGTTTTTCTAAAATGATCTATCACTAGATTATGAGCAATTCTCATCACCCAAGGTAAAAACTTACCTTCCTCATTATAGTTTCCTTTTTTTAAGGTTCTAATAACTTTTATAAATGTATCTTGAAAAACGTCTTCTGTAATATCTCTGTCATGCACTTTACTATATATAAAGCTAAACAATCTTTGCTGATGTCTTTTTATTAAAATCGCTAAAGCTGCTTCATTACCCTTAATGTAATTGCTTACTAAAGTACTATCTGTAATTGAGTTTTTTTGCATCATAACTACCTTTGAAGAACAAGTTGTTCTTCTTTTTTAATATTAAATTAATAATTTAAAAGTAGTTTTTCTAGTATATGCTGCTAATTTAGTGATGCTTATGAGTTTCAAATATCATTAATATTTTTCAATTCAACAAATATTTTAGCAAAATTCATTCACATTTCTTTTAGAATGGTTTAAAAAAAAGGTATTTTTATAGCTTATATTTTTCATGAATGAAGACTGACATTTCTAAAGTAAATCCTAAAGAAAATATTATTATTAAAGGAGCTAGACTCCATAACCTAAAGAATATAGATGTAGTAATACCAAGAAATAAATTGGTAGTAATTACAGGGCTTTCTGGTTCCGGAAAGTCATCTTTAGCTTTTGATACGCTATATGCAGAAGGTCAAAGACGTTATGTAGAGAGTTTATCTTCTTATGCGCGTCAGTTTTTAGGCAAACTACACAAGCCTAAAGTAGATTATATAAAAGGTATTGCTCCGGCAATTGCCATTGAGCAAAAAGTAAATTCTACAAATCCGCGTTCTACAGTAGGTACATCAACAGAAATTTACGATTATATAAAATTATTATACGCCAGAATTGGTAGAACCTTCTCTCCTATTTCTGGTAAAGAAGTTAAAAAAGACACCGTTTCTGATGTTGTTAACTTTGTAAAAGAATTTGATGATAAAACAAAACTGTTATTATTAGCACCTATTGCTATTGATGAAAATCGAGATTTAAAAACCGTTTTACAAGTTTTAGAACAACAAGGATACGCACGTTTAAAATGGAACGATAAAGTATATAGAATTTCTGATTTCCCGCAAGCAGAATTTAAAAATGAACTTTTATATTTAGTAGTAGATAGAATTGTAACAAAAGATGATGAAGATTTTTACAACCGATTAGCAGATGCTATTCAGACTGCTTTTTTTGAAGGAAAAGGCATTTGTTTTATCGAAAATTTAGAAGACAATAAAGTTGCTGAATTTAGCAATAAGTTCGATTTAGACGGAATGTCTTTTCTTGAGCCAAACACACTTTTATTCAGTTTTAACAATCCGTATGGTGCGTGCCCAACTTGCGAGGGCTATGGAAACGTAATTGGTATTGATGCAGATTTGGTTATTCCAAACACTGGTTTGTCTATTATGGAAGATTGCATTTTCCCGTTTAAGACACCTTCTTACATACATTATAAAGAAGACTTAATAGATGTTGCGTATCAGTTTGATATTCCTATTCACAAACCATGGTTTCAACTTACAGAAGCACAAAAAGAATTGGTGTGGAACGGAAATAAATCGTTTAACGGAATACACCATTTCTTTACTGTTTTAGAAGAAAAAAGTTATAAAATTCAGAACCGAGTAATGCTTTCTCGCTACCGCGGAAAAACAAAATGTACGTCTTGTAATGGAAAACGTTTAAGACACGAAACTAATTTTGTAAAAATAAACGAAAAGACAATTTCAGACTTAGTAACACTACCTTTAGATGAGTTGGCTGTCTTTTTTAAGAACATCAAATTAGATAAATACGAAGAAAAAATAGGAAAACGTTTACTTACAGAAATCAACAATCGTTTGTTGTTTTTAACTGATGTTGGTCTATCTTATTTAACCATCAACAGAACTTCTAATACACTTTCTGGAGGTGAAAGTCAGCGTATTAATTTAGCAACTTCTTTAGGGAGTTCTTTAGTGGGGTCTATGTATATTTTAGATGAACCAAGTATTGGTTTACACCCAAAAGATACCGAACGTTTAATTGGTGTTTTAAAAGATTTACGAGATTTAGGAAACACCGTTGTTGTGGTAGAACACGATGAAGATATTATGCGAGAGGCCGATTATATTATAGATATTGGTCCAGAAGCGGGTACTTTTGGAGGTCACGTAGTTGCAGAAGGAAACTTTGATGCCATCTTAAAATCAGATTCTTTAACGGCTAAATACCTTAACGAAGAATTAAAAATCGAAGTGCCTACCAAACGTAGAACTTCTAGAAATAAAATTCAAATAATTGGCGCAAGAGAAAACAATTTAAAAAATGTAGATGTTACGTTTCCACTAAATTGTTTGTCTGTAATAACAGGTGTTTCTGGTTCAGGAAAAAGTACATTAGTTAAAAGTATTTTGTACCCTACAATGCAAAAAAAACTGATTGGTCACGGAGAAAAAGTGGGTCAACATACAGAGGTTACAGGAGATTTTGATACCTTAAAACACGTAGAATTTATCGATCAAAACCCAATCGGACGCTCATCTCGTTCCAATCCGGTAACGTATATTAAAGCTTATGATGATATTCGCTCGTTATTTGCAAATCAGAAATTATCTGGCATTAGAAACTACAAACCAAAACACTTTTCTTTTAATGTAGAAGGTGGCCGTTGCGAGGTTTGTAAAGGAGAAGGAGAAGTTACCATCGAAATGCAATTTATGGCAGATGTACATTTAGAATGTGATGCTTGTAACGGTAAACGCTTTAAAAAAGAAGTTTTAGAAGTAAAATTCGATGGAAAATCTATTGACGATATTTTAAATCTAACCATAGATGATGCAGTAGCATTTTTCTCAGAAAATTTAGTTCCTAAAATTGCAAGTAAATTAAAACCTTTGCAAGATGTTGGTTTGGGTTATGTGCAATTAGGCCAATCTTCTTCTACCCTTTCTGGTGGAGAAGCGCAGCGTATAAAATTGGCTTCCTTTTTAGTAAAAGGAAACACCAAAGACAAAGCATTGTTTATTTTTGATGAACCTACAACAGGTTTACATTTTCACGATATTAAGAAATTATTGGCGTCTTTTAATGCTTTAATAGACAAGGGGCATTCAATTATTGTGATAGAGCATAATATCGAATTAATTAAATGTGCAGATTATATTATCGATTTAGGTTTAGAAGGTGGTAAAAACGGTGGAAACCTTATTTTTCAGGGAACTCCAGAAGAATTAGCAAAAAATAAAGAGTCTTATACTGCTAAATATTTGGCAGAAAAATTGGTTTATTAGAAGCAATTTCCGGCTTTCACTACTCGCTTTTTTTATCCTTAAAAAAGGACTAAAAAAGAGCTCAAACAAACCGTTCAATCCGGGCTAGACTTGTTTGCAAACAAAGTGAAAAAGGAGAGTTTATTTATCATTCCGAATGAGGTACGAAGAGGAATCTCAAAACATTATAATGACGAGATTTCTCAATCGCTAAAAAGCTCATTTCGAAATGACAGACGTTAAAAATAAAATGGATATTTATTGAAAGTATCTAACGAAGCTAAAAAAAAGATATTTAATATGTCATTCCGAATGAGGTACGAAGAGGAATCTCAAAACATTATAATAATGAGATTTCTCAATCGCTAAAAAGCTCATTTCGAAATGACAGACGTTAAAAATAAAATAGATATTTATTGAAAGTATCTAGCGAAGCTAAAAAAAAGATATGTAATATGTCATTCCAAGTGAGGTACGAAGAGGAATCTTAAAACATTAAAATGATGAGATTTCTCAATCGCTAAAAAGCTCATTTCGAAATGAAAGACGTTAAAAATAAAATGGATATTTATTAAAAGTATCTAGCGAAGCTAAAAAAAAGATATGTAATATGTCATTCCGAATGAGGTACGAAGAGGAATCTTAAAACATTAGAATCATGAGATTTCTCAATCGCTGAAAAGCTCATTTCGAAATGACAAACGTTATAAAGAAAGTATTAAAATGACAAGCGTTAGAAAATAAAAACAAATAAGATGATTACAAATCTAACAGACAAGCAGAAAATAAACTGGGTAAGAATACTTGCAATTCTTGCTGTTTTAATAATGATGGTGTATGCGCCAAAATTATGGCTAACAACAAAAGTTTTCCCTGTAATACCTTTGTTCGATTGGTTGCCAATACCTAGTTATCCTTTCGATTATATTTTAGCCGGATTATTTTTTGCGATACAAATTGTTTACATTTTTCAGAATAAAAGATGGCAAGGATTGACAATTCTTACACTCTATCTCTTTTTAGCACTTGTTGATCAAAACAGACTACAACCTTATTTTTATCAGAGTTTCTTAACCATATTAGCAATAGAAATTTTCAATAGAAAAGCAAATCCAAGAAAAATATTATATGCAATAATTTTAATCTTTTTTGCTACTTATTTTTGGAGTGGAATTCAGAAATTAAATGAAGCTTTTTACATACAATGGTTAAGTGCCATCAACAAACATTTTAGTTTTTTGCCACAATGGTTTTTAGTTGCTTTTACGTATGCTGTGCCTTGGTTAGAGGCTTTAATGGGCGTTTTATTACTATTTAATAAAACTAGAAAATTCGGAGTCGTTTTTATCCTATTAATGCATTCAACAATTACATTTCTATTATTTTATTTAGGGTATGGTTACAATGTTGTGCCTTGGAATATTCAGAATATATTAAGTGTCATCATCATCTTTTGGACTTTAAAAACATCAAATGCATTTGAATTCTTTTTACAGTATTTTAATACACAAAAATTAGCCATCTTAGTTTTTACAATGATGTTACCGTTAGCAAACAACTTAACAGGTTTTTATGACAACTTGCTATCTTTTCACTTTTTTACGGCAGATTTAAAATATTATATAGTCTATTTAGATGATGAATTAGAAGAGAATTTACCAGAACACATTCATAGTTTTTATAGAACCTTTGAAGGTAAAACATATATAAACGTTATAGAATGGTCTAAAGAAGACAACAAAGTATTGTTTTATCCAGAAGACAGAGCAATTGAATATTTAGATACTTATTTACGTTCTTATGCTAAAAACCCAGCTAAGGAAGGTTTAACACAATTGGTAAATTACAACCAAGTAATTAAGGAATAAAAAAGCCGTTTAAACTTTCATCTAAACAGCCTTTCCAACTAAAATTACAATTTACAGAATAACTAAAAGATTAACTTATTGTAATAAACTGTATATAAATTCTGGATGACCTCGTTCTCCTGCTTCGTTAGTTAATGCTAAAAATTGAAGTTTATATAAGTTACCATCTGTATCATTTACAACATAAAAGACATTGTCCTTTAAAGAAGGTAAACTTCCTGGTCCACCACCATTTCTCCAACTACTACCAACGCTTCGTTGATCTGTGGTAAACTTTGTAGCATCTACATCTATTAAAGAAAAATCATCATAAGTATAAGCATCAACCTCTGTATCAATCATATAAACCAATGCAGAAGAAGCTGTATTATTAACTACAAAATCAGAATATCCATAAGAACCAAAACCTTCAATTTCGTTTGTAAACACAGTAAAGTTTAAATCCCAATTTGTTTTTTCTGGAGCTACAATAACTTCACTTTCTGTATTAAAACTAAAAAAAGTAAAACTATGCGTTGCACTTTTAGCAATGATTACTTCTTTATGTGTAGTTGCATCTAAATCTGCATATTGTAACACATAATTGTTTCCATCTTTTAAGATTCTTACTTTTTTCCATCCTCTAGCATCTCCTGCAACTGCTACACTTCCTGTTGCTGCCGCTTCTGTACCTACTTCGTAACCTAAGTTTACTAGATACACTTTATTATTTGCGTCTGTATCAGAAATTTCTGCAATTGCAGTTGCTGTTATTGTACCATTTGGTGCATCTACATACGCTGTATTTTCTGGATCAAAAGTACCTACAGCAACTTTTTCTTGTAATTCTTGCACTTCTGTTGTTGTAGCATTTACAGCATCTATATCTGTTGATGATAATTGACCTGCTGCCATATAAAGAGAGCCATTAATGGTTACTCTAAATTCTGATCCTGAATAGAAACCTAAATCCCAAGAATCTCTTTTTACAACAGTAGTTGTATTTGTACTTAAATCTACATATACTTGGTTTGGTTCATTTGGTCCGCCAACTTCTGGAGAAATAGCTGCTCCGTCTATTATTACAGCAATTGGCGCTATTGGTGTGTCTTCTGAACTACAGCTTGTAAAAGAAAATACAGCTGCACATAAAATAAAGGTTAAAAATTTGTTTGTCATGATTTTAATATTTGGTTATTAGTGTTTAAAAATTAAGGTTATATAATAGTTTTAAGTAATAAGAACGTCCGTAGCCCAATAACAAAGAATTATTGTTAGAAGCATGTGCTACTCCGTCTGTACTTGCGTTACTCACATTTACATTAGTAACATCAAATAAGTTTCTACCGCCTAAAGTGGCTTGAATTTTATTGTTAAAGAATGATTTTTTTACAGAAGCATCTACCCAATTATAAGCGCTAGTAGAAGATTTAGAAAATATAGCATTCCCATTATCATCTACACCCGATGAAATATAATTTTGCTGATTCCCATTGTGTTTAAATAACACTGTAAACGCCGTTTTCCATTTTTCTATATTGTAACTCGCACTGGTATTTAATTGAAAAGAGTATAAAAAGTCGTTTTCTGCATGTATTTCATTCGTAGCTATTCTAGAAATACCTTGTAAAGTAGCCCCCAAATTAAAGGTCCAATTATCTTTTTTAATACTATTTTCAGAAGAGATTCCCCATAATTTATAAGCATCAATATTAATGTATTGATATTGCAAAGGAGTAGGATTTACAATAGCTAAATCTATCTTATCGGCAACATCTAAATAACTAACCTTTAAACTGTTTAATAAAGACAAATCATGAATATAACTGTGTTTTTTCAGGTTGATAAATGCCGTAAATCCGTTTTCTGGATTCAGGTTTTCATTCCCTCTAACATCGTGATTAGAATCTACAAAGTAATAATACAACTCTTCAAAATTTGGAGTTCTGTAAGATGTACCGATGTTACCACGTAACTCAAAACCATTATTCATTAAATAACGCGCACTAATAGAGGCTAATATTTTAGCTTTGAATAGCGAATTATATTCATATCGTATTCCGGGTCTTAACGTAAAAGCATTAGAAAACTTAAATTCTGACGAACCATAAAAAGCATAATTATTCTGAGATTGCGTTTTATCTTGTTGTGTAACATCGCCAGAAGCTTGCGTATCAAAACCATTAATAAACCTTGTTTCATATCCTAATTGAAAATTAAAAACATCACTTTTTACAAGGTTATTAATGCTTCCTTTAGAAAAGAAAACTTTACTAGATTGGTACACTTCATCCGTTTCATCACTTCTTTCTGTACTTAAAATGTAGTAATTAAACTCGTTTAAATAACGCTTTTGTTGTTGATAAGAAAGTGAAACATTATAATTAGCACCTGTATTTAAACTCCCTACAAGATTTAGATTATTTACAAACCGATGCGTTCTAAAAATTTTATCCGTTGCAGACGGATTACTCGTTTGCGCCTGTGTATCTATATTTGCTCTAACTGCTTCATCATAATAATTTATGAGCTCATTAAAGTATTCAAATTTGTAAAATAATTGAAAATTATCTTTCTTGTATTGTACAAATGCAGTTGAATTAAATTGTTCTTTTGGTAACCAATCATATCCTCTTAAACCATCATTTTGGTAATAGCTTTTTCCTTGTTTACCATTAAAAAAACCTGCAAACTGATTGCGATTCACACCAACTCTAGCAAACCAATTTTCATTTATATTATGAGAGATATTAAACGCTTGTATATGCCTTCCTTCATCAAACCAAGCATACTCATCACTCACTGTTTCTTCTTGCAAAGAAGCATTAATATTCCATTGAGTTTTTATCGATTTTTTAGTGATAATATTAATGACTCCAGATACAGCATTTGCACCATACTCTACCCCCATTGCTCCTTCTACAATTTCTATTCGTTCTATATTATCTAAATTAACTTGCGTTAAATCGATGTTGTTTCCTAAGCCGTTATCACTAACTAAAGGAATATTATCAACCAAAATATTAAAATATTGAGCATCTAATCCGAAGAAAGAAATAGTAGACTTACCCGTTTGAGAACTTGGTACAATGGTTAGGTTTAAATTAAAATTTAATAAATCTGCTAAATTATTGGCGGCCTGACTTTCTATTTGGGCTCTTTTTATAACCGTAACATTGTGTACAGATTTTTTTACAGATTGAGGATTGTACTGACCAGTAACCACAACCTCATCTAAAACAGTTACTTCTGTTGAATCTTTTTTAACCTCTTGACCAAAAGTAGTCATAGAAAACACAAGCAATACAATTGTAAACTTCTTATTTAGAAACATTCTTAATAATTTTCGACAAATATATACGTTATTTTTAATCAATCTAAATAAATTTTATATTTTTGTCGAAATAATTAAAAAACCAAAAAATTATAAAATGACTAAATCAATATTAACTACACTACTACTTTTAGTTTCGATAACTATTAGTGCACAAAGTAAAAAGAAGAAAGATCAAAATGCCATAAAAGAAATGTGTGGCTGTTATGAAGTGACTTTCAATTTTGCAGAGACTTTTAACTATAGTAAAGATTCTACTTACAGACCTTCTAAAACAAAAGTTGATAAAGGTTTAGAATGGGCAGGCTTGGTTGAAGACGAGAATAATAAAATCTCTATTCAGCATTTATTACAAGTTGGTAACCCAAATGACCCAATGATTATTAAACACTGGCGACAAGATTGGTTGTATGAAAACACAAATTTTTACATGTTTAATGGTGATAACAATTGGACTTTTGAGCAAAAAAATAAAAGCGACGTAAAAAAACAATGGACACAAAAAGTATATCAAGTAGATGACAGTCCGCGTTACGAAGGTTCTGGAACTTGGGTTCATGTAGACGGAAAAAGCTATTGGGAAAACGAAACTACTGCTCCTTTACCAAGAAGAGAATACACAAAAAGAAGCGATTACAACATCACTTTAAGAGGAAATAGACATGAAATTACAAGCTACGGTTGGCTTCATGACCAAGATAACAGTAAAATTATTCGCGAAGCGGGAAAAGAAGATGTTGTTTTAGCCAAAGAAAAAGGGTACAATACGTACGTAAAAGTTGATGATAGCAGATGTAAAGCGGCTTCTGACTGGTGGAAAACTAACAATAACAAATGGCAATTAGTAAGAAATAAATGGGAAGATGTATTTAGTAGAAATAAAAATTTATCCTTAGAAACCAAAGTAGACAACAAACCTTTGTACAAGTTTTTATTTTCTGATAAAATTACAGAAGAGCAAGAAATGAATGCAATAATTGAATCATTTGTAAAAAAATAAATTATGAAAAAATCTTATAAAGTATCCATACTGTTTCTTTTAATAAGTATAACAGTAACAGCACAAAAAACAAACATTTTTCATGATCGAGCGTTTTGGAAAACAAACCCAAACATAGCTATTGTAGATGAAAAAATTGCTGCAGGAAATGATGTTTCTGCATCAAACGAAAATGCATTTGACGGTGTTGTCTATGCTATTTTAAGTAAAGTAGATAATAAAACGATAGAATACCTTTTAACTAAAAAAGGAAATGACGTTAATAAAAAAACACATGATGGGCGAACGTATATATTTTGGGCTGCTTATACTAACAATATAGAAATTATGAAACATCTTTTTTCTAAAGGAGCTAAAACAGATGTAATAGACACACACGGAAACACTTTTTTAAACTTTGCTGCTTCGGCTGGTCAATTAGATATTGAATTGTACAAATACAGTTTTAGTATTGGGGCAGATATTACAAAAGAAAAAAACCATGATGGAGCAAACGCTTTATTATTAGTGGCATCTCATTTAAAGGATTTTAAACTTGTAGAATATTTAATTACAAAAGGCGCTTCTTTAGATGATAAAGATGCAGAAGGAAATGGCCTTTTTGAATATGCTGCAAAAGGTGGTAACACCCAATTTTTAAAAATTCTTTTAGACAAAGGTGTAGCTACCGGTAAAAATGCGATGCTGTTTGCAAGCAAAGGCTCTAGAAATAAACAGAACACTATAGAAACGTATCAATTTTTAGAAAAAAATGGTATAAAACCAAATGTTGTTGATGCAAACAATAGAAATCCACTTCATTATATTGCTAGAAACAATAAAGACATCTCAACTTTTAAATACTTTATAGACAAAGGTGTTGCAACTAATTTACAGGATAAAGAAGGAAATTCTCCTTTTATGAATGCAGCCAATAGCAATAGTTTAGAAGTTGTACAATTATTATCTAAGGATGTAAAAGATATCAACCTAAAAAATAATGATGGTCACACTGCTTTAACAAATGCTGTTGGTAGAAACTCTGTTGATGTTATTGAATACTTATTAGAAAAAGGTGCAGACATTAATACAGTTGATAAAGATGGAAATACGCTTTCATACTATTTAATTAACAATTTTAAGGCAAATAAGCCTGAAATTTTTGAAACAAAACTAAAAGTTTTAACAAAAAAAGGATTGGTTGTAAATCAACTTCAAAATTCTGGAAATACCTTATTACATATTGCAACATTAGAAAATAATTTGCCTTTATTAAAAAGATTAGCAGCTTTTAAAATTGATGTAAACGCAATAAACAAAGAAAATTTATCTGCATTACAAATAGCAGTAATGAAAGCTAAAAACACAGAAATTATTAAATATTTATTAAGCATTGGTGCTGATAAAAATATAAAAACAGATTTTGATGAATCTATTTTTGACTTAGCTTCTGAAAACGAATTGTTAAAAAAACAAAACATCCATTTTTTAAAATAATACTCTAAACGATGATTAAAAAAATATTATTAGTAATTCCAATATTTTTATTGGTAGTAGCCTCTTTATTTAGCTTTAAGAAAACGAGCGAAAGTGCTCCATACAAATGTATGATTCAAATGAAAAACTACACGGGCGAAGGTGCTTACGTAGTAGTTTCATTATTAAACCCAAATGGCGAATATGAAGAAACTTTATACGTGCAAGGTGATGATGATGAATGGTATTTTGACATTACAGAATGGTGGAGTTTTCAAGGTAAAAAAAGAGCAGATATTGATGCAATTACAGGAGCTACAATTAGTGGCGGACAACGTACCATAAGTGTTATTAGAATTGATACTGACAAAATAGACAAAGGGTACAAAATCCGTTTTGAAACCGCTGTAGAAGATCAGGAATATCATAAAGACGATATCGAATTTGAGTTAACAACAGCTAATTTAAAGTCTAAAATAGAAGGAAAAGGATTTATACGCTACGTAAGAATGTTAGCACAATAAAAAGAAACAGAATGACAATTTCTATTTGGAGATATAGCCACTTAACCCTGGCTATATCTTCTGCTTTATTTATTATAATAGCTTCTGTAACCGGAATTATATTGGCTTTTGAACCAATCTCAGACAAATTAAACTCGTTTGATGTTGTGCCTACTAATCAAATTTCTATTGCAGAAACCATTGCCGTATTGCATCAAAAATATGATGAAGTAATTACCATAGAAGTTGATGAGAATGATTTTGTGTCTGCAAATGTTATTTTAGAAGATGGTAAAAGTGTTACTTTTTATATCAACCCAAAAACAGGAGAAAAGATTGGAGATATTATCAAAAAAAAACCAATTTATGAATTTGCTACCAACTTACATCGTTCGTTGTTTTTAAAATCTACAGGAAGAATATTAATTGGTTTTGTTTCCTTTTTACTACTGTTAATTTCCGTTACTGGAATTGTATTAATCGCAAAAAGACAAGGTGGTATTTCTAAGTTCTTCTCTAAAATTGTTAAAGAAGATTTTAACCAATATTACCATATTATTATAGGACGTTATACATTAATTCCTATTATGATCATTACCGTAACCGGAGTTTATTTGTCTTTAGAAAAATTCTCTTTATTACCCAAAGACACTGCTGTTCATCAAAATATTGAACAGAAAAAAGACACATCAACAGTTAATAGAGCTAATGTTGAGTTTTTTAAAACAACAAAATTAGATGAAGTTAAAAAAATAGAATTACCTTTTTCTACAGATGAAGAAGATTATTACTATGTAAAACTTACTGATAAAGAAGTTGCTGTGCATCAAAAAACAGGACAAATTATCAGCCTAAAAAAACAACCACTCGTAACTTTTGGGGCTTATTATAGTTTATTACTCCATACAGGAAAAGGTTCTATTTTATGGTCTTTTGTTTTATTATTAGCATGTTTTGCTATTTTATTCTTTATTTTTTCTGGTTTTGCAATGACTTTACAAAGAAGAAAGAAAACGACAATCATAAAAAATAAGTTTCACAAAAATGAAGCTGAATACATTATACTAGTTGGTTCTGAAACCGGAAGTACTTTTAATTTTGCAACGGCATTTTACAAAGCTTTAATAGCTTCTGGTAAAACGGTGTTTTTATCAGAATTAAACCAATACACAAGCTATAAAAAAGCCACAAACCTTATTATATTTACAGCAACTTACGGTGAAGGAGAAGCACCTATAAATGCTAAGAAATTTATTTCTAAAATTGAAAGCACACCGCAAAACAATATCTTAAATTTCTCTGTAGTTGGTTTTGGCTCTAAAGAATATAAACAGTATTGTCAGTTTGCTATTTTAGTGCATGCTAACTTGCAATTACACGACAAGTTCACTCCTATTCTACCCATTTCTAAAATTAATAATCAATCTTTTTCTGATTTTAATCAATGGTTAGAAGAATGGAATACTTTTCACAAAACAGAACTTACCATAACGTCAGAAAGCCTTTTAACAACTAACAAAAAAGAACAGGAGTTTACAGTTATCGATAAAACGGACATTAATATTGATGACACTTTTTTAATTCAATTAAAACCGAATAAAAGAACAACTTTCGAATCTGGAGATTTACTTTCTATTACTCCAAAAAACGAAACAAGAAGTCGTTTGTATTCTATTGCTAAAATTGATCATACAATTCTGTTAAGCATCAAAAAACATGAATTCGGACTTTGCTCTACTTATTTTAATAGCTTACATAAAACTGATAAAATGATTGCAAGCGTTCAAAAGAATGTTGCCTTCCATCTTCCGAAGAAAGCAAAAGAAGTTATTTTAATTGCCAACGGAACCGGAATTGCCCCTTTTTTAGGAATGATTAATGGAAAAAAATCAAACACAAAAGTTCATTTATTTTGGGGAGGAAGAACAAAAGAATCCTTTAAAATTTATAAAGACACTATTAATACTGCTATAGAAAACAAAGAACTTACTTCTTTTTATACTGCCTATTCTCAAGAAGAAAAAGAAAAAATATATGTTCAAAATATATTAGAGCAGCAAGCAACTTTAATAGCCAATACTTTAAAAAACGGAAATACAATTATGATTTGTGGCTCTATTGTTATGCAAAAAGGAGTTACAAAAGTATTAGAAGAAATCTCTAAAAAGCACCTACAATCTTCATTACATCAATTTGAAGAAAACAATCAAATTAAAACTGACTGTTACTAAAAATTAAAACAATGTGTCAAAAATCTAAAATAATAGCTAGCGTTAAAAACGGAGAAATATCAATTTGTAAAGATTGTAATAATTATAACCTTGTTTTTAATAACATCTTTTTTCAGTTTGATAAAGAGCAATTGAATAAATTTAAAGAGTATGTTGCAGAAATAGACATTAACTATTGGTTAGACTATAGCGCAAGCACCACACAACGAAGAAAAATACCTGTCCCTACTTTTCATCAGAATTTAGTTTTAGTATTTGATAGCTACGAAATTGAAGAATTAAAAATACTTTTGGGTATCAGTAAAGGAAATAAAAACAAAATGATAGCTACTGCGGACATTGATTATACTTTAATCTTAAATTAAACTGCGAATTCTAATTCTTTAGCGACGGATTCTAAAACCGGTAAAATTTAAGTCAACTTCCCTTCTACTTTTACAGTGTATTAACACTTAAAAAAGTAGAAATTATGAAAACTATATTAAAAACATCCGTATTTGTAGTAGGTTTAATCCTATTAAGCAGCCCGTTTATCAGTTGTGATAATAAAAAAATAATAAAAGAAAATAAATCAATTGTACTTGCAAACGATGCTGCTGCAATTAAAAAAGAATCTACCATAAAAGTTACATCAAGAAAACCTATTGTTTTTATTGCCGGTTTTGATGTAGGAAATGAAACTTATTATACCAATGCTAGAAGTTATTTTGAAGAAAAAAATATCAAAATAATAGACGGACAATATTCTCTAGAAGAAATAATTGTTTGGCTAAATAAAAACGCCAACGGAAATCCTTACGGAGATGTTCATATTGTAAATAACAGCAATCCGTATAAAGGCATGAATTTAGAAACCATTGTTAGAGGCGATAAAATTACTGCAGAAACTTTAAGAAAAACGATAACACAAGGTACACTACCAACACTAAAAAATGTAGTTAATAAAGATACTCGAATAGTTTTTCACGCATCTGGATTAGTCGAAAATAAAGAGTTATTAAAAACATTAAAAGATGCTTTATCAGCACAAACATTACCAAAAGTAATTGCATCTCCTTATTACACCATTTTTAGCGGCAAATTTTCTAACTATTATTTAGCACAGCCTTATTATGTATTTTATCCTACCGCTCATTCACCAGGAAAGATCGATTTATCTAAAGAGATTGCTAATAAATATCCAGAAGAAAAAAACATTAATTGGTATGATGCTTTAAATAATGAAGAAGAAAGATATGTTGGCGAAGCTTATACAACACAGTTTTCTATACCAATTAAATGGGAGTTTGGTTACCACAATACAGATGACGAAATGCCTATATTTACTTCTGAAAATGAGGTAAAAGAATGGATTGAGCAACATGAAGAATTGATGGTAGAAATTAACGATTATAACATTCCGTTAGATAAATACAGATGGACATGGCGTAGAAAAAACAGCACCTTAATTATTAGAGGTAGAACTACAGGATTGGTAGTATTAAAGCCCTTAATTAAACCATATGGAGATTTAAAACACATAGAGCCAGACACCAATAACAAGCGTTTGTATGCTATAAAATAGAACCGTAACTAAGGCTATGATTAAATTTTCTATAACATATTTAGAAAAAATAATTCAAATTTATTATCAATCATTTTAAAATTCATTTGGTATTAAACGTCATTACACAAAACTAAAAACGATGTAATGGCGTTTAAATTAGTAAGTTTGTTATCATGAAAATATTTTTTAAATTTTTATCTTCAACATTATATCCTAAAAGAGGAACGGAGCGTAATTTCATGGTTTTAATAATTTTTATTGCCCTTTTTTATATAAATCCCACTCATTCACAAAACCTTAATTTACAAAATTTTTCTATTTCTGATGGTCTACCAACCACTACAATAAATGATATTGATCAAGATGAAATAGGTTATTTATGGATTGCAACCGACAAAGGATATTCAAAATTTGATGGTGTAAATTTCACCAACTACAAGCAAGAAGAAGTAAATTGTCTGTTGATTGAAAAGAATAAAATTTACATCGGTTTAAAAAATGGACTTTTAGTACTTCAAAATAATAAATCTACCTTTTTTGAGAGCAAAGAAATCTTAAAAATAAAATTGATTCACCATAAAATTATTTTAGCCACTGTACAAGGAGTTTGCGAATTAAAAGAAGATTACATTCAGCCTTTAGAAATACATCCTCAAATAGATTTTTCTATTATTAACGATATTATTTCTTATAAAAACACTGTTTACATCGCCTCTATAAAAGGTTTATGGAGTATAGAAAAATTATACAAACCTTTAAAAGTTGAGAAACTCATAGAAGAAAACACTACTTCTCTTTTAATAAATAACAATCAATTAATTGTAGCAACAGCTACTAAAGGATTAAAAATTATTGATGATCATACCATTGTAAAAAGTGTTCCTAATTTAGAAAATATTTCATCTATCAAAAAAAGAAATGATGAAATTTGGATTGCTTCCCCAAAAAATGGAATTGATGTTTTAGAAGCAAACACCTATATTTTTAAAAGAAAAATCAACAAATACAATACCGCAATTTCTAGTCAGATAAACACCGTTTTTAAAGACAACCAAAACTCTATTTGGATTGGAAGTTCAAACAAAGGTTTATACAAATATAGTAGCGAGATAGTAGTAATTAAACCAGAAGTATTTATTGAAAATATTGCCGTTAATTATAAATTAATAGACTCTTTAAACGTAACTAAATTAGTTTTAAAATCACATGAAAACAACATTTCGTTTTCTTATAAAACCATCAATTTAAAGAACCCTAAAAACACAGAATACCGTTATCAATTAAATAATGACTTTACGCCTTGGAGCCATCAAAATCAAGTTGATTTTGCAAATCTAAAAGCTGGCAACTATCAATTTACAGTACAATCTAAAGAAGGCAGTTTACTTAGTAAAAAAGTAACCTTTTCTTTTTTTATTGAAACACCTATGTATCAAAAAGCATGGTTTATAATATTATGTATTGCTCTTTTATGCCTCCTTTTAGCTCTTTTTATTGAGTTACATATTAGAAAGCTAAATAAAAAAAATCAGCAAAAAATTGATACTTTAAAAGTAGCAAATCATTTACTGACTTTAGAGCAGAAAGCATTACAGCTGCAGATGAATCCGCATTTTATTTTTAATGTTTTAAATGGGATAAAAGCACTTGGTAATTCTGGAAATTCTAAAGAATTAAATAAAACCATTTCACAATTCTCTATACTTTTAAGAAGTGTTTTAAACAATTCTCGTTTAGAAGAAATTAGCTTACATGACGAAATAGAAACTTTAAAAAACTATTTGGAGTTAGAGCAAAAAATGAATTCGAAATCTTTTAAGTACACCATTCAAACTTCTTTAAATAATATAGACTCAGAAGAGATTTTAATTCCGCCAATGTTATTGCAACCTTTTATAGAAAACTGTATTAAACATGCTTTTCAGCCTAATACATCAGATGCAAAAATCAAACTTCTTATAGAAGTTAAAAATCGCTTCTTACATTTTACGGTAGAAGATAATGGAATCGGTTTTCATCAATCTAAAAAAGTAAAAATAAAATCAAATCATCAGTCTGTAGCGTTAGAAGTAACTAAAGAACGAATTCAGCATTTGTCTAAATACAATTCATTTTCAATCGAAGAAATAAAAGAACAAAATGAAATAAAAGGAACAAAAATTGGATTTAAAATTCCTTTAAAAACTGACTATTAAAAAAAATGGAAAGAAGAAAATTTATAAAGAATACTTTATTTACAGGAATTGGAGCAAGTCTTGTTGGTGGATTTTATGCTTGGCAAGTAGAACCTTTTTGGTTGGAATTTGTACATGTAAAAATGCCTATTAAAAACTTACCGAAAAATTTAATAGGAAAAACATTAATGCAAATTAGTGATGTTCATGTAGGTAATAAATTTGATTATAATTACATTATAGATTCTTTTAAAAAAGCACGCCTGTATAATCCCGATTTTGTTGTTTACACAGGTGATTTCGTTTCTTATGAAACTCCAGAACAGTTTGATCAATTAGAAAAAGTTTTTGAATATGCTGTAAACGGAAAATTAGGTACTGCTGGTATTTTAGGAAATCATGATTATGGAATCAATTGGTTAGAAAAAGATGTTGCTGATAGAATTTCTAACATTTTAGCTAAAAAAAATATTACAATTTTAAGAAACGAACAAATAAATTTTAATGGTTTAAATATATTGGGTATTGATGATTATTGGGGCACTAATTTTAACCCAACAAAAATTATGAACAAATATGATGCTGAAAAAGCAAACCTTGTTTTATGCCATAACCCAGATGTTTGCGATTTAAATGTTTGGAACAATTATAAAGGATGGATTTTATCTGGACACACACATGGAGGACAAGTAAAACCTCCGTTTTTACCACCTCCTATTCTTCCTGTAGAAAACAAAAGGTATTCTTCTGGAGAATTTGATTTGTACGATGGTAGAACACTTTACATCAATAGAGCTCTCGGAAATTTATACCAAGTAAGATTAAATGTAAGACCCGAAATAACCATTTTTGAATTAGAAGAACAAGTATAATATGAAAGCATTAACAGCAATCTTAGTAGATGATATACCTGCAGCATTAGACATGTTAGCGCATGATATTACAAACAATCACCCAGAGATAAACATTATAGGCAAGGCAAAGTCTGTTGTAGAAACTGCTAAACTGCTACGTAAACAACAACCAGATATTTTGTTTTTAGACATTATGTTAGGTGATGGAACTGGGTTTGATATTCTTGAAATTTTTCCTGATTTAAAATCGAAAATTATCTTTGTGACTGCAAGTGATGCTTTTGCTATAAAAGCTTTTAAATTTGCAGCTATAGACTATATTTTAAAACCTTATTCTGATGAAGATTTAGCTATTTCTATAGAAAAAGTACAAAATCAAATTCAGCCAGATAAAGCACAACTGCATGTTTTGCAAGAAGCAGTAACGGCTCCTAATAATAAACCTAGCAAAATATCTTTACATACTTCAGAAAAAATAATTGTTGTTAATATTGAAGATATAATCCGTTGTAAAGCGGATAACAACTACACAACATTTTATTTTAAAGATAACTCAAAAATACTCGTTTCTAAAACCTTAAAATATTATGCTGATATGTTAAAGGAAGTCAATTTTTTAAGAGTACACCAAAGTCATTTAGTAAATACTATATTTATTAAAGAGTTTATAAAATCTGATGGTGGTTACCTTATGCTTACCGATAATTCTAACGTTCCGGTTTCTATAAGAAAAAGAAATGAAGTGTTAGAAGTGCTAAATTCTTATTAAGTAAGAATTAATTTATACTTTTTTAGAATCTATACTTAAGCTTTTATAAAAAAAAGGATTAAAAACAAAATGTTTCAATCCTTTTTAGTTCTTAAAAATTACTTTTAAAATAAAATCTATGCCTTATTTCTGAGTTAATAAAAAAGCATATCATTTTTTTCAGTGAACTTTATTTTTAAATTTTTTAGATTATTAAAATCGAGTTCCTGGTGCTTCTGGACTTGAGCTTGAAGCTTGAGCTTTCTGTGGATTTAAAATTAAATAAGTTCCTAATGCTGTTAGAGCTGTATATTTACCATAATTACCAATCTTTTTTATAGCTTCTTTACGTGTGATTTCTTTAATTTTATTTTCTGAATTATCTATTTGTTTCTTCATGATGTATATTTCTAATATTTAGCTAATTATTCTAGAATTATTTTTTTATTTAAAGTACCTGAATCTGTATTTAATTGAATAAGATAAATACCAGAAACTAATTTAGGTAAAGTAATCTCTTTTATTTCGTTTGCTTTAAATGAAATATTTAGTAATTGTTTACCAAGAATTGTAAACAACTTAAGGCTTGCTTTTTCTTGTTTTAATCCATCAATTTTTAAAGTTGAGATATCTGATTTATAAATATTAATAGAGCTTAAAGAGGCCGTATCTTTTATACTTAAAGTACTTTCTGTTGCATATAAATAAAACCGACCACTCCCCTTTAAAGTTGATGTTAATGTAGTTGTATATTTACTTCCTGCTTCATCTAACCTTATAAAAACACCTTTGACTCTATCCTCTAAAAATATTTTTAAGTTCGTTGGTAAATTTAAGGTTTCTGCAGAAATTGTTATTTCTTTTCCATTATCGCCATTCACTCCAATTGGTACAATCATAGATTCTAAATTAGTGCCCGGTAAAGATTGTACTTGATATTTTTTTCCAATATTATTTTCAATTAAATATGAGTAAATCGAAAAATAATTTGAATCACCTTCATATAATTCCCCATCATATCCTATATCCAAACCAGTTGTTGCAACTTCTAAATACTTAACTTTTGAATAATGATGTATAGTGCCATCTGTAAGTAATAATTTAATTTCTGTATTAGCTCTATTTTTTTTAAACGTATCTACATTATGGATCTGATTGGATTCAGAAAAATTAAAGACTCCACCAATAGAATTTGCTTTTACCAAGAAACCTTGTCCTGGAGCTAATATAATATTATCTCCGATAGTTTTTACTTCATAAGCACCATTTTCGAGTAACCCTTGGTTCCAAAGCCACATTGTTTTGGTTTCTGATATAGCAGCTTCATTATTTAAGAAAAAAGCACTATTAATATAAGAAGTATATGGGTTTCCTAATAAATTGTATCGATTTGCAGAGTTGTTTAATATAAAATCTACTCCAGAATTGTTAGTGTTAATAGTTCCAGTAAATGATATATTGCCAGTATTTGTTCCTTTTTTTATAGAATACCCAACACCCGATATAAAAGAAGCACTTACTCCAACTTGATTATACATCCAACCATCAGTAGCTGTATTATAAATAGAAATTGCGGTATTAGGAGGATTAACTGCAATATCATTTTCAGCTATATATGTATCATCATAATTTTGCCCCATAACTGGTGATGACATTAAGTACCATCCTTTTAAACCTCCTCCAGCTACAAAATCGATACTTCTGTTGTAAGTAACGTTACCCGTAAATGTAGATTGTGCTATTAAAGAAGCACCAGACTCTACAATAGCCGAACTAATAGCAACAGCACTTGAAGCTGTAGGGAAATTAGTTATTCCTATTTTTGGAATTGTCACTTTAGCTGTTGTAGTTGGAATTGAATTAGAGTTCCAGTTCGAAGCCGTATCCCAGTCTGAACTAGTTGCTCCTGTCCACTGTATATTATTACAACCATTTAAAGTGTAAAGCCCTGCTTCATTAGGGCAATTATCAACATCGTCATAAACTCCATCTCCATCTGAATCTACAAAATTAGGTACAGGAAGTATAAAGTTTGTTAAAACCATCGTTTGCCCTGGTTGTAACGTGTAAGTTTGTGATTGCGAGTTTACTGTAAGTGGTGTGTTTATAAAATTTGTATCACCGTTGTTTTGATACCATTGACCTACAATAGTATAAAAAGGTGTTGCATCTACTGATCCTGCATTTGCATATGGGTTAGAAAGTATAATTAAATGATTGCCATTGGTATCAGATAGAGATAATCTTTTTATGCTATAATCGCTTCCATTTCCTAGATTTGTATAATCAATAGGCTCACTATACCAGTTGTGGTCTAAACGAGATTGTAGTAATTGAGAAATCAACGTATATAATTCTTTTCTGTTGGCATCATCATAATATTCCCAGTGTACTGGTTTCTCGCCAGTACGTCCGTTAAAATCAATATCAATGTCATATCCCAATTCTTGAAATTGCCATAGCATTCTAGGTCCAGGCAGCATTAAATTGAATACTGTACCTCCTTTAAGCCTTTCTATACCTTCTGCTATTTTTTGTATTGGATCTGCAATATCTTTAATACCGTTACCGTATGTAAATAGCTCATATGCTTGCCTTTGCTCATCATGACTTTCTGCATAAGATACTAGATTTGCGTAATTAAAATTCCATTGACTAGAGTTAAAAACCCCTGTTGTATACACATCAATATTATCTGTATCATATCCCAAATTAAAATTTTTAATTTGATTGTGATGTCCTACACCAGACCACATTAAAATACCATAATCTGCTAAAACTTTATCTTCTGCAGGATTTGCTAAATGTTCAAAAATAGCAACTGAACTCGGTTTAAAACTCCACATTTCATCTACCATTCTTTTTAGAAGTCCTTGTCTGTCAGTGTCTACATTACTTGCCCACTCATCACTTGGGTTTTGTGCTGTTTGCGTAATTCCTTTAGTAAAATCAAATCTAAAACCATCAAAGTTAAATTCGTCTAACCAAAACTGTAATGCCCTATCTACAAAGGCTTGTGTATGTTCACTTTCATGATTCCAATCATTACCCCAATGTCCGTCTGTACTATAGACCGCCTTGTGTTCTGCATTAAACCATGGATTATCTGCCGAAGGACGATTATTTACATCATCCCAATACATTAGAACCATAGCATTAGAACCAAAAGCATGGTTTAATACAACATCATTAAAAACTGCGATTCCTCTTTTGTGTGCTTCATCTATAAACTTTTTAAGATGTTCTCTGTTACCATAAGCTTTATCAGCTGCAAAATAGTAATTAGGGTTATAGCCCCAACTAGAATTTCCTTCAAACTCTGAAACTGGAAGCACGTGAATTGCATTTATTCCTAAATTTTTTAAATAATCTAAACGTTCAATAGCTGCTAAATAACTACCATCTTCTGTAAAGTCTCTAAAATGAAGTTCGTATATATTTAATTCATTTCTTGATGGAGCTACAAAATCTGTTACTTCCCATTGATAAGAAACACGTCCTGTTTGAAGCACCGAAGCTCTTGTTTCTAAAGATGAAACACCAACAAATTTATTGGTTGGAAAAGTTGGTAAATCAGAATAAATGGTAGCAGATATTTGAGTATCTTGACTATCTGATATTTGCTCAGAATAAGGGTCTGCTATTCGAATAATTCCATCTATAAAATACTGAAAAACATATTGATGATTTTCTTTCAGATCTGTTAATTCAATCCACCAGAAATCACCATCTTTATTCATTTTATACTCCTCTAGAACTTCCCAGTTATTAAAATCTCCAATAACATGTACAACATTTTTAGAAGCTGTTGTATTAGAACCAGAGATAGTTCCATCTCCTTTTTTATAATTTGTAAACGTAGGTGTGTGTAAAACTAAATAGGCATGAGAAGTGTTAGCATTGTCATAATTAATACCAGCTTTTAGCCCTTCTGGCATTGTAACATTTACTGGTGTATTGTATCCTTGTATAGAAAACGTTTTAGATTTTAATAAACCTCCACCAAAATCTGCTGTTATTTTATAATCTTTCTTTATGGTATTCGAAACGGGTACATTATAAATAAAATTATCTGATAAAGAAGTTGTTGCAATTGTTGAAGGAGTAGGACTAATCTCTTCTAATACCCAATCTGCAACCATAGGATTGTTTTTTGTATTATTAAAGGACGTAGCTTCTACAGAAACAGAATTACCAACTGCTTCTAACTTTGTTATGTCTACAGAATTTGTAAGTGCTATAAAACTACCATTATTTAGAGTAATATTATAGTTATTTCCTTTATTATCTTCTTTTGTTGAACTATCTGGACTTCTAAATAAAAAATTTAAACCAAAGGCATCATCATTATCGGTAAGAGCGTAATAATCTGTTATAGATGATAAGGTAATTGTATGTACCGTATTGTTGCTCATATCTTGTGTCATTTCCCCCACATGATCATCTTGCCCCCAGTTTCCAATGGCAATGTCAAATTGCGTTGTATTATCTGGGTTTGAAGAAACACCAGAATGAAAATAAATAGACGATTCATTTTCTAAAGCTGTATGCTTTGAATACAAAACAACTTCAACTGATTGGTCTTTTGAAGGTACTTCTGGTATTATTTTTACATGAGAAATTGCAAAGTTTGCTTTATAATTAGCTCCTCCGTTATTCACATAATTAGAGTCATTACATCCAGAATTTCCAGAATTATCTCCTTTTACTTGAAGGTAAGATTCTATGGTATAGTTTCCGCCAGCAAAATCGGTAATATTAATACTAAGACCATTTTCTTCCCAACGTTGGTCGTTATTAGTTGCTAGATTTTCAACCCAATTTAAGGCAATAGGTTGAAACGGATATGCTGTAAAATCTGCATCACTTCCTTCTGGAAATATTCGATAAAACATACTTCCTCCACAAACATTTGCAGAACTTTTCCATGAATACATTTCTGCTCCAGTAATTTTAAGATTTCCATCGTTTACATAAAATGTTCCCAAATCTTTTCCTTGAAACGATTCTTTACCTATATCACCTTCGAGATTATACCTTGTACTTGTTCCATTTTGATTAATATTAATTGCAGCTTTAAAAGCACCAAATTCTTGGGCATAAGAATAAGTACATGTTAGCGTTAAAATAAATAGTAATATTTTTTTCATATACCGATTATAATAATTGTTTATATTTTATTTATTAGCATTAAAATTAAGTAAATAATTGAATCCGTATCAACTAAACACAATACGAAAACGTTTTCGTGTTGATAACTTCTTTTTTATGCAGTAAATATTTAATTTTTTCGGTATAATTAATTAGAAAACAACAAATTTATGACACATTTTTAATATATCTTTAGATTGCGATACTGTATAATTAATGAAACTTATAAAGTGCTTTATGGACTACCTAATAAAAATGGGACTAATTTTTTAGGCCGCATTGTTGATAATTCGTTTTAGTTTTAGTTCCATTTCTAATGGTGTTAAATAATCCAGGCTTGAATGAATTCTCTTTGTGTTATACCAAGTAATGTATTGGCTTACTTTGTCAAATAATTGCAAGTAAGATTTAAATTTAAAGCGATACAGCCATTCGTGTTTAATAGTCTTGAAAAAGCTTTCCGCTACTGCATTATCCCAACAGTTCCCTTTCCTGCTCATGGATTGTGTTATATTGCTATTGAAAGAAAAGATATTAGTCATTGTATTAGCTGAATATTGAACCCCTCTGTCAGAATGAAATATGAAGTTATTTGAAATATCTCTTGTTCTTCTAGCATGAACCCAGGCTTTTAGTACTGTATTTTGAACCGTCATGTCTTCACTTAACGCCCATCCTACTACTTTTCTGTCAGCTAAATCTATAATAGTTGTTAGGTAATTCCAGCTGTTATTTACCCTAATATAAGTAATATCTGACACCCATTTTTCTCCTATTATTGAACTTGAAAATTCTCTATCCAGTTCATTTTTAGCCAATGGAAAGCTATGCTTGGAATCTGTTGTGTTTACAAACTTTCTTCTTAAAACACTTTTTAGTCCCATTTCTTTCATCAATATTGAGATATAAGAACGGCAATAATTCAGGTCTTCTCGTTCTAACATTTTTTGTATTCTACAGCTTCCATAAATCTCTTTACTGTCTTCAAAAATTGCCTTAATCCTTTCTTTTAGGAGTATTACGGAGTTTTTAGCTCTTACTAACCCCCTGCTCTTACGCCAATTGTAATATGCATTTTTACTGACCCGCATACATTTACACATCTTCTCAACCACAAAATCTGTTTCATTTGATAATATGAATTGATATTTTATTGGTCGCTCTTGGAAAAGATGCTTACTGCCTTTTTTAAAATATCACGCTCCATTTTCACATCACGTAATTCTTTACGCAGCGCTTTAAGTTCTTGCTCTTCTTTTGTAAGTTCCCTTTTCTTGGAAAAGTCTCCAGATTTAGCCTCATAATCCTTTTTCCAACGACTTATAAGGCTGGGAGCAACAACATAGTCCTCGCTAATTTGTTTTGCCTTGATTCCTGATTGCAATAGTTCTACTATTGTAACCTTTAATTCGTTATCGTATCTTTTTGCCATAATTCAAATATATAATTTATGACCGTAAAAATTCGTCACATCTAAACTAGACAATCCAGTTTGCTATTATTTTTTTAAAAGTGATTTACTTATTATATCTAGAGCGTTTTCCTTTTTTGTTTTTTTTGGTGCCGCTTCCTTTTTGATGTTTTTGTATGATTTCATAAGATTTAATTTTGATTTACTTCCCATAATGCCTTCGCTGTTTCCTTTTTTTGTTGCTGATACATTTTCATTATTTTGAATTGATAAAGACTTATAAAAAGTGGAGCGCAGCATAACGGTTTATGCAGTCTGTTCAACTTCAAAATCTTGGTATTTTGCTGTCAAAAAAGGAAGAAATAGGGAGGCATGGGAATTAATCGAAATATGTATGCGAAGTACAAAAACATAGGAAGTGGCACCAAATGATAAAATAAAATTCCTATCTGGCGGAGGCATTCACAATTTTCGCTCAGAAATGGAGTGCCCCATTCAGGCGCAGCAGAATGGGGCAACGAAATGGAAAGCTAAAATTGTGAATTGTGTCCAAGATCATTTTTAGAGAAGCGTTTTTTTCGAAATGAAGCTTTTTTCGAAATGCAGGAAAATGTGCTGAACGGAATATAAAAACAAAATTTTCTTGTATAGCAGTATTTAAAGCGGACTTGACTTTAAAGTCGTAGTTTGGAATGTAGTTTGACCTCTTCCCGATTTTTTTTTCGGGAATAAGTGGTCAAGTGAAATGTAAATCGGAGACTTTAAAATTGTGTCCAAGACTTTTTTTAGAGAAGCGTTTTTTCCGAAATGAAGCTTTTCGCGGAATGCAGGGAAATGTGCTGAACGTTTTATGAAACTTACATTTATACATAAATTATTTCAACCATTAGAAGCTTATCCCAAATCGCTAATATAAAAGAAAGGTAAAATCAATCCCCCATCTTAAAATCTTCTAAAACTACACTAACTCAATATTTACTAAACAATTACTTAGAAACCCTGTAATAGAATATAAAGATCCTGTCAATACATCAGAACCTATTTTAGTACAGTTAATAACATTTATTGTATTTTTTACAGAGACAAATAAAATTTGTGTTTTAAAACTATAATTATCAAAAATCTATCTAACTTCTTTAATAAAAAGTAAACACCTAGGAAATTGATAATTATCTAATAAAAATTCTTTATCCCATAAAAACTCTACCTATTATAAAATACTAATACATGTTTTTTCTATTATCATTTATAAATCCTATTTTTTAGAAAACTACAACCAACTCCTAAGAACTATGATTCAATATATTTACAACCGGTAAACTACTGAGGGAGTAGACAATAAGTAAAGTCAGTCTGAAACAAATATTACTATTAACTATTTCCTAAAAAATGCAAATGTTAGTTTTGAATAAAAAATTAAAAGTCTATTCAAAAAAAAATAGTAAAGCAAAAAATTAAGAAGATCTAAAGTTGCTAGTAAAAAAGATTAAAAACACTAATATTTGGAACTTCAATACATTGTACAACATTCTTCCACCTATTGCTTAGTAATTTTCTTATGCTTCTTTATGCTACTAAGGTATTGTCAACCAAACTAGATTTTTTCTCCAAAAATACAAGTATCTCTACCAATTACAGCTTTTACTTTCACTACACCCGAATTACTTATTTTTACTTCTTATTAATAAATTCTAAATTTAGATAAAAAAATTATTAATGTTTGCAACTAAGTTATCCATTGGCTTTTTCACAAAAGATCCAATTTTTATTCCGCGTTTATTAGCTTCTATTTTAATATCTTCTTGTAAATAATAAGCAATCGAACCTACAAAATGAATAGGATGCTGTTCTAATTCTTTACTATAACACATTATTAGATTATCAAATAATTCAAAAACTCCAACATTTATAATTTTAGCCATAAAGGGATTTGATTTATTTTCAATTAAAAACTTAGCAAAACCTGCTAAATATGCACTCGGATTTCCCTCTTCATATAAACTTTTTAAAACAGATTCTAGAGATAAGCTAAAGTTCCTTTTAAATTTCTCGTGTAATTCTGATGGCATTTTGTTGTAAAAATAAGCTTTTAATAACTTTCTTCCGAAAAAATTCCCACTCCCTTCATCCATAATTGAATACCCAAGAGATACCTGGTGAATAATTATATTTTTACCATCAAAATAACAACAGTTAGAACCTGTCCCTAATATACAAATTACTCCTGGAGAAGATGTAGTACCATGAACAGCTGCTGTTAAATCTTCTTCTATTTTCACTTTTGCTTTTGAAAAAAAACTAATGAGTACTTTTTCTATTTTTAATTTAGAGTCTTCTCCACCACAACCTGCTCCATAAAACAAGACGTTATCGATATTTTCCTTTATACTTTTAAGATCGTTATTTCCATCAATGATTTCAAATATTTGAGAAGCTGTAAGAAGCTGTGGATTTATTCCTTTTGTTTTTGTTTTTAAAACGACTTCTTTATTTTCTCCTAGAACCACCCAATCAGATTTAGTCGATCCACTATCTGCAATTAGTATCATAATTAAGATATTTTATTATATTCATAATTTAAAACATGATTTAAAAGCATTTCTAACCTCATCATCATATTCTGACATATTTTTTCTGACCTTCCTTCTACCTTTATTTCTATAAATCTCTTATTAACTTTATTATTAAAATTACTAATTCTAAACTCTCCATTTGGAAAATACACTTTCAGATTTTCAGATTCGTTCATAAGATAGAGATCAAACTCTCCCGCAACCCAATTCACGAATCTCTCATAAACATCATTAGACTTGTTATCTTGTACTTTTTTTAGAATTAAATATGGGAATTTAGATTTTAAACCCTCTATTTTAGAATCTAACTTATCATTCACAGACGTCATACATAGGTTTAAAAACATTAATAATGCCATCTTACAAACGCTTCCATAGCAGCGTAATGAGACAACCCTAATTGATCATATAATTCTGCAGTTTCTCTATTTCTGTCTTCTGCACGTTGCCAAAACTCTCTACTATCTGCTCCTTGAAAAACAACACCGTCTTTTTGAGATTGATGTTTAAAAATTCCTTTTCGTTTTTCTAAAACTTGATCAGGACCCATTGGTACTGCCATTTCTATTTCATCAACTCCCCATTCTTGCCATGCACCTCTGTATAACCAAACCCAACAATCTTTCATAAATTTCTTAGGTTTTAGTTCTCTTACGGCTGCAAAAATTGCATCTAAACATACTTTATGAGTACCATGAGGATCTGCTAAATCTCCTGCTGCAAATATTTGATGTGGCTTAATTTTTTCAATTAATTCTTTGGTTATTTCTACATCTCCAACACCAATTGGGTTCTTTTTTATGGCTCCTGTTTCATAAAAAGGAAGGTTCATAAAATGAATCTGTAAATCTGGCAAACCTATAAAATTACAGGCTGCTCTTGCTTCTCCTTTTCTGATCAATCCTTTTATATAGCGAACCTCTGGAGTATCTATTTCACTTGCTTTTTTGTTCTTTAAAAAGGTAGCTGCATTCTTGTAAATTGTAGTTGCTTCAGAATTATCAATTCCGAATTTTTCATTGTAATCACACACAAAACTAGCAAAACGCAATGCTTCATCATCTGCAACCGCAATATTACCAGAAGTTTGATATCCTAAATGCACTTCATGACCTTGTTCATGCAATCTCTTAAAAGTACCACCCATACTAATGATATCATCATCTGGGTGAGGACTAAAAATTAAGACACGTTTCTTAGCAGGTTCTGCTCTTTCTGGTCTTTTACTATCGTCTGCATTTGGTTTTCCACCTGGCCAACCTGTAATGGTGTTTTGTAGTTTATTGAATATTTTTATGTTGATGTCATACGCAGGACCTGAGTCTGCTAACAAATCGCTCATTCCGTTTTCTATGTAATCTGCATCAGTTAACATTAAAATAGGTTTCTTTAAGTTTAGAGCTAAACTTAAAACAGCCTTTCTAATTAATTGATCTGTCCAAACAATTTTTTCTACCAACCAAGGAGTATTAATTCTTGTTAATTTAGAAGCTGCCGCTTGATCTAAAATAAAAGTTGCATTTCTATGTTCTTGTAAGTAAGATGCAGGCACTAAACTAGTAACTTCTGCTTCTACAGAGGCTTTTATAATGTTAGATTTACTTTCTCCCCAAGCCATTAAAATGACTCTTTTAGCTTCCATTATTTTTTTAACTCCTAGAGTAATTGCAGTTCTTGGTGTATTTTCTAATCCAGAAAAATCGCCACTTGCCGCTACTCTTGTAATGTGGTCTAAGGCAACCAATCTTGTTTTAGAGTTTTGAAGAGATCCCGATTCGTTAAAACCAATATGACCATTTCCTCCAATTCCTAAAATTTGTAAATCAATGCCTCCTAAAGCTTCAATTTTTGCTTCATATTGATCACAATAATCTCTAATACTTTCTTTTGACAATGTTCCGTCTGGAACATGACAATTTTCTGGTAAAATATCTATGTGATTAAACAATTGTTCTTGCATAAAACGAACATAACTGTTTATAGAATCTGGTTCAATTGGGTAGTATTCATCTAAATTAAAAGACACTACGTTTTTAAAACTTAGGCCTTCTTCTTTATGTAACCTTACCAATTCTGCATACAGACCTTTTGGTGAAGAACCTGTTGCTAAACCTAAAATACACGGTTGTCTTTGCGATTGTTTTACCTTAATTAGGTTTGCAATTTCTTGTGCAATTGATTTAGCTGCTGATGTAGAGTCTTCATAAACGATAGTTCCAATATTTTCGAATCTTTTTTCGAAACCTGTTGCTTTGTCTATAGTACTTTTTAACATAATTATGCTATTAGATTTTTTATTTTAATACGTTTCTTTTATCCAATTATAAGGTTTACGCTTTACCCACATACCTCTTGTAAAATCTGGAAAATCTTGAGGTTCTCCATTATTTTCAATAGAAGCTTCAGAGAGCGGTGTTACAGCACTCCAAGCTGCAGCATCATAGACATCTATAGGTGGTGCTACATTTTCTTTTACAGATTCTATAAAGGCATTTAATACAAAAAAGTCCATACCTCCATGTCCTGCTCCAGTAGCCTGTTCTTCATACTTTTTCCATAAAGGATGATCATATTTCTTAAGCCACTCACCTGCTTCATCCCAATGGTGTGGTTTAGATTCACCTTCAATATACATGCGGTTACCATCTACTTCCCATAAACCATTAGCTCCTTGCACTCTAAAACCTAAAGAATATGGTCTTGGTAAATTACAATCGTGAGTTATAATAATGGTTTCTCCGTTAGCTGTTTCAATTGTAGAAGTAATCACATCTCCTTGCTTAAATTTTAATTTTGCATTAGGATGCTCTTTTCCCCCTTTTTCGATAATATAATTATGCAAACCAATACCTTTAGTAGCATGTGAGGTTAAAGACATAAAACGGTTTCCTCTATTAATATCACACATTGCAGCAATAGGACCTACACCATGAGTAGGATACACGTCTGCATTTCTTAAAAGTGAGTGTTGTGTGCGCCATTTAGCTTCCGAATATCCTTTATCACCAAACTCCACACCTCCTCCGTAAGGTTGTTTACCATTGTTAAACTTAACTTCACGTAAATCGTGCTGGTAACCACATCTAAAATGAACCAACTCACCAAAAACATTTTGTTTTACCATATTTAAAACTGCAAGTACATCTCTACGATAATTTACGTTTTCTAAAAGCATTAAATGTGTCCCTGTTTCTTCATGAGTATTCACTAAGTCCCAACACTCTTCCATTGTATTTGCGGCAGAAACCTCTAACCCCGTATATTTCCCTGCTTTCATGGCGTCTACCGCCATTCTTGTATGCCATAACCAAGGTGTAGAAATTACTACAGCATCTACTTCTTTTAATGCTAGTAAGTTTTTATAATCATAATCTGAATTCCCAAAAACTTGTGGTTTTTTAAACTTTCTATCAGCTACCATTTTTAGCGCAATATCTATTCGTTTAGAATCTACATCACAAATAGCAGTAACTTCTAAATCTTTTCTATGCATAGCATTGCTTAAATGCATAATACCCCTTTCTCCAATACCAATAAAAGCTAACCTAACTTTTTTGGTAGAACTACTATCTACAGCACCAAACGCCATGTTTGGTAGCATTGTTAATCCAGCACCCAAAAGCGCTGTTTTTTTTACAAAATTTCTTCTAGAACTCATCTCTTATATTTTTAATTATCCTTTTTTCTAAACTAAAAACTTTCTACCTTTTGCTTATTAGGTAATATCAAACTAAAAATATATCCAAAACAAAAACAAGAAGCTACACCTAAAAATGAATACATTAAAAAATTGATTTCAGTAAATACACTTATATACCAAATAAAAATAGCACTTACCAACAAGCCTAATAACGTTCCTTTTGCATTGGCTTTTTTAGTAAGCATCCCTAAAAGAAACATACCCCCTAAACCTCCTGTAAAAAGACCTAAAAAACGATAAAATTGATCCCAAAGAGATTTAATATTAGAACCAGCCATCCAAAGTGCCAACAACACACCTAAAACACCTGTTACTAAAGTTACTATCCTTGCTATTTTTAAAAGATTTACATCTGGCATATTAGGTTTAAAATGCATGTGAAAATCGTTGCAATACGCTGTAGAAACAGAATTTAAACTACTACTAATACTAGACATTGCTGCAGAAAAGATACCTGCTACCAATAAACCAGAAACTCCTACTGGTAATTCTCTAACAATATACCAAGGAAAAATAGAATCGTTATTTGAAATTGCAGGCGATAATTTTTCTGGCATTTCTGTATAAAAAACAAACAAGAGTGTACCTAAACCAAAAAATATTATTGTTGCTGGTAGCGTAAGTACTGCATTCGTGTAAAGCGTTTTTTGAGATTCTTTTACACTAGAACTTGTTAAGAAACGTTGTACTATAGTTTGGTCTGTACCCTGAGTAACCATTGCAGAAGCAAGCCCTCCAATAAATACAACCCAAAAAGTAGAATCTGTAAAATTCATCTCAAAATTAGCTATATTGAACTTATCCCTTTCAGATGCATAGGTTATCATATCTCCAAAAGAAGTTTCTGTATGTAACATAATCCATACTACCGCTAATACACTTCCTCCAAGAAGCACAACTACTTGCATTACATCCGTCCAAATAACTGCTTCAATACCTCCAAAAGTGGTATAAAAAACACAAAGTATTCCCATTATTAAAATACTGGTTTCTACAGGAATCCCCGTTACAATAGAAATTGCTAAAGAAGGTAATAATAATACAATACCAATTCTTCCTAATTGAAATAATATAAAAGATAAACTACCAAAAGCACGTGCTGTATAATTAAAGCGATCTTCTAAGTATTCGTAAGCTGTTTTTATTTTTAACCTATTAAAAAAAGGAATAAAAATAAAAGCAATAACTGGCGTTATTAAAATTGCCGTAATATTTAAGAAAAAGAAAGACCAATCTGTTACAAAGGCTTTGGCAGGAATAGCCATAAATGTAATAGCACTTAGTAAAGTACCAAAAACACTTAAACCTGCTGCCCACCAAGGTATTCTACCTCCACCTGTAAAGTAGTCTTCTGTAGATTTTTGTTTACGAGCAAAATAAAGACCAATTAATACAGAGATCAATAAGTACAAAGCCAGTATAGTATAATTAACTATTCCGAAAGGATGATCAGCATCCCCAATTTTAAAAATTTGCACACCTGGTGTCCGTATCCCAGGAGAAACTTCTCCAGAAACAATTACAAATTCATCATTATTTTTAAACGAAAGTGCTGTTACAGGTATTTTTGTTGTAATACGATCATAAACAAACCATTTCTTTGTTATGGTGTTATAAGCTAAAATATCTTTAGAAAAACCTTCATGATTATTTAAAATAGAGTCTCTTCTTTTTTTCAATTGGTTCACGATAGAATCATCTTGTGTAGCTCCCATTTGTAGAGAAATATTTTCCAACTCATCAAAAAGAGACTCATCACTACCGCCATAAGTCATAATATGCATAGACCCCATCGTTTCTGCTGAAGCACCCATTAAAACTCTAGGTTTTCCATCTATTTCGAGATCTCCTTCTTCTTGCCATTTTTTCTCCTTAAAATCATAAGATAAATAACTTGTAAGTGTTTTAGATTTTTTCCCGGCCACTTCATTTCTTCCACCAATAACAAATAATTTTTTATTGGTTTGTGTTTCTTGAACCGCTATACTATTAAGTGCTCTGGGAGCACCAGGAAAATCTGCTAATTTTATCCAATTGTTCTCTTTTAGATTTAGTCTATAAAATAAGTTTGTGCTATTCTTAACATTATTATTACCACCTACTACATATACAAAATCATCTACTACAACGGCAGATGAAAATGCTAAAGGTTCAGGAAGGTTTGGGTATTCTGAAATCTCAACATCTTTGGTAGATTTATTATAAGACAAAAGCAGCACTTTATCACTTATAAGAGTTTTATTATTACCCCCAATACTTAAAACTCCTTTTGGAGTAGCAACTGAAGCTGCATATCCTAAAGGAATAGGTAATTGTTTTGTAGATAATCGCCATTCGTTGTTTTCAAAAATATAAATACGCTTACTCCATACTTTATCACCACCCTCCCATGGCAAACCATCAGGAAAATTAGCTCCACCTGCAGCTAAAAACACTCCATTATGAGTACCACCCAACATACCCGCAAATCCTAACGATTCTGTAGAAGTATTATCTGCTGGTAAACTTGGTAAATCGGTAATACTTAATTTGGATATTTCTTGTCCGTAAAAAGGAATTAAAGTTAAAACTATAAATAGAATTAAGACTAAACTTTGATTTTTTTTCATTTTAAAAATACTTTAAATAAGGGATTCTTTTTGTAAAGCCAAAACCCTCTAAATTTTATTACCTATACTCTTTGTGTTCTAAATTAACAAAATATAACTTTTACATTACAAAATTTTATGTTGCGAAGCTAATAAAAATAATTCAATTGTATTATGTATAACATATAAAATTGTAAATTTGCATATCGTTTAATTTTTTTAATGTACTTTTCATGAAATCTGTAACAATCTCTTTATTAATACTTGTAGTAGTAATTGTTCAATCTTGCTCTTCAGTAGAACCTCCAAAACCAAACTACCCAATCCCTACAGAACATCAAATGGCGTGGCAAGAAATGGAGTTTTATGGTTTTATTCACTTTAGCATCAATACATTTACAGATGTAGAATGGGGATATGGAGATAAATCTCCAGAATTATTTAACCCAACCGAATTAAATGTGCGTCAGTGGGTAAAAGTAGCTAAAGAAGCAGGAATGAAAGGTTTAATTTTAACAGACAAACACCACGACGGATTTTGCTTATGGCCTTCTGAATACACGGATTATTCTGTAAAAAATTCTCCATGGAAAAACGGTAAAGGTGATGTTGTAAAAGAACTAGCAGAAGCTTGTAAAGAATACGGCTTAAAAATGGGGATTTATTTATCTCCATGGGACAGAAATCATGCCGACTATGGTAAACCAGAGTATATTGAATATTTTAGAAACCAACTAACCGAATTATTAACCAATTATGGCGATATTTTTGAAGTTTGGTTTGATGGCGCCAATGGTGGCGATGGATATTACGGAGGCGCAAATGAAGTACGAACAGTAGATAAAAAAACGTATTACGATTGGGAAAACACGAATGCTTTAATAAGAAAACTGCAACCTAATGCAATTATTTGGAGCGACAATGGTCCAGATGCACGTTGGGTAGGTAATGAACATGGTTTTTCTTATGATACCACTTGGTCTCCGCTATTAAGAGACTCTATTTATGGCGGTATGCCAGAATACAAAACCAAATATGCTTTTGGGCAAGAAAACGGTACACATTGGGTGCCTGCAGAAGCAGATGTATCTATTCGTCCGGGTTGGTATTACCATAAATCTGAAGATAATAAAGTAAAAACCTTAAAAGAATTATTAAACATATACTATAATTCAATTGGAAAAAACAGTACTTTTTTATTAAACCTACCGGTTGATAGAAGAGGTATAGTAAACGAAAATGATGAACGCCAACTAAAAAAATTAACAGCACAGTTAAAAGTAGATTTTGCTAATAACCTAGCTTTAAAAGTAAAAACTACTGCAAGTAATGTTCGTGGAAGCTCATCTACTTATAATGCTGATAACGCTGTAGACAATGACAAAAACACGTATTGGGCAACAGATGACAACATTATAAAATCGTCTATAACTATAGATTTTGAAAAACCTACCCTATTTAACAGGTTCTTAATTCAAGAATACATTCAATTAGGACAACGTGTAAAACAGTTTTCTTTGGAAGCTGAAATTAATGGAAAATGGAAAACTATAGACAACCAAACTACCATAGGTTACAAAAGAATTTTAAGGCTTGCTGAGGTAACAGCAACCAAAATTAGAATAAATATTGAAGATGCAAGAGGTTGTCCATTAATTTCTAATATAGAAGTTTACCACGCTCCAATAATTGTAGATGCTCCTAAAATAAGCAGAAATAAAAAAGGCGAAATCAGTTTACAAGCACCAGAAGAAGGCTTAATAGTTTATTACACTTTAAACGGAGAAACACCTACAACAGCATCTTCAAAATATTCGATTCCTTTTTTAATTGAGCACCCAACGGTTCTAAAAACAATATCAATAGATCCAGCTACTGATCGTACAAGTGACATTATCACAGAAAATTTTGATATTAGTAAAAATCTTTGGAAAATAACGACATTAAAAGGTGCACCAATTACAGAACAGGCTATTGATGAAAACCCATTAACAAATTGGATTGCCAACAAACATACACTATCCAATTATAAAATAGATTTAGGAAAAACTACCGATATAAAAGGATTTACCTACACACCTACTCAAGGCAAAAGGGTTTCTGGCGTAATTACACATTATATTTTTTACGGAAGTATCGATGGTAAAAGTTGGATTCAATTATCAAAAGGTGAATTTTCTAATATCGTCTCTAACCCTATTCAACAAAAAGTACTTTTCAAAAAAACTACTTCTGTAAAATATATAAAATTAATTGCCAATAAAATAATGAATGATAAAGACCAAGCAACCATTGCAGAAATAGGCGTTATCACAAAATAAAAACTAAAATTAAATTAAAACTAAATTGTATTATGAAAACTACTTTTTTAACATTAATCATAATGATGCTTTTTGCATGTAACACCCCATACAAAGACCATCAGAATTTAGCAACAGATTATCAAATTATTCCAAAACCAGTGTCTTTAGAACTATCTAATGGTCTATTTTTGGTTGATCATAAAACGAAGGTTGTTGGTGCCGAAAATTTAAAAAATGAAGGTGATTATCTTGCAGATATGTTAAGTCATATTTCAGGTTCAAACATTACTTTTAAAGCAACTTCTACTGGTAATATTGAATTAAAAATTGATGAGGCTATAGAAAATAATGAAGGATATACACTTTCTGTTACCTACAACAAAATAACTATTTCTGGTAAAACAGCAAAAGGTGTGTTTTATGGTATTCAAACATTAAAACAATTAATACCAGCCACAAAAGTTAGCCAAGAAACAGCACTAACCATACCTGCAGTTACTATAAAAGATGAGCCAAGGTTTATTTATAGAGGAATGCATTTAGATGTAGCTCGTCATTTTTTCTCAATAGATTTTATAAAAAAATACATCGATTTATTAGCAATGCATAAAATGAATACGTTTCATTGGCATTTAACAGAAGATCAAGGGTGGCGTATTGAAATTAAAAAATATCCAAAACTTACCCAAGTGGGTTCTAAAAGACATGGAACTATTAATGGGCATTTTAATAAAAAAGAAGGAAATGATGAAACAGCCTACGGCGGATTTTACACGCAAGAAGATATTAAGGAAGTTGTTAAATATGCTACTGAAAGACATGTAACCGTAATTCCAGAAATAGAATTACCTGGTCATGCTAGTGCTGCAATTGCTGCCTACTCATTTTTAAGCTGTTTTCCAGAAGAACCAACCATCGTTAGCAACAACATGGGCTCTAAAGCAGGACAAAAAATACAAGCCAATGGTACACCAAAAATAGTACAAGAAACTTGGGGTGTTTTCGATGATGTTTTTTGTGCAGGAAATGAGAAAACGTTTCAGTTTCTAGAAGATGTATTAGCAGAAGTAATTCCGTTATTTCCATCAGAATACATCCATATTGGTGGAGATGAATGCCCTAAATCTAACTGGAAACGATGTGCAGATTGCCAAAAGAGAATTAAAGATAACAACCTAACAGATGAACACCATTTACAAAGTTATTTTATTCAACGTATAGAAAAATACTTAAATGCTAAAGGCAAAAAAATTATTGGTTGGGATGAAATCTTAGAAGGAGGTTTGGCACCTAATGCCACGGTAATGTCTTGGAGAGGAGAAAAAGGCGGAATAGTAGCCGCAAAAGAACAGCATGATGTTATTATGACACCAGGACACTCTTGTTATTTTGACCATTATCAAACTGAAAACAAAGAAGAGGAACCTTTAGCAATAGGTGGTAAAACAACCGTAGCAGATGTATATGCTTATGAACCGATCCCTAAAGAATTAAGCCAAGAGGAAAGTAAATATGTTTTAGGAGCCCAAGGAAATGTTTGGACTGAATATATGGAAACTTCAGACCACGTAGAATATATGATTTTACCTAGAATGACAGCTTTATCAGAGGTAATATGGTCTCCTAAAGAAACCAAAGATTTTAACGATTTTAAATTGCGTTTAAAAAATATGAAAGAACATTATGACGCTATGGACCTAAATTATGCAAAACATATCTTTGAAACTAAATAATCTTAATATTATGATAAAAACATTCATATCATCTACCTTAGTTCTTGTTTCATTTATGGGGTTTTCTCAATCTGAAATTACAGAAAATGAAATTAAAGACCACATTATATTTTTAGCTTCAGAAAAAAATGCAGGTAGGTACCCTGGTACAAAAGCAAACAGAAAAGTTGTAAAATATATTGCAAAAGATTTTAAGAAACAAGATCTTATTCCTTTTGAAAAAGGATACAAACAAAAATTTAAAGCTCGTTTACGTGTAGAAAAAGGCGAGAATGAAAAACCTTTAGCAAAAACAAGTAACGTGGTGGGCTATATAGAAGGTACCGACCCAATCTTAAAAAATGAATATATTATTTTAGGAGCACATTACGATCATTTAGGTTTGGGAGGACCATCTTCTAAATCAGAAAACAAAAAAACCATTCATTATGGTGCCGATGATAATGCTAGTGGAACTGCAGCTCTTTTAGAAATTGCAGAAAAAATAGCAGCTAACAAAAAAGACTTAAAACGTAGTGTATTATTTATTGCTTTTGGAGCCGAAGAGCAAGGTTTATTAGGAAGCAAGTTTTTTATAGACAACGCTCCTATTCCACTTTCAAAAATTAAATTAATGATAAATATGGACATGGTGGGCAGGTTAAATACAGAAAAACACGTCTATATAAACGGTGCTGGTACACTTCCAGAAGGGGTTGCATTTATGCAAAATTTAGGAGAATCCTTAGAGTTAAGGCCTGTTGTTCATGCTGGCTCTGTTGGTGGATCGGATCATGTTTCTTTTTTTAAAAAAGACATCTCCGTTTTAGGGATGCATACAGGTGCACATCCACAATATCATAGACCAGAAGATACGGTAGATTTAATTAATGTTCCAGGACAAAAAAAAGTGTGTGACTATATTTATAAAACAATAATGGAACTTGCAACTACAAATTATAAAATGGAATTTATTCCACAAAAATAAAATTCATTAAAAAAAGAGGGTTTAATACATATTATAACCTATTAACACCTCTATCCTAGAAGCTTAGTCGTTTGTCGAAATAATCTAAAGCTTGCTAAACATTATATTTATATTCGATACGATTGGTTTAAAACAACATTTAGACTAATTATAATTATTCCGTCTTCTTAAAATAAATCTATTAAAAAATGAAAATTATTGTATTCGTACTAATCGCTCTTTTAACATTTAGTAACTGCGCAGAAAAAAACAGGTCCTTTACTCAATCTGAAATAGCCATTCTACCAAAACCAGCCAATTTAAAGCTACAAGAAGGCTCATTTGCTATTCTAAAAGATCAACATATTTTAGCAAACCTAGAAGAACAAAAAAAGGCCGCTAAAGATCTAGAAAAACATATTAATGAAACAGCAAATTACACAGCTACCATAAGTGAAAGCAACACAGCTACAATCCGTTTCGAGAAAAAGGAAGATTTAGAGACAGAAGCATACGAATTAATAGTGACCCCAAAAAACATACGCATTTTAGCAAACCATGCTGCAGGATATTTTTATGGCGTTCAAACGATAAAACAATTGATGTCTATAGAAACTTCTGATAAAAGTAAAAAAACGAATTATTTAATTCCTTCAATTACCATTAAAGATAATCCGCGTTTTAAATGGCGTGCATTTATGTTAGATGAATCTCGTTATTTTCATGGTGAAGTATTTGTAAAACAAATGTTAGATCAAATGGCATTGCTTAAAATGAACACTTTTCACTGGCATTTAATAGACGATGCAGGCTGGCGTATTGAAATTAAAAAATACCCCCTATTAACAGAAGTTGGTGCTTTTAGATCTGATAGTGAAATTGGTACTTGGAAAAGTGGAAAAACGTCTGGAAAGCCACATGGCGGATTTTACACGCAAGAACAAATAAAAGACATTGTAGCTTATGCTGCAGAAAGAAACATTAAGATAGTACCAGAGTTTGAAATGCCAGGACATTCTAGTGCTGCTATTGCCGCTTATACTTGGCTAGGAACTGCTGGTGTAGATATAGATGTTCCTGTAAAATTTGGTCGTTTATACGACAATTATGATGTTACAAAACCAAAAGTAATAACTTTTATAAAGGATGTAGTAAACGAATTATTTGTATTATTCCCTTCGGAAGTAATACACATTGGGGGAGATGAAGTAGGTTATGAAGTATGGGAGAAGTCTGCTTCTGTTCAGAAATACATGAAAGAACATAACATTAGTACTCCTGCCGATTTACAGATAAATTTTACCAATAAAATATCTAAATACCTAGAAGAAAACAAGAGACGTATGATGGGTTGGAATGAAATTTTGGGGAAAAATATTCATAAAGATTTTGGAGAAAAGAAAAACGACAAAGAGGCAGAAACAACTTTAGCGAAAAATGTAATTGTTCACTTCTGGAAAGGAGATTTAGAACTACTAACAGATGCCGCAAAAAACGGCTATGGCATTGTAAACTCATTACATAGCGAGACATACTTAGACTATAATCATAAAAACATAACGTTAGAAAGAGCCTATTCATTCAATCCAATTCCTGAAGGTTTGGATGCAAAATATCATAAAAACATATACGGTTTAGGTTGCCAAATGTGGAGCGAATGGACACCTACAAATGCAGATGTAGAACGCCAAACTTTTCCTAGAATTGCTGCTTATGCAGAAGTTGGCTGGACAACTCCTGAAAATAAAGAGTACAGCAGTTTTAAAATTGCACTAAAAAAAATGCAAAAACATTGGGACAAACTAGGTATCAATTATTTTAAGGATAGTGATAAAATTGAAGCTGAATTAAAATCAAAACAAAATAATTTAAACAACTAAAAACATGAAAAATTACGCTATACTCTTACTTCTTTTTGTTGCTTTTACTAGTTGTAAAAACACGTCTAAAACATTTACAGCAGAAGAAATTTCCATCGTTCCTAAACCTTCTTCAATGCAAATTGCAAAAGGTTCTTTTTCGATTACTAAAAATAGCAAAATTTCTGTTGAAAATGAGGCTCAAAAACCAGCTGCAAAATACTTGTCAGATTTATTTGAGAACGCAGCAGGTTATACACTTGCCATATCTGAAGTTACAAACAATGCAAATATTATTTTCATAGAAGACAAAACATTAAACCCGGAAGCATATACTTTAGAAGTTACTACAGGAAAAATAGTTATTAGAGCAAGTGATGCTCCAGGGTATTTTTATGGAGTACAAACACTTCGTCAATTGCTTCCTCCTTCTATTGAAACCACAAACAGTGCAGAAAAAAACTGGATCATTCCAAGTATCAATATTACAGATGAACCTCGTTTTGCATGGCGTGGTATGCAAATGGATTTTAGCCGTCACTTTTTTAGTATAGACAACGTTAAAACCTTTTTAAACTATATGGCTTTGTATAAGTTAAATACATATCACATGCATTTAACAGATGATCAAGGGTGGCGTATAGAAATAAAAAAATATCCATTATTAACAGAAAAAGGTGCGTGGCGCGTAGAAAGTTCTCATGATAAAACGTGCAACGAATTAGCTAAAAAAGATCCTTCATATACCATTGATAAGCAACATTACCACAATCGTAATGGAGAAAGAATGTACGGTGGTTTCTTTACTCAAGAACAAATTAAAGAAATTATTGCATACGCTGCAGAAAGACAAATTGAAGTAATTCCGGAAATTGATATGCCAGGTCACTTTAAATCGGCTATAGACAATTATCCATATTTATCTTGTACAGGAAAAGCAGGTTGGGGAGAAACTTTTTCAGATCCTGCTTGTCTAGGAAAAGAATCATCTTATGAATTTACAAAAAACATTTTATCAGAAGTTGCCGAGTTATTTCCATCAAAATACATACATATTGGTGGCGATGAAGTAAGTATTCAATCATGGAAAGAATGCCCGTTGTGTCAAACAGCAATTAAAGATAACAACCTAAAAGACGAACATGAATTACAGTCTTTTTTTAATAAAGATATAGAAGCATTTCTAAAAACTAAAGGAAAACTACTTTTAGGATGGGATGAAATTGTTGAGGGCGGTTTATCTGATGACACTACTATGATGTGGTGGCGTAATTGGGCTCCTAAAATGAGAGACATTGCAGCAAACAATGGTAATGATATGATTATTACGCCGTGTTTCGAGTATTATTTTGATGCACAACACACTGTAACTCCATTTGAAAAAGTATATAATTACGAGCCTATCCCTGAAGATTTTAACCAAGAACAAGCCAAACACGTTTTAGGTATTCAAGCCAATTTATGGTCAGAGATGATTCCTAATTTTAAGCGTTTAGAATACCAAGCTTTTCCTAGGTTATTGGCCATGGCAGAAACAGCTTGGACTTCTAAAGAGGCAAAAAACCTTGGTGATTTTCAAAATAGAATGACGCTTCAGTATAACAGGTTAGATGCCTTGGATATCAAATACCATATTCCGTCTGTAACAGGCTTTAATGATAAAATAGCTTTTTTAGACAAAGCTACTGTAGAACTGCAAGCTCCGTTAAAAGGGATGGATATTTACTATACCACAGATGGAAGCGTACCTACAAAAGACTCTAAAAAATACACAGAGCCATTAGAATTTAAAGAAACAATTACATTAAATACAATTGCCTACAGAGGCGATATTGCCAGTGACACTAGAGCTGCACATATAGAAAAACAAACCTATTTAGAACCACTAGACATCAACCCTAAAACAGGATCTATAAACCGTTGGGTAGCTGTTAAAGAATTTAAAGTAGTAGATGATATTGTTTTGCCTAAAAATGCTTCTTTTACATCAGTCGATCACATTTCTTTAGAAAATTATAATGTTGTAGAACAATTATCGATGGTATTTAAAGGCTACTTCTATGCAGAAGAAGAAGGTTTGTTTGAGTTTGCTACAAAATCAGATGATGGTAGTTTGCTGTACATAGGCGATAAATTTGTAGTGGATAATGGAGGTAACCACTCTGCAATTGAGAAAAACGGAATGGTTGCACTTAAAAAAGGATGGCATCCTCTTTCTGTAAAATTCCATGAAGCAACTGGTGGCGGCCAGTTAACCGTTTGGTATAAATCTCCGAATGGAGAAAAGACAGTTTTAGAAGGAAATGTAATTGCTCATGATTAATTCTCTAAGAAAAAACACCTATTTTCTACTATTTCTCACTGTTTTTATAGGCTGTAAAACGGTAAATAAATACACTGAAATAAATGAAGAGAAACCAAATATCATTTTGTTTATGTTAGATGATATGGGATGGCAAGATACTTCTGTTCCGTTTTGGAAAGAAAAAACAGCTTTTAATAGTCGGTATCATACACCAAATATGGAACGTCTTGCTTGTCAGGGCATGAAATTTACACAAGCTTACGCAACACCGGTTTGTACGCCAACGCGGGTAAGTTTAATTTCGGGAATGAATGCTGCGAGACATAAAGTGACCAACTGGACTTTTAAAAGAGATATTTCTATGGTAACGCCTCCCAAAGGGTTAAAAATGCCCCTTTGGAATTTAAATGGAGCACAACCTACAGATACAGTACCACGTTCTGTTCATATTACACCGTTACCACAGTTATTAAAAAACAATGGCTATGAAACCATTCATGTTGGTAAAGCGCATTTTGGTGCAATTGGTACGCCTAGTGCAGATCCCAAAACACTTGGTTTTAATGTAAATATTGGTGGTCATGCTGCAGGACAACCCGGAAGTTATTACGGAACGGATGACTTTAGAAGTCTAAACAGTCAAACCACTATTTGGGATGTTCCTGGTTTAGAAAAATACCACGGAAAAGACATTTTTCTTACAGAAGCACTTACTAAAGAAGCAATCACTGCAATAGACAATTCTATTGCCATTGATAAACCTTTTTATTTATACATGTCTCATTACGCAGTGCACACTCCAATTCAAGGAGATTCTAGGTTTGAACAAAAATATATGGACCAAGGATTGCATCCAACAGAAGCAAAATACGCTTCGTTAATTGAGGGAATGGATAAAAGTTTGGGAGATTTAATGAATCATTTGGAGGATAAAGGCATTGCAGAAAACACAATTATTCTATTCATGTCAGATAATGGAGGTTTAAGCGCTGTTGCTCGCGGAGGTGAAAAACATACGCACAACAAACCATTATCTAGCGGAAAAGGTTCTGTACACGAAGGTGGTATTCGCGAACCAATGCTCGTAAAATGGCCAGGAATTACCAAAGAAAATTCAATAAGTAATGATTTTGTTATTATTGAAGATTTTTTTCCTACCATTCTTGAACTAGCAAAAATAGATGGTTACAAAACCGTACAAACAGTAGACGGTAAAAGTTTTACTCCTATTCTAAAAGGAGAAAAACAAGACAATACTGACAGAACCTTAATTTGGCATTATCCTAATAATTGGGGACCAACAGGCCCTGGAATTGGAGCTACAAGCACCATCAGAAAAGGAGATTGGAAATTAATTTATTATCATCTAGACAGTAGTTTCGAGTTGTTTAATATCACTGCAGATATTGGAGAAACAACCAATTTAGCATCCAAAGAGGGTGAAAAGCTACACGCTTTAGCAAAAGAGTTGAGTACCTACTTAAGAAGTGTAGATGCTCAAATGCCAACGAACACAAACACCAACGAGCTTGTGCATTTACCAGACAATGAGTTCGTATTAAAATCTTATATAAAATAAATTATGAGTTATCGTTTTTTACTATTTTTAAGTATCAGTCTTATTGCTTTTGGTTGTCAAAAACAAGACTTTAAAATTGAACAAACGTATCAAGAGCCAAAAGATCCGTCACCAAGTTTAGATGACAATTGGGCTGCCGTTCCTAAAGGGTTGCAAGCAGCTATTACTTCTACCAACATTCGTTTTGTTAGAAGTGAAATTCCAACTATAGAACCACAAAACACTTGGTCTGGAAATGTTTGGCAAGGCGAGAGAACATCTGCACAATTAGTACTTTGGAGCACCGATTCTATAACAGAAGTAAAAACGACTATTTCAGCTTTTAAATCTGATACTGGAGACGTTTTACCTTCTAATATTGCTGAAATCAGTTTTGTGAAATATCTAATTACAGATGAATTTGCGAACGGTTGTGGTTATAGAAAACCAGAAGATTTCGCCGCTTCTTTAGCTGCAGATGTTTTAGACCCTGTGAGTTCTTATGCTGTTAAAGCAAATGAAACAAGACCAATTTGGATTACAATAAACACACCATCCGATGCCAAAGCAGGAAGCTATAAAAGTACTTTTGAAATAGTAATAAACGGACAAAAAACTCAGAAATTCGAATTCACTTTACATGTAATTGATAAAGTATTGCCACCAGCAACCGAATGGAAATTTCATTTAGATTTATGGCAAAATCCATATGCCGTTGCACGTGTTCACAATGTAATACCTTGGTCTTCGGAACATATAGAGCTATTAAAACCCGTGATGAAAAGACTTGCAGATGCCGGACAAAAAGTAATTACTGTATCGTTAAATAAACGCCCTTGGAATGGTCAAACTTTTGACCCGTTTGAGGCTATGATTGATTGGAAAAAGAAAACTGACGGTACTTGGACTTATGATTTTACTGTTTTTGACAATTGGGTGCAGTTGATGATGGATTTAGGAATTAAAAATCAAATTAGTTGTTATTCTATGGTTCCTTGGGGAAATGAGTTTTATTATTTTGATGAAACAGAAAACAAGGAAATTAAAATAGCTGCAGCACCAGGCACCAAAGCTTACGAAGAATTATGGGTTCCGTTTTTAAAACAATTTAAGATACATTTAGAGCAAAAAGGATGGAATAAAATAACAAGAATTGCAATGGATGAACGCGGTCCTAAAGAAATGAAAGCAATGCTTGAATTATTAAATGAGCATGCGCCAGAATTTGGAGTTTCTTTTGCCGATAATCATAAAAGTTATAAATTATATCCAGATGAATTAAAAGATATGTCTGTTGCTTTTGGGCACCCTGTAGACGATAAAGACTTACAGCAAAGAAAAGCAGTTGGTCATATCAGTACCCATTATGTGTGTTGTACAGATAAATTTCCGAATACGTTTACCTTTTCTCCTCCTGCAGAAGGTGTTTTTATAGGCTGGTATACAATTGCAGCAGATTTTGATGGCTTTTTACGTTGGTCTTACAATAGTTGGACAGAAAACCCATTGCAAGATTCTCGTTTTAGAGCTTGGCCTGCGGGCGATACGTATATTGTGTATCCTAAAAACAGAAGTTCTATTCGTTTCGAAACGCTTCGAGAAGGGATTCAGGATGCTGAAAAAATTAGAATTCTAAGAGAAGAGTTTTCTAAAAAAGGAATGTTAGCGGAACTAAAATCCTTAAATAATTTAGTAGCCACTTTTAACATCACTACTAAACCAGCAGATTTAGAAAAGATGTTACAAAATGCAAAAAATAAAATTAATGCTTTCGCTGAAAAATAAAATTGAATACAATGAAAATCCAGAAAAATCATCAACAGAAAAAAAACAAAACGAACTTAAAGATGCGTCTTACTTTTTTAATAGCTTTCGTTTTAGTATCTAACTTTAGTGTTGCACAAAGTTTAGATATAAATCCTACACCTCAACAATTAATGAGTGAAGGAAGTATAGAAATGCCAACTAGTTTTAATATTCAACAGAAAAATACAGACAAAGCTACACAACATTTATTGAGCTCATTTTTTACTACTGATAATACCGATGCTAAAGGCTTTTCTATCATTATTGGCGATGTTGATAGTAAAATATCAAGAAAACTAAGAAGAAAAGTTCCTGGTAAAGCAGAAGGTTATTTTATTAAAAGTACCCAAAAAAGCATCACTATTATTGGTAGAGATGCCAGAGGAACCTATTATGGTGTTCGTACATTATTGGCATTATTGCAAAATAAAAAAATGCCTTTAGGAGAAATTTTAGATTATCCAGATGTTGCGGCAAGAGGAACAGTAGAAGGTTTTTACGGAACTCCTTGGAGTTTTGAACATAGAATTCGTCAGCTAGATTTTTATGGCGAAAACAAGCTAAATACTTATATCTATGGACCAAAAGATGATCCTTACCACAGTTCACCAAATTGGAGAAAACCCTATCCAGAAAATGAAGCAGCGCAATTAAAAAAATTAATAGACAGAGCTGAAATGAATCAAGTGGATTTTGTGTGGGCAATTCACCCTGGAAAAGACATCAAATGGAATGATGAAGACAGAAAAAATCTATTAAATAAATTTGAATTGATGTATGATTTAGGTGTGCGTGCCTACGCTGTTTTTTTTGATGATATTTCTGGTGAAGGTACAAACCCAAAGCAACAAGCTAATTTATTAAATTTTTTACATACCGATTTCATCAAAAAGAAAAAAGACGTAAAACCTTTAATTATGTGCCCAACAGAATACAACAAAGGTTGGTCTAAACCAGAAGGAGGTTATTTAAAAACTTTGGGAAAAGAACTAGATCCTTCTATCAGAATTATGTGGACAGGAAATACGGTTGTTGCTGATATTGATAAAGAAACGATGAATTGGATTAATACTGAGATTAACAGAAATGCATTTATTTGGTGGAATTTTCCAGTATCCGATTATGTAAGAAATCATATGCTTTTAGGTCCTACCTACGGAAACGGAAAAGATATTGCCAATGATGTATCTGGGTTTGTTTCTAACCCGATGGAACATGCAGAAGCTTCTAAAATTGCTATTTATGGTGTTGCAGATTATTCTTGGAATATGACTGAATATCAACCAGAAAAAAAATGGTTAGAGGCATTAAAAGTAGTGATGCCAAAAAGTTATAAATCTTTAGAGGTTTTCGCTCGTCATAACAGCGATTTAGGCCAGAATGGACATCGATACAGACGAAAAGAATCTGTGTCTTTTTCGCCGAAAGCAACCGCTTTTCTAAAACAGTTAAAAGCAGGTGAAAATATTGATGATTTTAAAGCAGTAGAAAATGAGTTTCATGCAATGGTAGAAGCTTCTTATATTTTACTAAACAGTTCAGACAATGCGGTGCTTTTAGATGAAATTCGTCCTTGGGTACAACAATTTAAATTATTAGGTCAATCTGGACTTGGTATGCTACATATGTACACATCTTTACAAGCAAAAAAAACTGATGATTTCGAAAGAAGTTACAATGCTATTATTGCAGTTAAAGAAGAAATGTATCAAATTGATCGTACAAAAAACCAAAACCCATATCAACCAGGAGTAAAAACGGCTACTTTAGTGGCTACCCCTTTAATTGATGACAGTTTTGCTTATTTAACAGCTGCTTACAACAAAGAATTTAATAAAAATTTAGCGGTAGCATCCAATTACAATCCACATGTTTTATTTACAAATATTAAACAATTACAAAACCAACAAATAAGTTTAACAGACAGAACATTGGTTTTAAATCCTCCATTAGAAGTAATTCAAATGGCTGCCAATGCCTATTTTGGTTTCGAATTAGACAAAACAACGCGCGTACCTAACGTTCAGTATCAATTAGAAAATACTTCTATTTATAAAAATTTAGAACTACAAACTTCTACTAATGGAACAACTTGGGCAACTATAAAAACGGAAGTTAAAAAAGACGCCATTCATGTTAGACTAAACAAACAGGTAAAATACATTCGAATTGTAAATACTAGCACAGAAAACATAGAGACTAAGATTGTTCATTTTAAAATTGAAGTGAAATAACATATTTTATAAACAAAATTTATCAAGCTAGATTAACTGTTCATCAAAAATAAAGGTTGGTAATTAGATGTATTGGTCAAATTAAAAAATTTCTTTTTTATAACTTTAACAAAATACAACTTTATCAGTCAAAGCCATTTTACTCCATTTTTTTTTACTAGGTTTCGTATTTTTTCGTATCTAATTTTTATCATCAATAATTAATTATATCTCTACATAAAATCTCAAAAAAGCACTTAATCTACTAAAAATATAAGTTATTAGTAAGCCAAGTGCTTAAATAAAATTAGACATTTAATGCAATACTACTTATTGCCGTTTTTATGGAAGCTTTTTACATATGTAATTAGACTATTTAATAGGTGCAATAGTGCAGCCGTAGTTATATGTTTTATCATTTTACACGGATAAAATTTTGATTGTGAAATTTAAGTCCATGCTGATCTTTAGCTCAAAAAATCGCTAATAACGAAATGAAAACTAAAAAAAAGAATGTGAAAACCACAATCTAAATTTTTAAAATTTGAGAATTAAATACATATTAAAAAGGTAATAAAACCTGACAAGTCTGAAGTACTAGAAACTGTTATAATTAATACACCGATTTTTTATAATACTTCGGATGAAAACGAATGCCATTTGCTTTCCAATAATCATAGTGACCTTGATTTAAACGTTTCTTAAAATCGATGTAATTTTTATTTTTAGGAACAGACCACATATTTTCTGCAAAAGCAGGCATTCTAGGTAAAAGTGTGTATTCTAAATATTCTACGGATGAAATAAATTCTGTCCAAATAGCAAACTGTCCGCCAATAATATACTGCGCTTCTTCTTTATTCAATTCTTTCGGAATTAAATTATATTCATATACTTTTTCTAATGTATTTATTGAATATGCCACAGCAAGTGGTTCATTTTTAGGATCTTCTTGATACCTATTAAAATATAACGGATTATTAGGTGTCATAATTACATCTTGCTTTAGTTTTGCCGCTTCAATACCGCCTTTTTCACCTCGCCAAGACATTACGGTTGCATTTATCGGTGCTCCACCTTCTAAAATTTCATCCCAACCAATTAATTTACGGTCATTTTTTTCTAAAAATTTTGCCATCCTTTTTATAAAATAACTTTGCAATTCGTTTTCATCTTTCAAATGATTATCTGCTAATCGCTGTTGACAATCAGCACATTTTTTCCAATAAGATTTATCAACCTCATCACCACCAACATGTATGTATTTTGAAGGAAATAACTCCATCACTTCAGTAAAAACATCCTCTAAAAACTCAAATGTAGTTTCTTGACCGGCACAATAATTTAGGTTGACATTGGCTGGGTTTACAACCCCATTCCACAACGTAGAATTAGGAGACTCTTGTACATGTTTTTCACAAGAAAATTCTGGATATGCTGTTAAAGCCGCACCCGAATGACCAGGAACATCTATTTCTGGAACTACCGTTATATTTCTGTCTTGTGCGTACGCAACAATTTCTTTGACTTGTTTTTGGGTGTAAAATCCGCCATATTTATATGGCTTACCATCTAATTTTTTAGCATAGGTACTATCTTGCTTATAAAAAATACTACCCGGAGTTTCGGTTCTCCAACCACCAACTGACGTTAATTTTGGATATTTTTTAATTTTTATACGCCACCCTTCATTGTCTGCCAAATGCCAGTGAAACACATTTAATTTATAAAAAGCCATTAAGTCTAACAGCTCTTTTATCGTTTTTGTATTGTAAAAATGTCTGCTGACATCCATAACCATTCCGCGCCATTTTACATTTGGTTTGTCGCTTATTGTTAACCCTGGTAATTGAATAGGCGTTTGTGTATTGTTGTGAATTACATATTGCAAAAGCGATTGTGTTCCGTAAAACAAGCCTGCATATCCATTTCCTGTAATATGTATTTCGGTTTCAGAGATTGTTAAAAGGTATCCTTCCTCCCCTAAATTCTTATTAGCCTTCTGTAGTATTTGTAAAATAATATTTTTTGAATCTTTCTTTTTCGAAGCGATGCGAACACTTGTTTCTGCTACTATTTTATCAACCAAATAATTGGTTAACCTTGTGCTTTCTTGCTTTTTTAAGCCTTTAAAAGTGACTCCTACGGTTGCATCTAACTCAAAATTCCCTTTGTTAAATTCCATAGATGCTGGCGCAGGAATAATTTGCCCATAATGAGAGAGACTTCCTAAGATTAGAAAGATAATTACTAGTTGCTTTTTCATGATTTTTAAATTGAAACGTTCTTTTATTTTTAATAAGTAGTCATTATTTTTTATTCTACAAGCTCCCAAACCTTCACGTAATCTATTGCCATTTCATAAGGAAGGTTTTCTGTTGAAGTAACCTTCCCTGGCCAATAATAAATTCCTGATTGCCCTTTATCTGCAAGTGCGTGATTTAAAATAATGTAGAAATCGGTTTCAAAAGGCCATCTTTTTTCGAATTCTCCTTTAGATTCATGCACCATTGTTAAAATATCATTGACATAAAATTCAATGCGGTTTGGTAATTTTATAATTCCATACGTATTGTAAGCATCTACATTTATAGGAGCTGTTGTTGCAAAAGAATTTTTCATGGCTTCACCGTCTGTTTGATGTACTACTTGATGCACAAAATCATCATTATTTAGACGTTCCATAATATCAATTTCACCACCATTTGGCCAACCTTTGTAAATTTCATTTTGTGGCATCAACCAAATTGCTGGCCAACCTCCTTGTCCAGCGGAATTGAATTTTGCTTTCACTTCAATTTTTCCGTATTTAAAACTGAATTTATCTTGGCTTCGTATAGCACCCGTTTCTGGCAAATCGGTTTTAGTATTCCAACGCGCCCTCATGTGTAAATTCCCGTTTTTAACCTCTGCCAATGTAGGATCTTTTACCACATATCTATTCCAAGCAGCACCACTAGTTTGTGTTGGTAAACTCGTCCAATATTTAGTGTTATATGCATCTCCATTAAACTTGTCTTCGAAAACTAAATTATAACGTATTCCATTTTCACTATTGTTTATATTTTTATTTACCGAACATGAGGCAAGTAAAAGAAAAAAAAAGGTTCCAAGGCAAACTTGTACAAACTGTAATTTAAAATTTATTTTCATCCTGTTTATTTTTTATTATATAATTCAATATAATGATTGTCTAATGTTTCTGAATCTTTATATTTTTTCCTTGTTTCTTTTAATTTCTGTTTCATTTCGAGAACCACTTCAGCATAAGTAGGATCATTAATTATATTATTAATTTCTTTTGGATCCTTTTTACTATCATACAGTTCCCATTCATTCACATCATGGTAAAAGTGAATCAATTTAAATTCTTTCGTTGCAACACCGTAATGTCTTTTAACAGCATGCTCTGCAGGATATTCGTAATAATGATAATAGACAGCTTCTCTGTCCCAAGTTTCTTTTTTTCCTGTTAATAAAGGCACTAGACTTTCCCCTTGCATCTCTTTTGGGGCATCAACCCCGGCAATTTCAAGAAAAGTTTGAGCAAAATCTAAATTCTGTACCATTTCATCTTCTGTAATTCCTGGTTTTATTTGATTAGGCCATTTAATTAGAAGTGGTGTTTTAAAAGACTCGTTATACATAAAACGTTTGTCGAACCAACCATGTTCCCCTAAATAAAACCCTTGGTCTGAAGTATACACTACCAACGTGTTATCAGCAAGTTTTTCATCATCCAAATAATCTAGTATATGTCCTACATTATCATCAACAGAAGCTATTGTACCTAAATAGTCTTGCATGTAACGTTGGTATTTCCAAACAGTTAATAAAGAATCATTCATGGTTGGATATCGCTTTTTAAAATCTTCATTTATAGGTCCATAAACAGCATCCCAAGCCGCTCTTTGCTCCGGATTCATTCCGTCAATACTTTGTCCTAAATTACTCCATTCTTTTATTCGTAACTCCTTAATAGTTTGTGACGTCAATTTGTTATCATTGGTTAAAGACATGTGTTTAAAAATTCCCATTTGCGCAGTTTTAGACGCAGTTCCTCTTGTTTTATAATCATCAAACAGCGTTGCTGGTAAAGGGAATGTCTTTTTAGTGTACTCCGTAAAATACTTTTTACTCGGCAACCAAGCTCTGTGTGGTGCTTTGTGCAAATACATTAACATAAAAGGTTTTTTAGGATCTCTTCTATTTTTCATCCAATCTAAAGTAAGATCGGTTGTAATATCTGTTACATAACCGTTAATAATGGTATCTCCTTTTTGTGTGATAAATTTCGGATTGTAATACGCTCCTTGACCTGGTAAAATTTTAAATTCATCAAATCCTTTAGGATTATTACCAAAGTGTAACTTACCAAACATAGCAGTTTGATACCCTGCTTTTTGAAGCAATTGAGGAAACGTAACATTAGTAGTATCAAACTTACTTAAGTTATCTATTTTCCCGTTGATATGACTGTGTTTACCTGTTAATATTACAGCTCTTGAAGGTGCACAAATAGAGTTGGTTACACTCGCATTTGTAAACAACATTCCTTCTTTTGCAATACGATCTATGTTTGGTGTTTGTATCAAAGTATCATCATAAGCACTTATAGCTTGATACGCATGATCGTCGGACATGATGAAAATAATGTTTGGTTTTTGTGTGTTTTCTTTTGATGATTTTTCAGTTTTGCATCCTACAGTTAAAAGGGCTACAACAAAAAAGGTAATATGTTTAAATAATTTCATATTGTTTTTAGTGTGATGTTAGATTGTTTCTAAAGCTTCAATTATAAAAGAGCTATTTTCTGGTGTAGTATGTTCTTTTTTAATGATTTCAAAGAATTTTTCAAGCAATTCTGGATGTTGCTCCATCACATTATTTTGTTCTTGAATATCAATATCTAGGTCATACAATTCTACTTCCTTGTTTCCTGTTTTAATATTTTTCCAAACCATTTTCCACTTGCCCATTCTTACGGCAACTTGTCCTTTATATCCTGCAAATTCCCAATACAAATACTCATGTGCCTCTTGTTTGTTTTCATTTGTAAGTGCATTGTAAAAACTAATTCCATCACTTTCATAATCGTTTTTTACGTTTGCAATTTCATTAAAAGTTGGTAATACATCATAAAATGCCGATATATGATTGCTTTTAGAGCCCGCTTCTATTTTAGCTGGCCAAGTAGCAATCATCGGTACTCTAATTCCACCTTCATAGGTAAAACCTTTTACCCTTCCGTAGTTATTCTTGAAGATTCCGCTACTGTTAAACCATTCAGAATCTGCCCCACCATCACCAGGACTCGCAGGCCCATTGTCTGATGTAAAAATGATTAAAGTATTCTCATACAAGCCTTCTTTCTTTAAATAAGTAACCAACTTCCCTACGTTTTCATCTAAATAAGAAACCATTGCTGCATAGGTTGCACGTGGGTTTCTAGCCGGAAAATAACTTCCTTTATTTTTGTGATAATAAGGTTTTTCATCTCCAAATTTTTTCACATAATAGTCTACCCATTTTTTTGGTGCTTGCAAGGGCACATGCGGAATAGGGCTTGCCCAGTACATAAAGAAGGGTTCTTTTTTGTTTTTTTCAATAAACCCCATCATTTTATCAAAAATTAAAGTCGGACTATAATCTGGTTGATAAAACTTCTCGTATGTTTTTTCATCTAATGGATTACCATCATTCCCTGTGCCTTCATGAGGTGCAATCGTGTCATTCTTTAAGTGAAAACGATGGTCATTTTCATATAAATGCACTGGTGCATAGGTATGTGCTTGTCTTTGGCAATTGTATCCGAAGAAGTAGTCGAAGCCCATTTCTGTAGGAATAGATTGTGTTTGCGGCGCTCCTAACCCCCATTTACCAACAATACCTGTTTTGTAATTTGCTGATTTTAATAATTGGGAAATCGTTGTTGTGTTTTTAGGCATTGGCCTTTGACCTTCTAAAGTAGAATCTCTTAGCATAGCTGTATAACTCCAAACATCTCCTCTTTCTGCCCACTCGTCATTTCCGCGAATACTTACGCTTCCACCGTGTTTTCCAGTTAAAAGTGAAGCTCTTGCTGGCGCACAAACTGGTGCTCCTGTATAATGTTGGGTAAATAACATGCCTCCTTTTGCCAAAGCATCAATATTTGGAGTTTCAATTTTTGTTTGTCCATAAACGCCTAAATCTCCATAACCTAAATCATCTGCTAAAATATAAATGATGTTTGGTTTTTGATTTTTTTCTTCTTCGGATTGTTTTTTTGATGAACAACTCACTAATGAAATTAATATAATAAGTGTTGTTAGAATGCGAAATGCTTTCATATTTAGTATTTTTTAGTACTTATATTTATTTTTGCTGTTTTTAAACCTTTACCTGAAACTGTTAAATCTATTTCCCCTTGTTCTTCATCAGATTGTACCAAAACCACTAATTTTCCGCTAAACAATTTCATAGTTGGTACATGAAACATTTCTAGCGAAGTAGCATCGCCATTACTAGCTGCTCTAAACATACCATCTCCTTTTACTTTAAATTTTAATTGATTGGTTGCTGTGGGACAAGGAATTCCGTTTTTATCAACTACAGAAACCGTAACAAAAGCTAAATCTTTTCCGTTAGCTTTTAATGTTTTTTGGTCTGATTCTAAAATTAGCTTGTAGGGTTTACCAGCCGTTTTTATTTCTTTTTCTGATGCAACTTTTCCTTCATCATCAAAGGCAACCACTTTTATAGTTCCTGGTTCATATTTTACGTCCATCCACATTAAACGGTAGCGATTTTTAGGAGAACTATTATTCTTTTTCTGGATCCCCATACTTTTTCCGTTTACAAAAAGTTCTGCACTGTCATAACTTGTGTAGACAAAAACGGGGGTAATTTCTCCTTCTCGTCCTTCCCAATTCCAATGTGGCAACATGTGTAAAGTTTCTTCTTTTGTATTCCAACGACTGCGATATAAATAATAGCGGTCTTTTGGTAAACCTGCCAAATCGTTAATTCCGAAGTATGAACTTCGAGACGGCCATTTGGTATCATAAGGTGTTGTTTCTCCTAAATAATCGAAACCTGTCCAAACAAACTCACCAATAACCCAAGGTTTATCATCTTGTAAAACAGAATCTTCATCAGGAATATTAGACCAGCTGCAAGCTTCTAAATCGTAAGAAGATGACTGAAAATCGTCATATTGTTTCATTTTAGCTTCTATGACTGGGAATTTATAAATTCCTCGTGAACTTACTGTAGAAGCTGTTTCTGAACCTAAAATTAAACCTTGCGGAAAAGATTCGTACGCTTCTTCATATAAATGTGTACGATAATTTAAACCCGGAATATCTAATAAAGCCCCAAAACCAGATGCCATGGTAGCTTTTACTTGATCCATCCCCACAGTTACAGGTCTTGTTGGATCTTCTCTATGAAAAATATCTTGCAACCATTTAGCTCGTTTTGCGCCATCACTTCCCCATTGATCTGGCACCTCGTTTCCAGAACTCCACATAACAATACTTGGGTGGTTTCTGGTTGCATGTACCAAATTGACAATATCTTTTTCTGCATCTTCTTCAAAAAAACGATGGTACCCATTTTCTACTTTTGGTTTTGCCCATTCATCAAAACTTTCCGCTAAAAACAAGAATCCCATTTCATCACTTAATTCTAGTTGTTCTAAAGAAGGCATATTGTGTGCGCTTCGAATGGCATTTACGCCCATATCTTTTAAAATACGTAATTGTCTTCGGATAGCAGATTTGTTTACAGCCGCTCCGATAGGTCCCAAATCGTGATGCAAACAAACTCCTTTAAACTTTGTAATCTCTCCGTTTAAACTGAAGCCTTTTTCTGCTTCGTATTTGATGGATCTAATTCCGAAACGTGTTGAAATTTCATCTTTTAGAATAGTTCCTTTGTATACTTGAGAAATAGAAGTGTATAAATAAGGCGTTTCCGGACTCCATAAATTCGGATTGTTGACAGCTATATTTTGCTCAAATTCATTTCCATAAATGGACGAAGTTTTATTGGTAGTAATTAGACTTCCTTGTGCATCTAAAATTTTGGTAACAAGAGTCAATCCTTCTCCTAAAACTTTCGTTTTTACGTTTATTTTCGCTAATTCTTTGGTAACTATAGGCGTTGTTATAAACGTCCCCCATTGCTTAATACTTTCTTTATTCTTGGTAATAATTCGAACATTTCTGTACAAACCAGCTCCAGGATACCAGCGTGAAGACAAACCTTTATTTGTTAATTTAACGGCTAATGTGTTTTTTTTATTTGCTAGAATATGCTCAGTAATATCAAAGTAGAAATAACTGTATCCATAGTTCCGACTTCCTATTTTTTTTCCATTCAGAAAAATTTCGGGTTCACTCATCGCACCTTCAAATAATAGTATTACCTTTTTATCTTTGTTGAAATTTGGCAACGAAAACTCATTTCTGTACCAACCAACACCAATGTATGGCAACGCACCTGTTCTACCAGTTTTTTCGGTAGGGACTTTTTCTCCATTCTGAACAATGGCAACCATTTGTTTGTCTATTTCTTTATCAAAAGGACCTTTAATTGCCCAATCATGCGGAACAACAACCGTTTCCCATTTAGAATCATCAAAAGAAATATCTTGTGCATTTTTTAGATCACCTTTGGTGAATTTCCAGTTTTTTTCTAAAGTGAGTACCTCTCTTACATTGTTTTGCGCCAGTATTGAAACTGTAAAAAAAAGAATATAGAAAGTTGATATCAGATTTTTCATTGGTTTTATTTTACTCTTTTATTTATTATTAATAGACAGAGATATAGTTTATAGAAGCTTCTTACCTCCTAAAATAATGCTTCCTTTAGTAACTTTTAAAATATCATTTAATTATAAAAAAGAATCACCTTTAAAACATCTCAATATAATTTTGTGATAAACAAAATCACTAGTTCTCGCAGTTTGCAAACTAGAATTGATAAAATAGGTTGTCAGTTCACGTGAAATTACTATCTCAAAAATTTTGCCTCAAATAATCAATTTTACTTCATTTTTTTTAAGCTGTTCAACTGAACTTAAAACTAACTTTATGAGATTCCTCCTATCGTCGGAAAGACACTACGAACAAAGTTTCGCAAAACTTAATGAAAACAATCAGAATATAGAGAACCTTCATTCCATTAAACTTCAATCTAAATGACGTAAACTTTATTTATTCTGAAACACATTAAATGGTTTTGAAGTTCCATCTATTGTTAAAACTACTACTCCGTGAGGAGCTACTTCAAAGGTCCAAGTTTCTGTTGTTGTTTTATCATAGTCTTTTTTAGCCCAAACATCTCTAAAAGTATACCCTTTTGAAGCATCTAACCCTACTTGATCTAAATCAAAAGAAATATTTGCTATTTTGTTTGACCTGTTCAATAAAGTTACTGCTACTTTACCACTCATCGTAGATACTAATGGTTTTGCCCAAACTTCTAAATCGCCATGATCTACCAACCTTCTTGCTTGGTAAACCAACGGATCTTGATTTAATGCAATTATTTCTTTATTAGTTAAAATATCAATCGTTTGCTGGCTCATATCTCTTAAATCGTTACCAGCTAACAAAGGAGAACACATCATAGACCACATGCTAAAATGTGTTTTGTCTTCTTCAAAACTCATTCCTCTACCTACTTGTAACATATCCATATCATTTACATGACCCGGTGAAGCATATCTCCATAAATCTGCATTTAAATCGATAATGTGTAAAATAGAATGAAATTCATTGCTAATATCTCCAGAAATCCTCCAAGAATCAGCTATCTGAAGCGCCCATGTACCAGGAAACTCCCATCTACAAATATTGTAAACCGTGTTTGGTTTTACCTCTTTTATAACATTTGCTATTTGTGTGTATCTCGTTTCTTCATCCAATCCTAACCAGTCTCCACCACACCAATCTATTTTTATAAAATCGTAATTCCAGTCCTTTAACATCAATTTTAAATCTTTTCTATCGTGTCCTAAAAGACCTCCACCAACACCAATCGTATCCCTATCCCAATGAGATGCACAGGTATTAATCCCTGCATCAGAATAAATTCCGGCTTTTAAACCTTTTGAGTGGATATAGTCTGAAATAACTTTCATTCCGTTTGGAAACCTTTCTGGATGCACTAATAAATTTCCTTTTTCATCTCTACCTCCAAAAAAACCATCATCAATATTCACATACGAATAACCAGCGTCTGCCATTCCAGAAGACACCATGTAATCTGCTTGTGCTTTAATAATTTCTTCATTAATATCTACATGAAAATTATTCCAACTAGACCAACCCATAATTGGAGTTTGTGGTTTACTCGTTTTTTGATTTTTATTTTTCTGTGAAGAATCAACATCATTTGACTGATTTTGTACTGTACAAGATGCTAATACAATAAACGATAATAGAAGTATTTTTTTATACATAGTGAGTTGTTATTTAAAACTAATATCGACTTTTATTATAAAAATAATCGTCGATATTAACCTATTTCATTTACTATTTATCTAAAGGAATCATCCAGTAAGAATATGAATAATCTTTATAAGGCAATCTGTATTTTTCCATTGGTAAAGTACCCCAACTATTAATACTACCTAAACCTTGTTGAAAACCATCAATATTTACAAAAACTTCTTTTCTTGCTTCTAATTCTCCAGCATGTTTTTGAGTTCTCTTTTCTCCAGAACTTAAATCATCTTCACTATAATTAAGTGCAGATATAGAAAGCGGATTTTCACTTAAAATTTGAATTCCAGATCCATCTGCTTTGGTTATAGTTGCCCAACGTACTTCTAATTTATTTCCATTTTCTTGCGGACGGATGTAAGGGAAATACTGTTCTGCTATAGTCTGTTTGTATAAGCCTACTTTTGCTGCATGTTGTCTATCTGTATATGCCTCAAAAGGTCCTTTACCGTAAAAAGTAATATTTTTATAGGTTTCTGGCAATACCATTTTATTTCCAAATTTATAGAAACCAACATGTTCTCCTTTTATAGCTTTTAAATCGTTGCTAACTTTAACAGCGCCATTACCATCTACTATATACGTTTCTGTTAGGCTAGCATCTCCATTAAACAAATTTCTTATGAATGTAATTTTAACTTCCGTTTTTGAAACTTGTTTTACAGAAGTTACAATATCTCCAGATACACCTGCATCTTTCCATTGCTTGTATCTTTTTTGCGTTCCTGCACCATAATCATTATCTACAGGTGCTCTCCAAAAATTAACTTCTGGTCCACTATTTAACAAATTTGTATTTTTAAAACTATAATCTGTTAGCTTACCCGTTTTCTGATTAAATGTTACCACAAAGTCTTTTCCGGTTACGTGAACCACATCATCTTTTACTTTATAACTTACTAATTCAGTTGCTTTTTTAGGTACTTGAAATGTTGCTGCTTGTAACTGGAATTGCTCATAAGCAATTCTATAACCTGCTTTTAATAAAGGTTCATCTTTTTTTAAAACTACAGAAACATTTAAAAAATATTCTGCACCTTTTGTAAACTGCTTTTTAAATGGAATATGTAGTGTTTTTGTTGCTTGTGGTGCTGTTACAATATTATCTACTGTTCCTGTTTCTACCACCTTACCATTTGCAATAATTTCCCAGTTTAATGTGTAGTTAGATAAATCTCTAAAGAAATACCAGTTTTTAAGATCTATAACACCATTGGCAAGGTTGTTTTCATAAAACTTAACATCTTGTTGTATGTGTGCTACTTCATGAATATGTGGATTTACTTTTCTGTCTGGTTGTACCAACCCGTTATTTAAAAAGTTGTTATCACTTGGTGTTCCTTCCGCCCCAAAATCTCCACCGTACGCAAAAATCTCTCTACCATTCTTTTTAATTTTAATACCCTGATCTACAAAATCCCAAATAAAACCACCTTGTAATTTGTTATATTTTTCAAATAAATCCCAGTATTCTTTAAAACCTCCCATACTATTTCCCATAGCATGTGCATACTCACATTGCACTAAAGGTTTGGTTCTTCTATCATCTTTAGCATACGCTTCTACATCTTTTGGTGTTGCATACATTGGCACAAATAAATCTGTATTCCATTCATGCACTGCTCTTTCATGCTGCACAGGTCTTGTATCATCTATTTTTTTAGCTAATAAATACGATTGATAAAAATTATGTCCATTTCCTGCTTCATTTGCCAAAGACCAAATTACAATAGAAGGATGATTTTTGTCTCGTTCTACCATTCTACCTACACGCTCTAAATGTGCTTTTAACCAAGCAGGATTGTTTGCCAAAGTTCTATCTAAAGCATAGCCCATTCCGTGAGATTCTATATTTGCTTCATCTACCACATAAATACCGTATTCATCACATAATTCATAAAAATAAGGGTCATTAGGATAATGAGCCGTTCTTACTGCATTGATGTTGTATTCTTTAAATATCTGAACATCTCTAAGCATATCTTCTCTAGAAATTACATGCCCTGTATTAGCATCATGCTCATGCCTGTTTACTCCTTTAAATAAAATTGGCTGACCGTTTACCAAAAAATTCCCATTTTTAACTTCAGAAGTTCTAAAACCTAATTTTCTAGAAATAGCTTCTAAAACTTTTCCTTTTTTATCTTTGATGGTAATATTTAATTGATATAATTCTGGCACCTCTGCAGACCACGTTTTTACTTGCGGAATCGTTTTATTAAACTGTAAAGTTTTACTAGAATTTGCCCCTAATTCATAAGACGATGAATTGCTATAAACGGTTTCATTATTTTTTGTAATTGCTACAGCAACCGTTCCTTTTTGCTTTTTAGTATGAATGTTTTTAAGAGCTACAGATAAATCAAAAACACCGTCTTTATAATTATTTTCTAAACCCGCTTTAGCAAAATAATCTTGTAACTGTACATTTGGTCTAGCATATAAATAGACATCACGCTCTATACCAGAAATTCTCCAGAAATCCTGACACTCCAAATAACTACCATCACTCCAACGATACACCTCTAAAGCAATACTATTGCTACCAGGTTTAACAAATTGGGTTAAATTAAATTCAGCAGGAAGTTTAGACCCTTGGCTGTATCCTACTTTTTTACCATTTACCCAAATATAAAAAGCAGATTTAACGGCTCCTAAATGAATAAAAATATCTTTTCCATCCCAATTTTCTGGAACATTAAAAGTTCTTTTATAAGATCCAACAGGATTGTCTCCATCTGGAATATCTGGTGGGTTTAAATATCCTTTTTGAAAAGGATAAGAAGCATTTACATAAATAGGAACTCCAAAACCTTCTACCTCCCAATTTCCTGGTACTTTTATAGTATTCCAATTAGAAGAATCAAAATCGTCTTTATAAAAATCTGTTGGTCTAACTTCTGGCGTATCGCTATAATTAAATTGCCAAACACCATTTAATAGTAAGTAATTTTCTGCCTTAGACAACTCGTTTTTATTTGCCAATGCAACCGAATTGTAAGGAAAAAAAGTAGCTCGGGCATCTAATTTGTTAATACCTACTACATCCGGATTTTCAATAACCGGGTCTAGTGTTTGTGCCTGTACGAAGTTCGTTCCTATTAGCCAAAGGAAAATAACTTTTAATAGTTGGTTCATTTTTTTCATTTCTGTACTGTTTTATGCTACTAATTATTTTTGGTTTGCGTATAATTTACTCCACTTTATAAAATCTTCTTTTGTTCCTTTGTTAAAAGGAATAAGGTAAAAATTATAAACCTGTTTTGTTTTTCCTTTAATCTGATATTTTTCTTGTGGTTTAGAATACCAGCTATCATCGCCAGCAAGCCCACGTTGCCCTAAATCTATATTTAATTGAACCAGATCTTGTTCTTTAATATCGTTGGTGTGTTTAGAAGCGTTAATTTTAGGAATACCATCAATTCTATATTCGGTATCTAAAGTATCATTTTCATTATATTTTAATCCTGTAGTAGTATCAAAATCTTCATTTGGCATATGCAACGCACTTATACCAATGCCTTGTAATTGTTTGCCTGCAACAACCAATAGTCCGTTGTTATTGCCATCAGAAAAAGCAGACCATCTAACATCTACTTTATATCCATTTTCTTGCGGACGAATATATGGCACGTATTGATCTTTTACTTTAGATTCATATAAATCTATAAAAGCAGATGCCTTTCTATCTTGATAATTCTCCCAAGGACCACGTCCAAAATAGGTCATATTTTCGTATTTTTTTGGCATTTGCATGCGCATACCTACACGAGGAATGTCTGCGGTATACTCCGTTTCATTTAGGGTGTTACTAATTTTAACAACTCCGTTTCCAGATACGTTATAGATCGATTCAAAAGTAGTATCAACACCTGGTAAATTATAAGTAATAGTTACACTTACACTACCGTCTTTATTGGTATTAGATGCTAATTTAGACACCTTCATAAAAAGTGATGCCTTTTTCCATTCAATATTTTTAACCTGCATATGATTTCCAAAATCGTTGTCAGTTGGTGCACGCCAAAAATTAGGTTTTGGTCCATTTTCGTCTTTTATTAATTCTTCATTTTCATAAACATAAGAACTAATCTGTCCTTTTTCTGTATCGAAAACCAATTGCACTTTATCATTAGATATTTTTAACTCTTTACCAGATTCCTGAATTTTAAGTGATTCTTTGTTATCAATTTTAGCAACTATATTTTTGTATTTGTTAGATAAAATAATTTGCTCATGTGCAACCTCATAACCTTTTGGAAGTATACCCCAAGCCGTTTTGGTTTTTGCTGAAATTTCTACAAAATACTCGGTATTATCAAGAAACTGAATATCGTTAAGCGAAATTCTAATTAACTTACCAGTATGGGTATCTACCGAAATAGTTTCTAAAGGAATGGTTTTTAAAACAGTACCATCTGCTTTTATTTCTGCACTAAAGTCGAAGAAATCTAAATTGGTAAAATCATATAAATTTTCTAACAATACTCGTAATTCGTTATGACGGTTAATGCCTTTCTCTTTAAAATTGATAAACTCATGTACTTTTTTTACTTCAAACAATGCAGGTTGTGGCGTTCTGTCTGGAAATACAATTCCGTTATTTAAAAACGAGTTATCGGTTGGCATATTTTTTCCATAATCACCACCATACGCATAATAACGTTCTCCTTTTTCGTTGGTTTTCCAAATAGATTGATCTACCCAATCCCAAATAAAACCTCCTTGCAAGTTGTCATATAGTTCTATAATATCCCAATAATCTTGAAAATTACCTGTACTATTCCCCATTGCATGGGCATATTCACTTGGTATGTAAGGTCTGTCTGTTTTTGTTTTTCCTATGGCTTCAAATACTGCAGGCGATGGATACTGAGGTACAATAATATCTGTATTAGAATCCATATCCCAAATACTGCCATCATAATCTTTATACGGACGTTCATATTGCACAGGACGTTTTGTTTTGTCGTTTTCTTTTATAGCTTCATAACCTTTAAAGAAATTTACACCATTTCCGGCTTCATTACCCATAGACCAAATAATTACAGAAGGATGGTTTTTATCTCGTTTTACCATACGCACCATTCTATCTACATGTGCGTTTTCCCAACTTTCTTTTTTTGCTAATGAGTATTTTCCATAATACATTCCGTGCGACTCTATATTTGCTTCATCAACCACATACAAACCGTACTCATCACATAATTCATAAAATCTACGCTGTTGTGGATAATGACTTAAACGCACCGCATTAATGTTATTTTCCTTCCAAAGCTGAATGTCTCTTAGAATATCTGCTTCCGAGACTACATGACCTGTTTCTGGATTTGCTTCTTGAGTATTTACACCTTTTAGAGTAACACGTTGTCCGTTTACTAAAAGTAAACCCTGTTTTATTTCAATAGATCTAAATCCTATTTTAGAAGAAGTAACCTCTAATATTTTTCCTTTTCTATCTTTTGTTTCAATTAATAAAGTATATAAATTAGGATGTTCTGCACTCCATTGTTGTACGTTTGGTAGTGTTGTAGAAAAATTGAAATTATTTTCTTTAGAGTTTTTTACTGCAAACGATTTTGTTTCTGATGCGACTATCTTAGCTTCCGAATTTAATAATTTATAAGAAATACTTCCTTTTGTAGTTTTAGAGAAGTTATTTTCTAGTTGAACAGATAATTCAAAAACACCATTTTTATAAGCACCATCTAAAACAGAAAGCACTTCATAATCCTGCACTCTTATTTTAGGTTGCGCATAAACATAAACGCTTCGTTCAATTCCGCTAATTCTCCAGAAATCTTGACATTCTAAATAAGAACCATCCGTCCATCTAAAAATTTGAATCGCAATTTTATTATTACCTTTTTTTGCTGCTTTTGTAATATTAAACTCAACAGGCAACTTACTCCCTTGTGAGTAGCCAATATACTCTCCATTAAGCCATACAAATCCTCCAGATTTCATAGCACCAATATGCAAGAACATTTCTTTGCCGTCCCAATTATTATCAATAGAAAAATCACGAACATACGTACCTACAGGGTTGTATTGATTTGGGACTTTACCTGGGTTTTTAGGATAAATTCTATCAACAAACTCCATATCATCTGCAACAGGAGCTTTATAATCTGAAAACTCATATTGATGATTTACATAAATAGGAACACCAAATCCTTCTACTTCCCAGTTTGATGGCACTTTAATATCATCCCAAGTAGATACATCTTCTTTTGGGTTCATAAAAGTGGTTGGTCTGTCTTCCGGATTTCTTACCCAATTAAATTTCCATGTTCCGTCTAAAGATTTATTAAATTCTGGCGTATTTTGTAAGGCATCAGCCTCTGAAGTATACGAGGTAAAGGAAACATGTGTCTCTAACTTATTTTCACTTATAACTTTTTCATTTTCTATATAATGCTTGTAATCTTTAATAGGATGTTTATTCTGGCTACTTAGAGATGTACTAGTGAAAAAGACACCTATAAGTGATAACATTATGAAACTGTTTTTTTTTAAAATCATCATAATTAGTAGCGTTTATCTAAGTTAAATATTTCTTTTAATTTTGATTATTAAATCAATTTGCTAAAATAATTAAAATATCTATTATTCGTATTATGTTATACATATTAATTGAACTAAATTCTAAACTATTATCATAAAAAAAATAGCTTCCTATAAAAATAAACCCCGTGAAATCAATAAGATTACAAGGGGTTTACAAAACTAATTCAAATTCAAATAATATTTTACCACCCTGGGTTCTGCGTTAAATTCTCTAGGCTCAATACAATTTCTTCTGTAGGTATTGGCGACAAGTAATCTCTTCCTATTTTAAACTCAAACCCTGAAGGAATTGTATTCTTATAAGGATCTATATTACCATCTGAGTTTACAAGAATAGAATTTCCAATTAAATCTGTAAATTCTGTTTCCATATCACCACTTCCAATTATTTTAAAGCCTAACAATCTTTTACCAACAATTAATTCATCTGCAGCTGCCCAACGCATTAAGTCATCAAACCGCTTTCCTTCTAAAGCCAGTTCTACTCTACGCTCTCTTCTAATTTCATTAACAACATCGCTTAATGCAGGAAATGCTTTGTTTGAATCTGCAACTGGTGCTGTTGATAAGTTTGGCATCCCTACACGAGTTCTTAATAAATTAATAGAAATATCTAAATCTCCTTGTGTTAAAGTACCTAACTCTGCCTTTGCTTCTGCATAGTTTAACAATACCTCTGCATATCTAAATATAATAGCCCCCGTCCAACTATCATATCTTTGAGCCTCATCTGTAGTACCACCTTTGTAAATTTGAAAACCTGTTGTTGAAGTAATTTCATTGTTTCCTCTAAATACTGGAAATTCAAATATTTCATCTGCTACTCCTGAGTTTACAGTTATTAAATCTCCAGGTGTACAAATTGTTTGTGCAAGCCTAGGATCTCTATTCGCAACAATATCTGTAAGACTACTTTCTTGATTTACATTGTACATTGAACTCACTGAAATAGGCTGACCGTCTAAAGCTAAATAAGAATCTACTAAAGATTTGGTTACACCAGTTCCAGAACCTGTGTACGGTAAATAATGACCAACCTTATGACTTACTCCTTCAGAAACACTATATTTTTTCCAAAACATTACTTCGGGATTTCCTGAATAATCGATTTGATTGAATAAATCCCAATACGTTTTATCAGTTCCATTATTATACAAAGAATAATTCCCTTGATCTATTAATGTTTTTGCAGCTTCTGCAGCCCATTCTAAAAACTTAGTACTTTCATTAGTTGGTGCTGCAAAGACAGTACCATCATGATATTTCTCCCAAGTACCTTCATAAAGACAAATAGTAGATTTTAATGCCAATGCAATACCTTGGTGTACTCTAAATGATTCTGCAGAGCTTTTAGGCTTTAACTTAGCAATCGCCATATCTAAATCTGCTACTATTTTAGTAGCCAATTCATTTCTAGGTAATCTTGGAGAATACAGTTCTGGAGAATCTGTATTTAACGTTTTAACAATATGTGGCACACCACCATATCGTTTTAATAAATTGAAATAAAACATAGCACGGAAAAAATAAGCTTCTCCATTATAATGCTCAATTGTTACTTCATCTCCTTGCGCAGTACTACTATTTTCAAGATAAAAATTTACAGCTCTAATGGAGTTAAAATTCCAAGAAGCATCAGATGTAGGTACATTTGTAGAATTACCGACTAATCTAGTATTAACAAAAATATCTGCAAGATTATCACTATTATTATCTATTTCAAAAGTACCTCCATTAAACCCAGAGTGAACTTGAAATGATGTATAAAATTGATTTAAGAAAAGTGCCAGATCATTGGGAGTTTTCCAATACGCCTCTGGAGAAATTTCATCCTCGGGTAATTTATTTAATAAATCATCAGAACAGCCTATAAAAGAAACCATTGCTAAGATTAGAGTGATGTATTTTATGTGTTTCATAATATATATATTTAAAATTGAACATTTAAACCAAGTGATAACGATTTTTGAAGTGGGTAAATTTTACCACTTCCCCAATAACCTCCAGTAGCTTCAGGATCGTACATTGTTGGCATATCTGTAATGGTAAGCAAGTTTTCTCCTGTTACAAATAATCTAAGTTTTTTAAGATTTAATTTTTCCATGATATCTGTAGAAAAAGTATAACCAAGACTCACATTTTTTAATCTTACGTATGCTCCATTCTTTAAATACCTAGTTTGCACTTCTTGATTTCTCCAAGCACTATTAAAAGTAGGTCTAGGTAAGTATGCATCTGTATTATCTTCAGACCAATAATCTGCATGTTCTACAAATGCTGCAGACTGCCATTGGTTACCTACCGCACCAAAAGTATAAGGATCTTGTTTTCCTGTATTTACATCTCTTTTTCCAACACCTTGCCAGAACATAGAGAAATCAAAACCTTTATAGTCTAAACCTGCAGTTATAGAGTAAGAATATCTAGGTGTACTGTTACCAATTACTTTTTGATCTCCAGCATCATCTGAAGTAGACTTACCCCAATCTATATGACCATCTCCATTAATATCATTATACTTTACGTCTCCTGGTTTCCAAACACCACCCCAAAAAGTAGATTGATCAAAACCATTATCTATTTCATCTTGATTTTGATATAAACCTAGTGTTTCAAATCCCCAGATTTCTCCAAGTGTTTGCCCTTCACGGAACGTATTTAATAAATTGTTTGGGTTACGGTATTTTGTAACTTTTGTTACAGCATCAGATAAAACAACACCTACATTGTAACCAACATCACCAATATTATCTTTCCACTGTATACTAAAATCAAATCCTTTTGTTTCTATAGACGCATTATTAGCTTGTGGTGCCGAAGTACCTAATAAAGCTGGTAAACGTTCTGCAGGACCAAACATATTGTCTGTAGACCTTATAAAATACTCAAAAGTCATTTGCAAACGATTGTTATACGCAGCTAGATCTAACCCGTAGTTATCTGTTTTTACTGTTTCCCAAGTAATATCTGGACTAATAAGACCAGGAGTTGTAGTGTAATTTGGTCTCCCAGAATCTCCTAACCACCATAAATTGGTATTAATAGGCATACGAGAAATATATAAATAGTTAGACACATTTTGGTTTCCAATAGACCCTGTAGAGTAACGAAGTTTAAACATATTAATTCTATCTATCGTCCAAAAATCTTCTTTTGCTACGTTATATCCAACAGATATAGACGGAAAAAAGTTCCAACGACTGTCTGGTGCAAATCTAGATGATGCATCATAACGTCCGTTAATTTCAAAAAGGTATTTTTCTTTGTAATTGTAATTTAATCTTCCAAAATATCCTTGTGTAGCATAAGCACCTGCAGAATCATTTACGTTATCTTCTCCAACCGCTGTAGATATAGATGGCACATTGTCTGTTATAAGATCATTCTTAGAACTTGTTAAAGAACTATAATCCGTATTTTCTTGTTGAAAACCAAACAATCCCGAAAAATTATGTATTTCGTTTAACGATTTTTCATAAGAGATAACTAAGTTAGGTGAAACATAGTTAGATTCTGAAGCATATCTAGTAAAACTATTATTTTGACGAATTAATCTGTCTTGTCCATCTGGCTCTGTAACACTTACTTTAGCACTATGAGAAGTAATATTAGAAGTACCACGTTGGTAATAAAGACTTGTTTTAATCTTTAAATTCTCGATAGGTTCAAATATTAAATCTAGACCAGCATTGGTGCTTAGGTCTTTAGACACACGTCTACCACCTCCTAAAAGAAAAGGAATCTCTGAACCATCACTATAACTTCCATTTGGCATTACAACACCGTTTACAGGCCAGCGTCTTGCTATGTTATGTAAATATAAACCTGGATCATAACTAGGTCTATCTAAATCTTCTCTAGCAATTCTAATATTTGCGTTAAAAGTAAACCAATCGTTCATTTTACTTGAAACCTTACTATTAAGTGTATATCTCTGGTATGTATCATCACCAAAGCTCATTATCCCTGGCGCATCAAAGAAAGAACCAGACACATTATAATTCACTTTATTTTCGTTACCAGAAAAGCTAAGATTGTGCTGCTGACGTACTACTACATCTTTATACATAACATCAAACCAATCTGTATTGGCATTAGACCCAGTATATTGTTCCCATTTAGTTCCATTTGCATTCGGAACTGTTACAGGTGTATTTATAGGGTCTGCGATATAGTCTTTTATGCGACCTAAAACATCATCACTAAATATAGGAGCACCACCACCATTGGTAGCAGATAGGTTAAAATAATTTGCAAAATCTAAAGAATTCATCATTTCCGGAGTTTTTGTCGGTGATGAATAAATAAAATTATTTGAATATGTAATAACATGCCCTGACACTCCTTCACCACTCTTAGTCTTCACCAAGATAACACCAAAGGCTGCTCGAGATCCATAGATAGCTGAAGAAGATGCGTCTTTTAAGACAGAAATACTTTCTATATCATCTGGATTTATATTATTTAAATCTGAAGGGTCACTTAATGGAATATCATCTACAATAACCAAAGGAGATCCCGTTCCTTGAAGGTTACCAACACCACGAATACTAATATTCATACTAGATCCTGGCGCCCCACCTGCATTACCTACAGTTAAAGCTAATCCTGGTACAGATCCTTGAATGGCCTGCATTACGTTACTTACAGGTCTATTTTCTAACACCTCTGCATCTATAGTACTTACAGCTCCCGTTAAATTTCCTTTTTTCTGGGTACCGTAACCTACAATAACGATCTCTTCTAAAGTACTTGTATCTTCAGTTAAACTAGCATTAACCACTTGTTTTCCGTTTACAGTAATCTCTTTAGTTGTAAAACCAATGTAGCTAAACTGAAGTGTAGCATTCGCACTTACGTTAATTGAATAATTTCCATCAAAATCTGAAACTACTCCTTTTTTTGTTCCTTTCTCCATAATGTTAACCCCAGGTATTGGGTCTCCATTATTAGCATCGGTAACTGTACCGGTTACTGTACTTTGAGCCTGAACAGTCATAAGACCGAACGCAAAAAATGTAAACAGTAACAAACTTAGCTTTTGAATCATAAAATTTAGTTTATAGTTGAAATATGTCTTATGTATTACTTAATACAAAAATATATAAAGTTTTGTTAATTTTTTATATCATTTCGACAAGTAACAATACAACTGCTACAAAGAGCAAGTTAGGAAGTATGAGCTAAAAAAGTATATTAACAATAAAATCAGTTAGTTATCAATACAAAATGATAACTAACTGATTCTTAAAAAAAAAACAACTATTTTAAATACTACTTTATTCGTATGTTAAATATGCGGAAACTAACCAATGATTTAATTTATCTCCGTCTACTGGTGTAGCAGGAATTTTTATTTTTAACATGTGATCTCCCGCTTTTAAATCTCCTAAATTAACAACCATAGGCTTTACAAAAGAGCCTGGACACCAATTAGATCTAGATAAATCTGATGAAGCAATGCGTTCTTCAATTTCTTTAACTTGATAAGAATGAGTTTTAGAATCTATATAAGATGCAGAATCTTTTCTAATCCAAACGCCAGAAGTAGGGTTAAATCTTCTAAATGAAGCACAATCATCTCTCCAAGGAATGGTATCTAAAACCAATTTGTTGTTAAAAAACACACTATTCTTAATTTTGATAAATTCATCACCACCACTATGCCCTCCATGACCTGTTGTAATATAATGTAATTTTACATTTTTTGCTTTCTTTTTTAAATGTATAGACTGCTCTAAATCATTATGAGCAAAATTGTCTGGTATTTGCTGTCCGCCAACGTAAGGTATTGTATTCACTAAAGGCAATACAGATACTTTTTGCTGTTTTCTATTAGAGTACGTTAGTTCTAAGTCAAAATCATATCCTTCTGCTGTCCAAGTATCAATCCAAACACCAACATAAAATGTACCTGTTACTAAACTCTCTAAATCTGTAATGTCATTTTCCCAAACCACTTGTTTTTCCCAACTTGGTATGTATACTGGTCTTCTATATTTTACTTTATTATCGCTATAATACCCTACTCCAAAAGGAGTCATAAATCGCATTAGTTCTACAACAGGATTGTAATTTGTTCCTTTTACAAAACCAGCATAATTATCATCGATATAAGAATCTTTTGGAAAATCATTCTTTTTTTCTGTAACAGAAAGTATAGATAGTTTTTCTGGATCACTTACTACAAAGCAAGAACCAGATTTATCCCAACGATCTCCATTTGAGCGTACAGTTATTTTTATTTTTACGTCTGTTCCTTTTTTAAACTCTGGAATGCTTACTTTTTTATACACCAATCTTCCGCTCATTAGGCTTACTGCCTCCGAGTCTGTACCTTTTTCGCCGCCAAAATTTAAAACTTGTTTATTAAATACATTAATTTTAGTACTATTTTCTTGTGCAAATAAATTAACACAAAGCACTAATAAACTGATTTTTATACTATTTTTAAACTTCATTTTATTCTAATTAATTATTATTTATGTACTGTAAACGTTATAACAACAGGTAAATGATCTGACGGAAATTTACCATCTTTAGAATCACTTAAAGTTGCATATTTTAATACTTTAACTTGTTCTTTACTTGTAAAAATATAATCTATTCTATCTACAACTGGCTTGTTAAAATCAAAAGCATTAAAGGTACCAATAGGTCCAAAAGGTTTTGATTCACTTGCTATCTTTGCATCATTAAAGGCATTGGATAATAATTGAATGGGTGCTGTTTCTGGTTTCAAATTAAAATCTCCCATTACAAGAACAGGTAAATTACCTGTGTTATATTCGGCTATTTTATCAATGATTAATTTAGCACTTTTTACTCTCGCTATGTTACCAATATGATCAAAATGCGTATTAAAAACCAAAAACTGATCATTATTATACTTATTAATTAAAAGAACGAACGTACAAATTCGCTCCATAGAAGCATCCCAACCAACCGAAATTTTATTTGGTGTTTCAGACAACCAAAATGTACCTTTATTTAGGACATTAAATTTTTCTTTCTGATAAAAAATAGCACTGTACTCACCTTTGGTTTTACCATCATCTCGCCCAACTCCTACATACGAATAACCTACCAAAATACTATCTAAATACTGTACTTGATGCTCCAAGCCTTCTTGTATACCAAAAACGTCTGGACTATTATACACTATTTGATTACTTAAAAAATCTTTTCTATTGGACCATCTGTTTACACCATCGTTCGGGTTATCATACCTAATATTATAGGTCATTATTTTATAGGCTTCTTTTTCCGAAGTACAAGAAAATAAAAAACAGACTAAAAGTAAAATAACCGTTTTTTTCATATTATTTATTTATTGGTGTAAATCGGATAGCTTGTCCACCACCACCAGCTAATTTTATAGTAAGATTGGTTTTTGAAGTCACTTCTTTTTTTAGAATATCAATTTCTGTCGGATTGGTTTTCCAATCGGCATTCATACCATCGGCATAGATTTGAGCGATGTACGTTTTATTCTCTTCAAGAAAACTTAACTCTATATCTAATTCTCTTTGGCTCTCATCTGTAATGCTTCCTAAAAACCAATCATCACTATTTTTATCTTTTCTAACAATGGTTATGTAATCTCCTATTTTTCCATTAATCATTTTTGAAGACTCCCAATCTGTAGCAACATCTTCAATAAATTTAAAAGCAGGTTGATTTTCATAATTCTCTATCAAATCGGATGCCATTTGCATTGGGCTATACAACACAACAAATAAAGCTAATTGCTTAGCTAATGTTGTGTTTACCCTAGAAGTCCCATCGTCTAAATCATTCCATTTAACTCTATTTTTAGCGTTTTTATATAAAATATCAAATATACCAGGTGTATAATCGATTGGTCCAGCCAGTCCTCTTGTAAAAGGTAAAATTGTATAATGTTCTGGCGGATTCCCAGAACTCCAAGCATTCCATTCCATACCTCTTACTCCTTCACGAGTCATCATGTTGGGATAGGTTCTTCTTATCCCTGTGGGTTTAATCGGCTCATGAGCATCAATCATAATTTTATATTTAGCAGCAGTTTTAACAACCTCTCTGTAATGATTTATCATAAACTGCCCATGATGAAATTGACCTTTTGTTTGAATGCCCCCTGCGTAACCCGTTTTTACAGCTTTAACACCTAATTGTTGATACATTGAAAAAATAGGTTCTAATTTATTTTCAAAAGATTGTGCTGCTCCACCAGTTTCAACATGACCAATAAATGAAATGTTTTTTTCAGTAGCATAGTTTGTAACTTCTTTTAAATTAAAATCGTTGTAAGGTGTTACAAAATCGAAAGCATCCTTTTTCCCCCAATTTTCCCAACCTGTATTCCAGCCTTCAACTAAAACACCTTTAATTTTATGTTTATCTGCAAAATCGATGTATTTTTTTGTTTCTTCTGTTGTTGCTCCATGTCTTTCGCCTAAAGTCCAAGTATTTGTTCCCAAGTGCATTCCCCACCAAATTCCAATATATTTCATAGGTTCAACCCAAGATACATCTTCAATTTTATTTGGTTCATTTAAATTCAAAATTAAATTAGACTCCACTAAATCTTGTGCATTCTCTGTTATTTGAATGGTACGCCAAGGAGAAATCATTGGTGTTTTTGTTTTTACTTTAACACCATCTGGCCAGGGTACCAAATCACTTTTAAAAGAAAATGAGCTTGCTTCATTTTTCTTTAAAGTCATGCCTGCATAATTAGTTAAGTTCGCTTCGTGTATACTTATAAAATTACCCACTTTTGTTTCTAATGTTATTGGTGTATTCGCTGACTCTATAGCGTTTAAATTTGCATTTTTATAGAGTGTTTCATACGATTCAAAATTTGCAGGAATATACCAACCACTATGGTTCTTTACGAAATTAAACTCCGTTAATTCTTCTGCAATAAGAATACTGTCTATATTTTTTTGTTTAGGAATTTCATAACGAAACCCAATACCATCATTATATATTTTAAAGTAGAGATTCAATTTTCTTTTAGAACCATCTTTTTCTTGAAGACAAATTAACAGTTGATTGTAATTATTGTCTATTACACTGTTTTCTCCCCATGTTGTATTCCATTTGGTGTTGGATTGTGTAATATTATAATCTGTTACTATGAAGTTTTTAGATAAAGTATTTGCATTTTTAAATTCGTAACCTAATTTTGAAGGGTTTATAATTACAGAATCTTTAAAATTAACAGTGTAATATATGCCTTTATTCGTATTTACAGACACCTTAATTTTATTATTAGGAGATTCAATCTTTAAAATTTTTTCACTAGAGCAGCTTATTAATATTAAAATTAATAAGAATAATACAGTCCATTTTTTTAATTTCATCTTTTTTATTGATTTAAAAACAAATTACTATTCTAAATTAAATTGAATTTTCGAAGCATTCGTTAACGTTTCATGACTTATAAAAAAAGATTTATTATTTTTCCCTTTAACAATATAAGAGTTTAGTTTCCCTTTCCCGTTTTTTTCTATAACTAAAGTTTCGTTCTTATAATATCTCCTATCTAAATGAATGGTTATTTTATCAAATCTTGGTGTTGTAATCGTATAAAACGGATCTGCAGGAGATACGGGGTAAATTCCCATCATACTATAAATTAACCATGCAGACATAGTACCTGTATCATCATTACCTGGCAAACCAGCTGGTTTATTGGTAAAATACTCATTTATTAAATTGGTAACACGCTGCTGTGTTTTCCATTCATAACCTTTTGCATAATTGTACAAATATGGGTAGGCAATATCGGGTTCGTTTGCCATATCAAATTGCTTTTTATCAAAGACCTCATCTAATTTAGCTACGTACTTTTTTTTACCTCCCATTAACTTCATTAAGGCTTTTGTATCATGCGAAACCATAAAAGTATATTGCCAAGAATTGCCTTCTATAAAACCCAAATTCTTTTCAAAATTAGCTCCTTGATTCGGATTAAAAGGAGCGTACCAAGATCCATCATCGTTCTTTGGACGTAATAGGTTAAACTCTTTATCAAACAATTTTCTATAAGAAATAGCTCGTTTAGAGAACAGCTTATAGTCTTCTTTCTTACCTAATTTAATAGCTAATTGTGCTATTGCAAAATCAGTAATATTATATTCTTGTGTGGTTGAAACCGAACCGCTTTTTGTTGTTTTAGTTGTTAAATAGCCTTTCTCTATATAATCTTTAACTCCTGGTCTTAATGGATTATTTTCTAACTGTGTCGCACTTTTTCGCATGGCTTCATAGGCTTTCTCAATATCAAAATCTTGAATACCTCTTAAATACGTATCTGCTAAAACTATTCCGGCAGGATCACCAACCATTGTTGTGGTTTCTGTAGCATTCAGTTCCCATTTAGGCAGCCATCCACTTTCATCATAAATATTTAACATGCTTTTTACCATGTCAGATTGTTGCTTCGGATAAATTAAAGACATTAATGAATGTAAATTACGATAGGTGTCCCAAAAAGAAAATACGGTAAAACGTGTACCCTTTGTTATAGCCGTTTTACGTTTTCCCATAGTTGGATACTCTCCATTTACATCATTTAATGTATTAGGGTGAATTAACGTGTGATATAAAGCCGTGTAAAAAATAGTTTTATCATCTTCTGTACCGCCTTCAACTTCTATTTTAGATAACAACTCATTCCATTGTGAAGCCGTATTTTTATAAATAGTGTCAAAAGATAATTTTTTAGTTTCTTCTTCTAAGTTTTTTCTAGCATTCTCTATACTTACGTAAGACACACCAATTTTAACTTCTACTTGTGTAGGTTGGTCAAATTTATAAGTAAAATAACTTCCAATACTATCTCCAATTACTTCTTTTTTGTAATTTTTATACAAACGTGTTTTTCCATTATATGCCATCCATTGTCCTTCAACCCCATCGTATTTTTTAGTTTTTTTCCAAATACCAAATTCATCCGCAGGTTTACTAAATTTTGCTACAAAATAAACAGGATAAGATTCTTCTGGTTTGTAATAACAAAATGCTCCAACATTACGCATTCCTTCAATTTCTGTAGAAGACACCACTTTAACCGATGCACCTTCTTCATTGGTTAAACCTAAACCTAAATTAATTAATATGTTGGCTTTCCCTTTTGGAAATGAATATTTACTTATACCAACTCTTGTAGCTGCTGTTACTTCTGTTTTAATATTGTATTTATCTAATTCTACTGAATAATATCCAGGTTTAGCAACTTCATTTTTATACGTTGTTCCGTACTCTAAATGATTTGTATTTAGATCTCCAGTAGTTGGCATTGTTAAAATAACACCTAAATCTGGACATCCAACGCCACTTAAATTTACATGAGAAAATCCTGTTAAAAATGTATTCTCATTTACATAAGGTGTAGACAACCATTGGCTATCTTTTTCTAAAGGTAAATTTTTAGGGCCTGCAACATTAAAAGGCGATACACTTGCCATTCCTCTTGGTGCAATTGCACCAGGATTTGTTGCTCCAAAATTAGAAGTTCCAATAAATGGGTTCACATAATCGATAGGTTCTTGCGCATGAATACACGTTAAAAACGATATCATAAAAATTAACAAACAAGTATCTTTAGTCATAATCGAATATTATTTTTTAAGTTTTTTACTTAATGAATATGGCGTATTTTCAGGTTTACTTGCCCACGCTTTATTTGGTACAGCAGCCATATTAAATTCTAAAGAACCACCATCTTGAACAGCATCTGAGTATAAAAAACTATTATTCCATGGTTTTCCATTTAACGAAGCAGATTCTATATACACATTATTTTCTGAGTTATTGCTTGCTGAAATAACAAAGGTCTTTCCGTTTTCTAAAGTCAGCGTTGCTTTTTTAAATAATGGACTTCCAATTACATATTCATTAACAGCAGGTGTTACTGGGTAAAAACCTAAAGAACTAAATACGTACCACGCAGATGTTTGTCCATTATCTTCATCCCCACAATATCCATCTGGGGTTGCAGAATATAACTTGGTTAAAACCTCACGTAATTTTTCTTGTGCTTTATAGGATGTATTTGCATAATTATACAAATAGATCATGTGCTGAATCGGTTGGTTTCCGTGTGCATAATTTCCCATGTTGGCAATTTGCATTTCAAGAATTTCATGAATTCTAAAACCATAATAAGAAGCATCAAAATTTGGTGGCATTTCAAAAACCTTGTCTAATTTAGCTTCAAAAATTTCTTTTCCTCCCATGAGGTCAATCAAACCTTGGGTATCATGAAAAACAGACCAGGTATAATGTAAACTATTTCCTTCTGTAAAAGCGTCTCCCCATTTTAAAGGATTAAAAGGAGATTGAAAAGTACCGTCTTCATTTTTTCCTCGCATTAAGTTAGTAGAGGAATCAAATAAGTTTTTATAATTGTAAGATTTCTTATAAAAATCTGCAGCCAACCCATCTTTATTTAGTTTTTTCGCCATTTCTGCAATGGTAAAATCTGCAAATGCATATTCTAATGTTCTTGCTGCATTTTCATTAATCCCAACATCATAAGGTACATAGCCTAATTTATTGTAGTAATTTGCTCCTTCTCTACCTACTGAATTTACTGGACGTCCTTCTACTTCATTTGCATTTTTTAAAACAGCTTCTAAAAGTACGCTTACATCTTTTTCTTGCATGTTTCCTTTTAAAAATGCGTCAGCAATAATAGTAGCGGAATTAGAGCCAATCATACAATCTCTATGCCCAGGACTTGCCCACTCTGGCAACCAACCAGATTCTTTATAGGTATTTGCTAGCCCTTCCATAATTTGTGTATTTAACTCAGGATACATCATATTAAAAAATGGAAAAACAGCTCTAAACGTATCCCAGAAACCATTATCTGTAAACATATACCCAGGTAAAACCTCTCCGTTATAAGGACTATAGTGTATTACGCTTCCTGTAGCATCATACTCGTAAAACTTTCTTGGAAATAATAAAACACGATATAAACATGAGTAAAAAGTCCTAACATTATCAATATTATCATCTTCTATAACAATTCTTTGCAATTCTTTTTCCCAAGCAGCGGCCGCTTTTTCTTTGGTATTTTCAAATGAATCGTTCCCTATTTCTGTTTTTAAATTTAATGCAGCTTGCTCATGACTAATAAATGAGGACGCTACTTTAACATTTACTTCTTCACCCTTTTTTGTTTTAAAACCAATAATTGCTCCAACGTGTTCTCCTTTATTGTCTGTTGAGTTTTCTATTAGCTTCCAACCATCTCCCCAAGTGTGGTTTAATTCGAAATCTTTATCAAATTCAGCCACAAAATAATTATGAAAATTATCTGGTACGCCTCCACTATTGTTTCTACAATAACCAATAATTTTTCTTTCCTTCGGAAGGATTTTCACCATCGATCCTTTATAAAAAGCATCTAAAATAATGAAAGCCGAATCTGTTTTTGGAAATGTAAATTTAAAATGTGCAGCACGTTCTGTAGGTGAAACTTCTGCAGTAACATCATAATCTGCAAGATATACACTATAATGATTTGGTTTAACTATTTCTGCTTTATGCGAAAAATAAGAAGCGCGTTCTTCTTCTTTATATTTTAAATTACCTGTAACCGCCATTAAAGAAAAGGCCGCATAATCATTAATCCATGGACTAGGCTGATGGGTTTGTTTTATACCTCTTATCGTTTTATCATCGTACTTATAAGCCCAACCATCACCCATTTTGGCAGTTTGTGGTGTCCAAAAATTCATTGCCCAAGGTGTTGCAATTGCTGGGTAGGTGTTTCCGTTTGATAAACTAAAATCGGAATCTGTACCCATCAATGGATTTACATAATCAATAAGTGCAGTCGTTTTCTCATTTTTATCTTTGCTCTTAGTTGGCGCATCACATGCCATAAAAAAACCTATGCTAGCAATTAATATACTCTTTAAAATATGTTTTATCATCTTTATAAATTCAATTATTGATTTTTCACAACTACTATAACTACGTTACTGAAAACATTAAGAAGAAACTTAAAAACCATTAATTGTTTGCTTTAGTTCTTTTTCCCTCTCAACACTTCCGTCAATATATATTAATGCTGTTATTTATTTAATTCTACAGCATTTCCATGACCTCTATACAATTTTAAAGCATCCTCTAATTCAACTTCTAAAATAGTTGTATAAGCATCCAAATTATTTACTTTAGGAATTTCTATTCTTAAAATTCCAGGAATATTATTCCAAGCCGCACCACCGTTTCTTTCGAAACTAAGTTCTTGCCCACTACCTACAACTTTAATAGATTTTACTTTATTCTGAATTCCTTTTAATGAAATGTAGTTTTTAGGAGCATCAAAAATGGCCAAATAAATTTTAGTTTCATCTTTACTTAAAAGTGTTGGCCCATAAAAATGGCCATAAGGCAAACCTGCTTTTGAGTTAAAAACAGCTGTTTCATGTTTCTTAATCCAAGTTCCTAAAGCTTCTAAACGCTCTAATTGCGGTGCTGCAATAGTACCATCTGGTTTTGGACCAATATTTAATAACACGTTTCCTCCAGAACCTATAACTTCTACAAAAGTTCTTACAATTTGCGATATTGGTTTGTAATTTGTATCCGAAGGGAAATACCCCCAATTATCATTCATTGTCATACAGAACTCCCATGCTCCTTCTGGCCTTACTACAGGAATCCCTTGTTCTGGTGTACTATAATCCCCATGTGTTTTTAGCCTAGAGTTAACAATAATTTTTGGGTTCCATGTTAATAATGAATCCTTTAAAGATTCTGCTCTCCATTGTTCGCTAGATTTCTCCCAATCTCCATCAAACCAATATAAATCTGGATTAAATTTAGTACTCAATTCTTTTAACTGCCCTGTATTAAATCTTATAAATCGCTCCCAAGGTGTTAACTGGTTTTCCCTTTTCTGAGGATAGTCTTTTCTGGTATTAGGACGTGGAAAAACCACATCGTAATCTGGATGCGACCAATCTATTAAAGAATAATACAGACCTACTTTTAAACCTTCGTTTCTTAAAGCGTCTACATAAGGTGCCACTAAATCTCTTTTTGCAGGTGTTTTTTCTATCACATTTAAATGACTAAATTTTGTGTTCCACAACGCTACACCATCATGATGTTTTGTTGTTAATACAGCATAACGAGCTCCTATTTTTTTAAATAATTTTGCCCAAGCTTCAGGGTTGTAATTTTCTGCTGTGAAGCCTTTTCCTTGTGCCATATAATCATCGTAAGAAATACGCTTATGATACATAGACCAAGACTCACCAATACCATTTACACCATAATATCCCCAGTGAATAAATATGCCTAATTTAGCATCTTTGAACCATGTTAATCTTTCTTCTTTTGTCAATTTTTCTTGTGCCGAAATTTGATTGGCAAACAAGAAAAATAGGACAATTGTTAGTTTTAAAAATTTCATATTTTCTTATTTTAATTCCTTTTATTGCTAAAAGATTTAATTTTATTTCAAAATAATTTCTATAATAGTATCAATTTCATTTTGGCTTGCTTCAGGAATCTCAATTTGTAAACCATCTTTAGTATGTTTAGTCTTAATTTTTCTTTTGTTAGAAAATAATTTGGCAGATTTAATCCGGGTCTTAAAACCTGAAATGATAAAAGGTTTTGTTTTATTTTCTAATACATGAAGGTACAGCACACCTCCTTTTTGGGTTGAAACCCAATCAGTACTAGGTGGAATAATTCCAGCTTTAGTTCCATAAATTGTTTCGCCATTTATTTTTAACCAATCTCCTATTTCAGCCAAAGAATTTATATGTTCTTCTTGAATTTTACCATTTGGCATAGGACCAACATTTAATAATAAATTACTTCCAAAACCTGATGCTCTAACTAAATAATGAATGAGCTCTTTTTTTGATTTATGCATTCTATCCTGCAAATTAAACCCCCAAGATCCATTAATGGTTGCGCAAACTTCTTTAGGTAATTTACCTATATTTGATTTTTGAGTTCCAAAACCTGTTTTATTTTCACCTGGTAAATCTCTTTCAAACATTTGAAAATCTTCACCATTTTTTAGAAGACCATGGTGATTGTTACCAATTAAACATTGCGGTTGCAAGTCATGAATTAATTCATAAATTTCATCATACTGCCAGTTTTCATTTTTCTTGTCCCAATCACCATCAAACCAAATTCCACCAATCTCTCCATAATTAGTCAATAACTCCGTTAATTGTGCTTTCATAAAACGGATATAAGCACTCCAGTTACCTTCTTTTCTTCCATCTATTCCATTCCCCGTTTTTCCTCTAGGAAAGTAATCATCATCGTGCCAATCTATTAGCGAATAATAAAAGAAAAGTTTGATCCCCTCTTTATTACATGCTTCTGACAATTCTTTTATAATATCTCTTCCATAAGGTGTTTTTTTAACAATATTATAATCCGACACTTCAGAATCATACATAGAAAAACCGTCATGATGTCTTGTTGTAATCGTAATATATTCCATTCCTGCATTTTTTGCAATCTGCACCCATTCTTCTGCATTAAACTTTGTGGGGTTAAAAAAAGATGGTAATTTTTCATAAGCATCAATTGCTATATTTTGATTGTTCATTACCCATTCTCCAGCCCCCAAAATACTATAAACACCCCAATGGATAAATAGCCCAAACTTAGCATCTTCAAACCATTGACGAGCTTCCAAATTACTTTTCGTTGGCTCATATTTTATTTGGGCAGATACATTTTTTGATGTCATTAGAACAAATAAAATAGCTAAAAAAACTCCTTTTACTTTCATACTTAATTATTTATTTTATTAAAATTTCATCTACAAATAACCATGCGTTTCCTCCTTTAGGTGTTTTCCCTAAATTTTTAGCAATCACTTTTACATATCGAACAGATTGTGCTTCAAAAGAAACTTTAAAATCCTTTAAATCGAACGAAGGGTTTTTAGCATACGCTCTTTTTTCTACACCCACTTCTGTATAATTTTCACCATCGCTAGAAACAAAAACAGTTACCGCTGTTGGAAAATAAATTTGAGGACCTTGATTTTCTAAAGTACCTACAATTACTTCTTTTATTAAAGTTTGCTCACCCAGATCTACCACAGCTTCCATGTCTTTCTTTAACCATGCTTGCCAATGACCGTCTGTATAATTTTTTGTTGCACGCAAGGTATTTACCAAACCAAACTCTCCTTCTCCTTGGTATCTATCATCATAAATTTCTTTAAACGTTACTTTTTTCCCTACAGCTTTGTGAAACTTAATAGTGGTATTAAATGCAACGCCTACTGGTTTATCATCCTTAAATAATGATGCATGAACCTCTGTTGTTTTATCAATTTTTATAGGTGTTGTATATCTTATAGCATTTTCTGATAGTTTGTTTTCATTTAATGTATAACGAATATCTGAATATGTAAACTCATTGTTCAACACTAAAGTAACTTCCTCTGTATCCATATTAATTTTTACATCTTCCATCACCAAAAATGCACTTTTTGCATAATTAATATCCATTACGTCATAACGTTTAAACATGCTAGTCATTCTTAATGAAAAATCTTCCCAATTACGAGATTCTTTTGTTGACCAAAGTGTTTCTGACAATGCAGCCAATCTTGGAAAAATCATATATTCTGAGTGAGATTCTGTTTTAATTTGTTCAGACCAAAGGTTTGCTTGTCCGCCTAAAACATGATTTGCTTCTGTTTCTGTCATTCCTCCTACAATAGGATCAAAAGTGTACACTTTACTTAACGGAGTATAACCTCCCCAAGCCAAAGGCTCTTCGTTTTGTGGCCCTTGATAATGATCAAAATAACAATGAGAACCCGGTGTCATAATAACATCATGTCCTTGTTTTGCTGCTTCTAGTCCGCCGGCAACACCTCTCCAACTCATTACAGTTGCTTCTGGCGCTAAACCACCTTCTAAAATTTCATCCCAACCAATTAAAAGTTTTCCCTTAGAGTTTATCAAACGTTCCATTCTTTTGATAAAATAACTCTGTAACTCTTCTACATTTTCTAATTTTTCTGAACGCATTCTTTTTTTACAATCAGCACATTTTTCCCAATTGGTTTTTGTTGCTTCATCACCACCAACATGAATATATTTTGATGGAAAGATATCCATTACCTCTACTAAAACATTCTCTAAAAACTCGAATGTATGCTCTTTTCCTGGACAATAAATATCCGTAATTGGCCAAACACCACCAGAAGGAACACCAATTGGTCTTTCATGACACGATAATTCTGGATATGCTGCAATTGCAGAAGATACGTGCGCAGGAATTTCTATCTCAGGAATAATTTCAACATTTTTTGTTGCTGCATACGCTACTAAATCTTTTAATTGGTCTTGCGTGTAAAAACCACCATAAGTTCCTTTTTCATCTGGTGAAGTTTCATCTCTACCATCCCAATGTTTGTCTTCTTGGTCTACTCTCCAAGCACCAACTTCTGTTAATTTTGGATATTTTTTAATTTCGATTCTCCAACCTTGGTCGTCTACTAAATGTAGATGAAGCACATTCATTTTTAACATTGCCAAACGATCTATGGTCTTTTTTAAATAATCAATTTCAAAAAAATGACGTGATACATCTAACATTAACCCTCTGTATTTATAACGAGGGTTGTCTGTAATACTAAGATTTGGTATTTGCCATTGTTCATTAGAAACTACGCTCTCACTTTCAATACTTACAGGAAGTAATTGTCTAAGCGTTTCTATTCCATAAAGAAAACCTGCGTTTCCATTAGCACTAATGATTACTCGGCTAGAATTTACTTCTAACTTATATGCTTCCTTCTCTAGATTTTCATCTACCGTAAATTGAATAAAATTATTTTCAGGAGCTCTTTCAGAGATACTAAGCGTCCACCCTGCAGCATTCTTAAATTTATCAATTAAAACTTTAGTTACTTCTTTTTGAGAAGCATCTGTGGTTACAAATGTTGTTTTGCCAGTAAATTCAAACGATCCTTGTTCTAAATTTAATGCTACCGGTTTCGGAATAACAGTAATATCTTCTGTTGTGAAAACTTTTGCTTCTTTACTTTTTTTGCATGATGATGTTATGGCTATTAAAACCAAAACTAACATCGTTTTAAATACATTCATTCTAACCGGTTTTTATATTATTAATTTTTATTAAGTTGGTTTACGCTACTCGTTTTGTGTAAAAAATTATTTCTAAACATTATTATCTTTACTGTCCCGTTTTTTAATCATCCCAAGACATTTTAAATGAGGCATCCTCCATTCTATTGCCACTTTTTTCATCTGCAACCGCATAATTAAATCCAGATCGCAAACTGTAGCCCGCATGTTCACCTTTTTTATTTACAGCTATAAAACCAACTTGTAAATACTCCATATCTTTATGGTTTTTATGTTTCGCATAAATGCGTTCTACAATTTCTTTACAAGCTTCATAAGGAGATTTTCCTTGGCGCATTAACTCAACTACCATTGCACTTCCTGCGGTACGCAAAACAGCTTCTCCTAAACCTGTTGCAGCAGCAGCTCCAATATCATTGTCTAAAAACAATCCTGCTCCTATTATTGGTGAATCTCCCACACGACCATGCATTTTCCAAGCAGCACCACTTGTAGTACAACCGCCAGAAATATTACCGTCTTTATCTACAACCAACATAGAAATGGTATCGTGATTTTCCATATTGATAACTGGTTTATACTTGGATTCTTCAACCCAGTTTTTCCAGTCTTTTTCAGCTTCTGCTGTTAGTAGGTTTTCTTCCTTAAACCCCTCAGACAATGCAAATTGAAAAGCTCCTTCTCCAACAAGCATTACATGCGGTGTATTTTGCATTACTTTTTTAGCTACTGAAATAGGGTGCTTAATTCCTTGTAAAAAGGAAACCGAACCACAATTACTGTTATGATCCATAATACAAGCATCTAAAGTTACCTTTCCTTCTCTATCCGGAAATCCGCCATAACCTACACTTCTTACTTTTGGGTCTGCTTCTGGAATATTCATTCCTGCTACAATAGCATCAACCGTAGGTTTACCCTCCTTTAATTGTTTCCAAGTTTCTTCATTTGCAGGCAAACCATGATTCCAAGTAGAAATTATAATCGGTTTAGATCCTTTACTAATTTCCGTGCTTCCCGTAATTTCAGATTTGGTCTCTACAGACTTATCGCAACTTAAAATTGCACTAATACCTACTGTTCCTAAAGCTGCTTTTTTTATAAAATTTCTTCTATCTGACATGCGTTGTTTTTTTTATTGATACATTTTTGAGGTTAAAGCCATTGAGTTTTTAGTATTCTTATTAGGAGTGCTTCCCATCGTAAAAATCAATTCGCCACCGTTCATAATTTCCTTATGTGTAATGTAATTTCGTTCTATTACTTTGTTATTTAATGAAATAGACTGTATGTATTTATTGTCTGAACTATTGTTTAGAACCTCTATAGAAAATGTATTCCCGTTTTCTAAATGAACTAAAGCAGTATCTACAATTGGTGAACCAAAAGCATAAACGCTTTGTGCTGGATTTGTAGGATAAAAACCTAAAGCACTGAAAATATACCAAGACGACATTTGTCCGCAATCTTCATTTCCGCAATGTCCGTCTGGTTCATTTTTATATTGTGTTTCTAATATCTGACGCACCAATTTTTGAGTTTTCCATGGTTTATCAATATAATTATATAAATAAGCTACATGATGACTTGGTTCGTTTCCATGTGCATATTGTCCAATCATTCCGGTACTAAAAATGGGTAATTTATCTTCTGGAAGCGGATCTAAAGTAAACATTGAATCTAATTTTTTTTCAAAAATATCTTTACCACCTATAATATCTGTTACCCCTTCGATATTATGTTGAACCGACCAGAAATATTGCCAAGCATTACTTTCACAGAAATAAGGTGAATATTCTTTAGGAACAAAGTTTTTAATAAACAAACCGTCCTTTAATTTTGGACGCATAAACCTACTTTTAGAATCGTAAACATTACGCCAATTCTCCGATCTTTTTAAAAATACTTCATAATCATCAATCTTTCCAATGGCTTTTGCAAATTGAGCAATGCACCAATCATCATAAGCGTATTCTAATGTTTTAGAAACCGACCAATTTTCATGTTGCTCGTCAACAGGTACATAACCCAACGCCATGTATTCATTAATTTGCCTAGAATTATCTTTGGCACTTTTTAAACATGCTTCATATGCCAAAGCGGTATCAAAACCTTTAATACCTTTAAAATAAGCATCTACAATTACAGGAACTGCATGATAACCAATCATCATATTCGTTTCGTTTCCTTGCAAAGACCAAACTGGCAGCAACCCTGTTTCCTCATAATGAGCAATAAGTGAATTTACCATATCTGAAACCCGATTAGGATGTAAAACAGTGTACAATGGATGTGCAGCCCGATATGTATCCCATAATGAAAAGGTATCATACCTATAAAATCCCTCGGCCTTCATAATGCTATCATTTGCACCTTTGTAATTTCCATTATGATCACTTAACAAAGTAGGTGCCAACATAGATTGATACAGCATGGTGTAAAAAATTCGTTTTTGAGTTTCATCTTTAGTAGTAATAACTATTTTACTAAGTTCATTTTCCCATTTGGTTTCAGCTTCATCTTTAATAGCATCAAAATTAAAATGAGGAGCCTCTACTTCTAAAGATTTATAAGCACCTTTAATATCTGCCGTTGATACGCCGGTTTTTAAAATGACTTGTTCCTCTTTTGTAGTAGCATAATTTAAACTAATTCTTAAATTTTTAGCGGTAACAGGCGATGTTGTTATGGTATCATTTTTATATAATTGATACGATTCAAATGGTTTAGATACTTTTATTACAAAATACGCACGCTGGTCTTTTGCCCAACCTGTAGATTTTCGATATCCTTCTATAGTAGTATTATCAACAACCCTAAAATGAGTTTCCGTTGGGCTATCCCAATTTAAAGCATAGCCTAAATCTATATGAATCTGAGTAGCTTTATCTTCTGGAAAAGTATACCTATGAACACCTGCTCTTTCTGTAGTGGTTAATTCGGCTTTAATTCCATAATCTAATAAATCTACCGAATAATATCCTGGAGACGCAGTTTCTTTAGCATGTTTAAAACTAGAAAAAGGTTTAAAGTTATTAGCTTCTATCCGTTTAGAGGATCTGCTGTTGGTTGGCATTACTAAAATATCATACAAATCTCCGGCACCTGTTCCTGTTAAATGCATGTGAGAAAAACCAGAAATTATAGAATCTTTATAAAAATACCCTGCAATTCTATCCCATCCAGGAATACCAATATCTGGACTTAACTGTACCATACCAAAGGGAACCGTTGCACCTGGATAAGTATTACCTGGTCCATCTGTTCCTATAAACGGATTTACAAAACTGATCAATTTAGATTGAACTAATACATCTTGGGGCTCTTTACATTGTGATAAAAGAACAATACACAATAGCGCTATAAAACAAATCTTTTTCATTCACTTTTATTCTAAAATATTTATTTTTAAATAGAAATACTTCTTGTTAACCAGTTAAACGAACTATACAACCGCTACTTGAGCTTTACCGTTTTTGTAACCAAACCAAACGATATACGCATAACAAAGTATAATTAACAATAATGCATTTTTAAATGCGATATAATCTGTTAAGAAACCAAACATTGGAGGAATAATTGCCCCACCAACAATAGCAGTACATAATAAACCTGATGCTTTTGGTTTTAAGTGTCCTATACCATCTATAGCTAAGGTAAAAATGGTTGGAAACATAATAGAGTTGAATAAACCAACTGCCAAAATACTCCACATACTTACCAAACCAACAGTACTCACTGATAAAATAATTAAGGAAATAGAAATGGTGGCAAAAATAGCCAACACTTTTCCTGGTTTTATAATTCTGGTAAGATATGCACCTGCAAACCTACCAATCATTGCACCAGACCAATAAAATGTTACAAAAACACCTACAACTGCTTTGTCATCTCTTTCTACCAATCCAGAGTTTAAAATGCCTTCTGCAATGGTTCTCATAAATCCGTTTTCTTTAATAACCGATACAAGATTCATGTCTAAGAAATAGTTTACTAAGTAACTACCAATAGCAACTTCTGCCCCAACATAAAAAAAGAGACCTAAAACTCCTTGCATTAATTTCTTGTTTTTAAAAGCCTCTCGATATGTTCCTGAAGAAGTTTCTGAAATCATATTTGGTAATTTTGCAAACAGAAAAATGATTGCTATAACTCCTATAAAAACAGCCAACCCTAAAAAAGGAGTTTGCACTGCTGCTGCTTCAGTAGTTAAGTAAGCTTCTTTTGCAGCTCCTTCTAATTCCGCAATTTCATCTTTGGTTTTTATAACATCACTTAAAATAAACAAAGCACCAACCGCAGGTGCTACTGCAGTACCTAAAGAGTTAAATGCTTGAGAAAGATTTAAACGACTAGATGCTCCGTCTTCAGAACCTAATACAGCTACAAAAGGATTGGCTGCAACTTGTAAAACAGTCATACCTGCTGCCAAAATAAAATATGCCAACATAAAAATACCAAACTCACGATATGAAGCTGCTGGATAAAACAATAAGCACCCTAAAGCCATGGTTGATAACCCCAAAATAATTCCTTTTTTATATCCTATTTTAGATAAAATATAACTTACTGGAATAGACAATAAAAAATAGGCACCAAAAAATGCAAACTGCACCAAACCTGCTTGAAAATAAGTTAATGTAAATAATTCTCGTAAACGAGGAATCAAACTATCTACGAGTACAGTGATAAATCCCCAAAGGAAAAATAACACCGTTAATAAGATAAATGCTGAGCGATAGGATTTTTGATCCGTCATAATTTTATTTTTTTACTATTTAAAACGTACAATGATTTACTAATTTCTATTTAAAACTATCTTTGGTTTCTTTAATAGCTTTTAAGTACTCATCAGTTAACTGTGGACCATCAAAAAAGGTAACCCCTTTTGCTCCATTTTCTTTTGCTAAAATAATTGCTTGTTTTAGTTCTGCTGATGATGTGAATGGTGGAATATAAATACCCGTATTAACTGCAATATTTTCTGATTCTACATCAGCAACACTCTGTTTGGTAGCATAACCAATCCAATCTATTTCTTCATTATAAAAACCATGGTAAATCATTGGGTATACCTCATCAATATTCCATTTATCCCAACGCTGACGTACCATGTGGTCTGCCATTTCTGGATACGGAAATACTGCTGCTGTTAATTTTTTATTGTACTGATGTACTAGCTTATACGCATCATCTACAATGGATTTTATAGCATTTAACCGGAAGTTTTTCCACTCCATATCAATGGCTGTATTTTTACTTTCTCTTGGATTTTTATGGTGAATTTTCTCAAAAGCATTGATACATTCATCACAATAACAAAAATCATATTCTGCCATTTCTGTATCTTGTACTAAGTCGTATTTAGGAAGTAATCCAATAGGTAAAAAAATATCTGGAAAACGGATATAATCTAAATGTACACTTTCAATTCCTTCTACTTTTGCCAAATCTTCTACCAAGCCTAAAATATGATTTCTAGATTCAGTTCTTGTAGGACACAGCCATTGATAATACCCAACATACGGTCTTGTATCAAAGCAAGATTTACCATCTCTACTTACCATATACCATTCTGGATGTTTTAATGCAACCGTATCTCCTGGACGATTTACAGCCATAATCCACGCATGTACATTTAAACCCTCTTCCTTTGCTATAGGAACTAAACGTTCTAATTCTTTAGGATCTGTTCCTGTATTAATTAAAATTTCATCAATTCCGCCAGCTTTATATTTTTTAAATTCAGACTTATAAGTCTCATTTGTTTTCTCTTTATTAGAAGTTATCCAAGTACCAAAAGTAAATTCATCAACTTTCTTTGCTGAAATATCAGAAGATTTCACTTCTTTTTCTTGTTGCACTTGATTACAGCCTACTATTAAAAAAATAGACCAAACAAATAATGTGAATTTTGTCTTCATAAAAACCTGTTTTTATACGTTAAAATTATTTTAATCCTTTAAAAAGTGTGTTTAATAACTCTTGATCTTTATCTAAACTATATTCCCAGAACATCGCTCCACCAAAACCATTTTCCTTTATAAATGCTGTTTTTAATTGAATATCTTTAGACGTTTCCCAAGAAACAAATGTACTATCGCTTTCACTCCATAAATAGGAAGCTTTTGCAGATTCATCGTACATTTCTTTATATTTTCCTTTAGCAATTCTTTCTTTAAGTTCTTTGTAAGACACAATATAACCCCCTTCTTGAGAATGCTCATTTAAACCATCTTCTGTAGAGCTCACCTTTTTCCATTGTCTTCCGTAAAAAGGAATCCCCATCACTAATTTATCTGCTGGCACACCAGCTTCCAAATGTCTTTCCATAGCATCTACTCCGCTATTTACATTGTCTGCATCTCTTTCTGAAGGATATAAATTTGCATGATGCCCCGTTTGATAATACCAACCTTGATAAAAATCGTAACACATTACATTTATAAAATCGAGGTATTTATGTGCTTCACCCAAATCAGTTTGTTCTATGTAAGTGTCGTCAGATCCAGTAGCAATGGTTAACAAATAATGGGAATTATTCTTCTTCCCTTCATCATCTAAAGCTTTTCGAATCTCTGCTAAAAGCAAGGTAAAATTGTCTTTATCTGAAGGACGAAAAGGGTTATCTTCTCCACGTTGACCTGGATATTCCCAATCCAAATCTACTCCATCAAAGCCATGTTCTATTAATAAGTTTACACAACTTTCGGCAAACTTTATTCGAGAGTTATCAAAAGCTGCCATCGTAGAAAATTGATCTGACCAAACCCAACCGCCAACAGAATACAATACTTTTAAAGTTGGATTTTGTTTTTTTAAGGATATCAACGTCGCAATTTTTGCTTTATCTGTCTCTAACTCAAATTTTGCTTTACCATCTACAATATTTGCAAATGCAAAATTGATGTGTGTTAATTTAGTTGCATCAATTTTAGAGAAATCATAGTCTTCATAACCTGCTGCGTAACCAATTATTTTATAATTTTCATTTTGCTTTTCTTGCGGTACACTATTTTGTTTTTCTGCAGTTTTATTACATCCAAAAAACAACGGCAAAAGGAATATGTATTTTATAAACTTCATCTTATTTATTTTTTTACAAAAGTACCATCTTCTTTTATCGTCATCAATTTATTTGAAAATGGACTCTTTACAAAAATAGTCCAACCAAAACGATGATTAATAAGCGTTGGTTTTATTGTTTTTCCATCTACAATTATTGCAGAGGAAGCTATTTTTTTAATAGAAGTTGACCATGTTTTATTTGTTTCAAAATATTTTTTTTGAGCACGGTACAACTTATACAATTCCCATTTAATTTTTTCATCATTAGAAACTTCAAACGTATCTTTTTCACCAACTTCTTTAGATGAAAAATAAACATAGCCCCACTTTTCTGGTTCGTGCATATTAATGACTCCTTGTGGAGACCAAACCCAATTGTATTCTGGAAGATGCTTACCGTACGCATCTTTTTTACGTTCATATTTACCATCTGTAATTTGGTAATCCCAATTTACTCTAGAAAAATTCACACGCCAAAACTGATCTTTAGGAACATTTTTTTCAAAATAAGATTTCTTATAAATACTCCAAGGAATTGCCATTTCAAGAGTCCAACCTTTGTCTGTATCATTTGGGTTATTTAAAGTACCATCAATGGTAATGGCAGTTTTCATTCCGGTTGCGGTCCAATCATTTAAAACAACATTATTTTGTTCTCTATAGGGTTTTGTAATAAATAAATCCCAAATGGTATTGATTGCATTTACTTCTATTTCATAATAATTATGTGTGTCTCCATCTGGATCAACAAAAACTTCAAAATCGTTATTATGAAAAATAATAGCATCATGTTCTGTAATATCTGCCCAAACGTGCGGCTCTTCCATTTTTGCTAAAATGTAAAAATACGTATCGTCCCAAAGCATTTTAATCTGGGTTTTATAGGTTGGCTTTTTTATTCCTTGAATATCTATAAAAGGATCTGACCAGTCTACTTTGCTCCAAGAAACGTCATTTTCATTTCCATCAATAGTAATTGATTCAGAGCTATGATACGCAATATAGTTTTCTGGTATAATGGTCTTTATTTCTTGGGCATAAGATGTCATCGAAATCAAACAAAATAAAGATGCTAAATATTTTAATTTTAAACTCATTTCTAATATTCTTAAGTTTGGCTAAAGCCAATTATCCACTCATTATTCATAACACAAACTGAAGCCTATGCCTATTTATAAACTATGTTCTTTTGTATATTGAATAACTTCACTCAATTTACCAAAAGCCATTGCTACCACTGTATCAGCAGCACCATAATAAATAGCTAATTTATCTTCTTCTACATCGTGCAACGCAGCACAAGGAAACACAACATTAGGCACATCTCCAGTAGTTTCATATGATTCTGCTGGTCCTAATAAATAAGGTTGCGTTCTATATTTAACTTTGTCTGGTTCATTTTCATCTAAAAGGGCCGATCCCATTGCATAACGGAACCCATTGCACGTATTTATTACTCCGTGATAAATCATTAACCAACCTTCTTCTGTTAAAATAGGAATTGGACCTGCACCAATTTTGGTACATTGCCACGCACTATCTTCAAAAGGTGTTGCTTTCATTACACAACGATGTTCTCCCCAATATTTCATATCTGGACTGTAGCTAATGTAAATATCACCAAACGGAGTATGTCCATTATCACTTGGGCGACTTAACATTGCATATTTACCATTTATTTTCTGCGGAAATAAAACACCGTTTCTATTAAAAGGTAAAAAAGCATTTTCACATTGAAAAAATTCTTTAAAATCGAAGGTATACCCAATTCCAATTGTTGGCCCGTTATAACCATTACACCAAGTAATCCAGTATCTATCTTCAATAAATACCACACGTGGGTCGTATTTATAATCAGACTCTATCATTTCGGTATTTCCTGCTTGCATTTCAATTGGTTCATGATTGATATCCCAATCAATTCCGTTTTTACTAAAACCAGCAAAAATATTCATTTGTACTGCTTTGTTATCACATCTAAAAACACCTGCAAAACCATCTTTAAAAGGAACAACAGCACTGTTAAAAATACTGTTAGAAGATGGAATGTCATACCTGTTTATCACAGGGTTTTCCGAATATCTCCAAACTACATCATTACAACCTTCTGGTTTATCTTGCCAAGGAATTGATTTCATATTTTCTTTATTATTTAATGTCAATTTTATTATTTTTAATTCGGAATTTTTCTCACTTTATCTAGCCATGTAAACTTCAAAATAATAGAAGTTACCAAAAATACACCTAAAGAAATAAACGCTTTCGGGTAATCTCTTATTAGAAAATAGATTGGCAATACAATCATACTAGATTGCCAAACAATACCAATTGCACAGTTTAACATATCTAACCAAAATTCGGAATTTTTCTCAATTTTATGATTCTCTTTCTTTAATTCTTTTAATACCGGTTTCCAAAATCCCCAAGGATGTACATTTGTATAGAATGCTTTTAAAACCTTTATATCTGTAGGTTTCGTTAAAAAGGTTCCTAAAAATGAACCAAGTAATGAAAAACCAAATATGACTGGGAATAAGTAAATAGCAGAAACATTAGACAAGTCATATAAAAGTGAGCCTTCTGTAAAATGTGCTTTATTTTGATCTAATAAAAATTGCAAACTGGCAATAATTAAACCAGATAACATTCCCCAAAAGTATCCCCATCCGTTAAATCGCCACCAAATCCATTTTAAAAAATTAGCTGCTACATAACCACCAAATAAAGAACTTGTAATCCATAAAGTTAGTGAGTTAATAGAATCTGCAAAAAAGCCCATAAAAACACCCAATCCTACCACTGCAAAAGAAGCCAAATGACTCGCTTTAATATAGTGATCATCCGTTGCTTCTGGTTTAAAATATTTTTTATAAATATCGTTAACAATATATGCAGGACCTGCGTTTACAAATGCGGAAAAGGTAGACATAAAAGCAGCTAAAAGACCTGCTAAAAGCAATCCTTTAATACCTACAGGAACGTGAAAATTAATTACTTGTGGTAGTAAAATTTCTAAATCTCCACCTACAAAATTGGGATTAGCTGCCATTTGGGGTGCTAAAACTACCAACGCAATAACTACAACACCTCCAATTAATAAATAGCGCGGAATAAACAATACCAAATTTGTAAAACCACTCATGTAAGCAGCTTCTTTTACTGTTTTTGTTGATAAAATACGTTGCATATCGAAACTTGGTGTTGGACCAGCAATACTTGCGAAGAATCCTTTAAAAAGACTCATACCAATTAAAGCTCCAAACATTTTATACCCTTCGGAATCTACCAAATCATTAAATTTTTGATACTTAGAATCCCAATGTGTATCTAACTCCCATCCGAAGAAAACGTTTTTCCACTCTTCTGTAATTACACTTGTAATTTCTATATCACTAAAAGCAATAAAAGTATAGCCTGCAACCAAAACACCCGCAATAACCATTATTCCGTATTGTAAAACCTCTGTTGCCACTACAGAAAACATCCCTCCTTTTATTGTATAAATAGTAGTTAGAATAATTATAATTAGTGCATAAGATTGCTCTGAAGTTAAAATTTCTGAAGCACCTATTATAAAAGTCATATCCCAAGGTAAAATAACGGTCATAAACTTACCTACACCTTCAAAAAAGTAGGCAATAAAACCAATGGCAGCAACCACAGCAAACAGTGCTACAATTTTATGAGATGCCCGTCCTGCTTTATCATCACCAAAACGTGTTAAAATCCATTCAGACCCCGTCATAATATTAGAGCGTCTAATCCAAACGGCTAGGAACATCATAATAAAAATCTGATTCCATATCGGCCAAAGCCACATCAACATAAAACTCTTTGTTCCATATAGAAAAAGCCAACCTACCATTAAGGCTGTTCCAGAAATATCGAACATTCCAGAGCCATTACTTAACCCTAAATAGTACCATTTTATAGATTTACCTCCTAAAAAATAAGAATCTAATCCTTTAGATGCTCTTTTGGAAATCCAAATTCCAACAGCCAGTGTTAGAATAATGTAAATTGCTATAATTGAAATATCTATTATATTCATTAGAGGGTAATTATTAGTTGATTAGTTATTGTTGCTTACCTGTTACTCCCCAATTTTTATTAGGTTTAGCCCCCATTACAAAAAGCAAGCTCCCTCCTTCTAAAATAGCATCGTGTGAAATAGCTGTTTTATTAAAAACTTCGCCATTAAAAGTTGCCGATTGAATATAGAAATTTTTGTCAGATACATTTTCTGCTTCAATAGTAAATGTTTTACCATTAGGAAGATTCATCGTTGCTTTTTCAAAAATTGGAGTTCCAATTTCATATTCTCCAGAAGCCGGATTCATAGGGTATATTCCCATAGAACTCAACACATACCAAGCACTCATTTGCCCACAATCTTCATTACCACTCAATCCGTTTGGTGTTGTATTATATTGCGTATCCATAATAGTACGTGCCCAAAACTGAGTGCGCCAAGGTTGTGCTGCATGATTAAACATATACGCAATGTGGTGACTCGGTTCATTACCATGTGCATATTGACCGATAAGCCCCGTAATATCTGCAGAAACATTATCACCAGTAATTTCTGAGCTTTCTGTAAATAATTGCTCTAAACGATTTGTGAAAACTTTATTACCACCATGAATTTCTATTAAATTATCTACTGCATGAGGTACAAACCAACTGTGTTGCCAAGCATTTCCTTCAGTATAATCTGTCTGCTCTCTGTGGTTAGAATGTTTTGGATCGAAAGGTTCGTTCCACGATTTTCCGTCTTGAGATTTCCCACGCATGAAACCACTTTCTTTGTCAAATAAATGTTGATACGCTTTAGATCGATTTAAGAAAAATTGATAATCTTCTTCCTTTCCTAACATTTTTGCCATTTCTGCAACACACCAATCATCATAAGCATATTCTAAAGAAATCGTTACAGATTCATCTATTAGATTATAAGGAATATATCCGTATTTTTTATAATGATTTAAGCCACGTTCGTCTTGCAGCATGGTGTTTTTCATTGCTTCGTATGCTTTTTCCGCATCAAAACCACGAATACCTTTTCTATACGCATCTACAATTACAGGTATGGAATGATAGCCCGTCATTGTATTTGTTTCGTTTCCATACAAAGTCCAAACTGGTAATATTTTTTTAGGCTCGTAATATGCCAACATAGAGTTAATCATATCCGATGCTTTATCTGGAGCAATCAAGGTTAATAAAGGGTGTTCTGCCCTAAAAGTATCCCAAAGAGATAAAGTAGAATATGCCGTGTAATTTTCTGCAGTTACAATACTATCATTCTCTAATCTAAACTGTCCGTTTTTATCACTAAACGTAACAGGAGCTAGCTGTGCATGATACAATGCGGTATAAAAAATAGTTTTTAAAGAGTCTGTTTTTGTTTCTACATTAAAACTAGACAATGCTTTCTCCCAAGAGTTCTCTGCAGAAGTTTTTACGCCTTCAAAATTAAAATCAGAAGTATCTAAATTGTCTTTTGCATTTTCTATACTAACTGATGAAAGTGCTACTTTTACTTGCAATTCATTTTTATCATCTGTATCAAAAAATAATTGTGTGGATGTTTTTTTGCTTTTTGCTGATTTTTCAGCTGTTAAATTACCATCAGCATATAACTTATGACTGACCATTGGTTTTGAAAATTTAGCGACAAAAAATACTTTTTGATTGTTAGCCCAACCTTTACTAAATCTAGTTCCACTTATAGTGAACTCGTCTTCAATATTTAAAGAAGTTTCCAAAGGTCTGTCCCAATTAATAGCAAAGCCTAAATCGATGACAACAGAATTTTTATCCCCTTTTTTAAATGAATATTTATGATTTGCTGTTCTTTTAGAGGTTGTTAATTCGACATTAACATCATGATCTTCTAAAAAAACTTGATAATATCCAGGAGATGCCTTCTCATTTTTATGACTGTAAGAAGATTTATAAGAAATGCTATCTCTAGACTGTGGGCTTATAGTTAAATCTACGTCTTTATTTACCGGCATAAAAATAATATCGGCCAAATCTCCAATACCTGTTCCGCTTAAACTTAAGTGACTAAAACCAACCAGAACATCGTCTGAATAATGATAACCAGAACACCAGTCCCACTCACTAATACCGTTTACCGGACTTACCTGCAACATACCAAAAGGCACAGTTGCGCCAGGATACGTATGACCATGTCCTCCAGTACCTATAAAAGGATCTACAAAGCTTATTGAAGATTCTTCTTGAGTATTATTTATGGTTTCTGAATTTTTAGAGCAGCTTACCATTAAAATAGAACAAAGAATAATTAGGTGTTTTTTTTTCATGTGTATGTATTAAACAAAATTATAAAACTCAATATTTACTTTTATCAAAACTAAAATACTTAAAAGAGTTTTCTTTTTTATGAATAAATAGTATCATTATTTTATAAATATCCTCAACTAATAATTTTATTTCTAAAATCAAAAAGACAAAATCTATTTATTCTATAAAAATTCATAAATTTAACCACAATTAAAATAATTTTAGACGGACAGCACAACAACTCTCCTAAACATCAAAAAAAAGATTTTTATTAATGAATTTTGAATCTAATCACCTCTATAAAATCTCTTTTTGGCACCACATTATTTTTTGGTCTATTTATTTTCTTTTCAACACATTCCGTTGGGGCAGTTATTTTAATGACTATTTGTATTCTCTAAAAACAAACTTATTAGGGTTTCCAATTCACATCTCTTTATGTTATTTTAATATCCTTTTTTTGATGCCAAAATTTCTATTCAAAAGAAAATATACGTTATACATCTCCCTATTTTTTATTGCAATATTTTTAATGGTGGTCACAAAATTTAATTTAACTTATTTTTTAATAAGTAATGAAGTTTGGCCAGAAGGCCCTGAGCCTATTAATTCGCTGTCATTAAATTACGTTTTAGACATGATGATAGGAGAAGTATATGTGATAACTTTTGTTACAGCCATTAAGGTTACTTTAGATTTTTTAGAGAAGCAAAAACTCGTTGCAGATCTTGAAAAAACACAATTAGAAACAGAATTATTGTTTTTAAAAGCGCAAGTATCTCCTCACTTTTTTTTTAATACACTTAACAATATTCATTCTCTTGCATTAGAAAAGTCAGAAAAAACATCCAAAATAATTTTAAGACTTTCCGAGCTCATGCGCTACTTACTTTATGAAACAAAATCTAAGCGACAATCTTTAATCAATGAGATACAATGCATTCAGAATTATTTAGATTTAGAAAAAATTAGACATGATGAATTGTTACAAATTAACATGTCTATTTCCGGAGATATTCAAGACAAAGAAATTTCTCCTATTTTACTACTTACTTTTGTAGAAAATGCTTTTAAACATGGTGTTAATAAAAACATAGGTGTTAAAAAGATTGATATTGACTTTACTATAAAAGAAGACTTCCTCTATTTTACAATTACCAACCCACTACCTGCAGTATCAGAAAATAAAAGTACTTTTGAACATTCCAGTGGTATAGGTTTAGAGAATGTAAAAAAAAGGTTAACTTTAGGCTATAATAAAAACGACTATAAACTAACTATAAATACTAATGATAAGTTTACTGTAGAGCTAAAAATTAAAGTAACTTAATTGTACTTATTTTTTCTATAAAACTTTTTATGAATGTTAAGGTGTATGAAAATAAAATGCTTAATTATTGATGATGAACCTTTAGCGGTTAATGTTGTAAAAAATTACTTAGAACAAATTGAAGATGCAGAATTAGTAAACTCTTTTAACAATGCAATTGATGCTTTAAATTTTCTAAAAAACAATAAAGTTGATCTTATATTTCTTGACATTAACATGCCTGTTTTAGACGGACTTAATTTTATTAAAAGTCTAAAAACCCCTCCTTTAATTATAATTACTAGTGCATATACGGAATTTGCTATAGATGCCTACGAATTTGATGTTATTGATTATTTAGTAAAACCTTATGAATTTCATAGATTTATGAAAGCCATAAATAAGGTATATAGTAGATTAGACATTAACAACGTTACAAACCCTGTTAAGAATACACGCCAATATCTTTTTATTAAAATTGATAAGAAAAAAATGAAAAAAATTTTCTTAGATGAAATACTGGTTATAGAAAGTCTTAAGGACTACTTAAAAATCAACACCACTAACGGCAAGTTTTTAATTCACAGTACCTTATCTAGCTTTACAGATTTATTACCTAAAAATAATTTTATTAGAATACATAGATCCTATACTATCGCTATGAATAAAATTGATGCTGTAGAAGGTAATAGTATTGAAATTGATGGAATGAGGTATGTTATAGGAAGATCTTACATAAATGAAGTAAAGGATATAATCTTAAAATCTTCTATTTAATTTTTTATAACAAGAACATACAATACCAAATAAATTTACAAAATAAATAACAATAAAAAAGGAGAGCTATTAAGCTCTCCTTTTTCTTTACATCTAAAAACCAAGTATTACCTTTTTGGCATCCTTAAATTTTAATTTTGCTGTGCCCACCATAATGGTGTAAATACAGTATCTGGTCCTCCTAACTTACCAACTGCTTGTTGGTATCCTCCAGGAATATTACTAGAAAAATTTGAAGGATACTTTAAACGTTGACCATAAAAATCAATCCTATTGGTCATAAAGTTTCCATTTGTTAATTGTGGCATGTCCGTTAAAGGCTTTTCCACTGCTGGATTCTCGAAAAATGGTAACCCAAGTCTTCTATGATCATTCCAAGTTTCTAAAGGCAACCATGGTGTTTGCGCAATAAACTTTTGAGTAATAATCTTTGTTAAAAGGTCATTCTTTACTGCTCCATTTTTATAGATTGTATTATCTGGATACTGTAAATTCATTGTTCCAGGTAAGTTTGAATATCCATCTAAATAAGTTACAAGAACAGAAGAAGAAGGCTCTGTAGTATGCGACCAACTAACAGAAGTACCTACTCTACTGTAATCTTGAGAAGTTAAATAGTTAGTTAAATGACTAGCAACACCATTGTATGCAAAACTTTGTGCAATTCCCTGCTCATAAGCTACTTGACCAGTCATAGGAACTGCCCAACCTCTTACTGCGGCTTCAGCTATTAAAAAGTGAGATTCCCAAGAAGCAAAGAAGATTCTACTATTAGAGTTATTTCTATATTTATTAGCTAAACGAGGTAATGTACCTGTAAAACCATACACTTTGTTTTTAGACCCTTTGTCTCCCCAATTACCACCTGGGTAAGCGTTCCATGTAAAAGCTGACTCTATTTCCTTAACAATATTATCAGAAGCATCTACAAGGCTTCTTTTAGTAGTGCTAGCATTACTGTTCCATGAAGGGTATGAGTTAAATTCTGGATCTGAAAAATCTCCTGGAATTTTAAATAAATCATACGCTCTAGGATCTATCTTATTGTGCAATCCATCAAAAAAGAAACCTGCTGAAGGATCATTCGTCATAGACGTAAAATGATCATCAAACTTAAGCCCCATATAATTTGCAGGTTTAATATAGCCATGCTTATCTGCAGATAACAAACTTTGAGAAGTTACCCCACCTAAACCAATCATTAAATTGTTAAGTGTTGCAGAAACCTCATGATCCCACCATTCTCTTGTTATAACACCTGTATAATCACTCCATCCTGCTGTTTCTTTTACAGAAAAATTATCTGTAGCTTCTGTAATAAAATCATTACTAACTGCACTTTCAAATTCTGCTTGTGCTTTTGCAGGATCTACTTCAGACAAACGCATTGCTAAACGCATTCTTAAAGAATTTCCATATTTTTGCCATTTTTTAAAATCATACTCGTAAGCTGGATCTAATTTCTTTAATGCATCATCAGGATTTGAAACTGTAAGATCTAATGCATTAGTAGCTTCATCTAACTCTTGTAACATGTAATAATACACTTCTTTTACATCACTATACTCCGGATTAACCCCTTCAAAACCATTAATTGGAATTGGCCCAAAATTGTCAGTCATTTCACTCATAATATATGCACGCCAAATTCTTGCAACCTGCTTAAGGTTTGGTGTATGCTCCCTAAAATTACCTGAAGCTATTTGCTCATCAGCAATTTTAATACCTGCATTAATGTTTCTTAGCCATGACGATACATATCCGTTGTAATAATCACTAGACCAACCATCATTAGCGCTTCCTTCTGACAAAGTACCAACTCTTGTCATTCTACCTGCATCATTCCAATAAAGAACAAAAATACGTTCTGAAATATGTGGGTTTTGCTGAGCACCACCAATAGAACTATTAATAAAGTATTCTATTTGAACTTGATCCTTATTTGCTGCAGTTGGATTGATATTTATCTCTTCAAAATCTGAACAAGACATAAATGCGAATAGCATTAGAACAAGTAAGTTTGTATTTTTTAATATTTTTTTCATTACTTATATTTTTTAATTTTTAGAAACTTAATGATAGATTTAAAAACACGCTACTTGTTGTAGGAGGAGAAAGATATTCAAAACCTGTAGCATTTGTAGACGTAGCAAAAACTGATTCTGGATCTATACCATTCAAGTTATTTTTTATCATCCACACATTATTTGCAGAAATTCCAATTTTAGCATTTTGAATTCCTGAATCCGTTAACCACTTACTTTTTAAATTATAATTAACATTTACATTTCTTAACCTGATGTTTGTAGCATCAAAAATATTCGCTTCAGTTATACCTAAGTTACCTGTTCTTGCAGTAATAGCTGTCCAATAATCTTGTGGTGAAACTGCAGTATTGTTTGCCGTAAAACCTCCACTACCATCACTAACTACTCCTTCTACGATAAAATCTGCTCTATCTCCATTAACTACTGTTGCTGATGCGTTTCCAGAAGCTTGTAATGCATGGTTAGATCCAGAGAAAATCTCTCCCCCTAAACGTGCATCAATTAAAAAACCAAGAGTTAAGTTTTTATAAGTAAACGTATTAGAAATACCAACCATAGCATCTGGCTGTTGCTCACCTAATTTAAATTTTTCTGATGTTGCAGTTGGCAAACCATTACCATCTACTATAATTTGTCCAAAATTAGCACTCGCTTCATCAGCTACTCTTGCATATTTAGTTCCCCAAATTTCTCCATAAACTCCATTTTCAATAGCTAATACAGCTAAATTATCAAAACCTCCTAGAGCATATTGAGTCACATCTTCTGCTAAGCTTTCAATAGTGTTATCATTTTTAGAGTAATTCACACCTAAATCCCAGTTTAAACCTTCTGGATTGTTAAGAATTCTACCATTTAAAGACAATTCAAAACCTCTATTTTGAACATCGCCGGCATTTACTTTTTTAGAGTTATATCCACTTAAAGGATCTAATGGTAAATTTATTAATTGATTTGTTGCGTTAGATTGATAGTATGCAAAATCTAATCCTAAACGATTATTAAAGAATCTACCTTCAAAACCAATTTCTTTAGATTTAATTAACTCACTTTTTAAGTCTGGATTAAACAATACGTTATTAGTACCCGCAGTAGTATTACCATTTGCATCATTACCAATCGTATAGAAATTGTAAAGTTCATACGGAGACAAATCATTACCAACAGTTGCATAAGATGCTCTTATTTTTCCAAAATTCCACCAACTAGGCATGTCTACATCTTGTTTTCTTAACATCTCTGTAAAAACAAAAGAAGCACTCACAGAAGGGTAGAAAAAAGATCTATTTTCTTCACTTAACGTAGAAGACCAATCATTACGACCTGTAAAATCGACAAATAAATACCCATCGTAATTAACTTGGAATGTACCATAAATAGAATTTGTTTTTCTATTACTAGAACCTTGATTAATATTTGCTGGATTTACACCATTATTTAATGTAAATAAGTTTGGTACAACTAAATCCCCAGAATTTCCACTAATATTATCAGAGGATCGTGACATTAAATTACCACCAAACGTTGCAGAACCTCCAAATTTTCCAAAGATATTATCTTTACTTGCAATTAATAATAAGCTGTAATTTTTCTCGATAAAAGAATCTTTACCAAAACTATACCTACCTGTATTGTTTCCCGGGCTGCCAGAATATAATTTAGACTCTGTAGTAGTCGTATATAAATCTGCTCCTGCTTTTAGCTCTGAACTTAACCAGTCATTAAATTTATATTTTAATGATCCATTTAATAAGAAACGATCTCTTGCGTCTTCACTCAATCTGTTTTTTGCAGACCAATATGGGTTTTCTGCATTCTCAGAAACAAACCATCTCATGTTACCAAATTGATCTGAACTTTCTTCAAATTGAGTAATATCTACAGATACTGGTAATTGAGCTAACGTAGCAAAAGCATTGTTATTATTACTACCATTTAAAGGTCTATTACCTGCTTGCGTATTAATATACTGCACCTTTACATCAGAAGTCCATTTATTATCTTCACCAAAATGAGAAACCGCTCTAGTAGTTAAGTTTAACCTTTCTAATGTAGATCCTGGAATATTACTTTCATTCTCTAAATAATTTACAGAAGTATATAATGATGTTGCATCTGTAACTTGTTGTTGAAATGATACACTATAATTTTGATTAAATCCTCCATTATAAAAATTATCGATATTATCATACGCTCTTAAAGTAGTTTGATCACCTTTAAAATCCGTTACAGTCTGACCCGTAATTTGAGGTCCCCAACTTGCACGAGAATCATTTACATACACACCTTCATTTCCTTGTCCAAATGACTGTTGAATTTCTGGTGTTATAAATAATCTTTCAAAACCAGTAGTTACAGAAACTGTAATACCAAGACCTTTTCTAGATTTACCCGTTTTAGTTGTAATTAAAATTACACCGTTCCCTGCACGAGAACCATACAAAGCAGCAGCAGAAGCACCTTTTAAAACCGTCATCGTTTCAATATCATCTGCATTTAAATCTCCTAAACCATTTCCTAAATCTTGAGAAGGATTAAAGAAATCTGTGTTCTCTGCTCCTGTAAAGTTATCCATAGGGATTCCATCGACAACAATTAAAGGTTGGTTATCTCCAGATAATGAACTATTTCCTCTCAATACTATTTTTGAAGAACTAGCAGGACCATTACTTCCTTTAATAATCTGCACACCTGCAACCTTACCTACTAAAGCATTAGCAACGTTAGACTCTCTTGCTTCTGTTAAACTCTCTCCTTTTACTTCTTGAACCGCATATCCTAAAGATTTACGTTCTCTTTTAATACCAAGAGCTGTTACTACTATTTCGTCTAATTGACTAACATCTGGCACCAATGTAACATTAATAACTTTCTGCCCATTAACTACAATTTCTTGCAAAGCAAACCCCATGTAAGAAAACTGTAGAATAGTATTTGATCCTGCTACATTAATGCTATAATTACCATCAAAATCAGTTGTAGTACCAGCAGTAGAGCCTTTAATAACTACACTAACTCCTGGCAGTGCTAAATTGCTCCCTGCTTCTACAACACTCCCTTTTACAGTTGTTTGTGCCTGCATACCGTATGTGCATAGAATGCCCAACACAAACAGTAATTGAAGTACCTTTTTTGTCATAATTTTTTGAATTTAGTTTTATTTAAAGTTAAATTAAGTTTAAATTAACAAAATAAAACACAATCCATTAATTATTTTCGACTAACAACTAAACATAAGTGGTGTTGGTTAAAATTATTGATTAATAAAAACATGTAACTTCTCAATATAACAAGTGCTAAGATTAAGTTAAATTATTGCAATTTATTCTAAAACCGAAGTAAAACCAACAGCCCCAACTCCAGTAACTTTATCTACAAGCCAAGGCCCGCTATAAGGTTTTGATCTTAAAAAATAATTATCCCCTAAAATATACGTTAAGCGATCTCCTTTTAACAAGGACTGTTCCGAGAATGTTAATCTTATCTTTTTTGAGTTTTCTGCTAAGACTTCTATTTTTGAAATAGAAGATGTTTTATGATTATTTAAAGCAAATAAATGATCTTTAACAGCATAAAAAATGCCATCAACCAATAAATTAGATTGAATAACAATCGGTTTATCAAACGCTATAATTAAAGACTTAGATGACTCTAGCTGAACTTCAATTAATTGGGGAGCTTGGTAATCTACTTCTCCACCATAGAAATCATATTTGGCTAAATTAGAAATCCAATTTGCTAAAACTTCATAACCATGCGCATGGTAATGACAGCCATCTGATAAAAAATAACTTCCATCCTCAGTCTTGGGGTTCTCTAAAAAACCGTGGCGTGTTAGAATCTTTATTTTTTCATGTTCCTTTACAAACTGTCTTTGGGCCTCTCTAACATTTTGATGTCCTATATTAGAATTACACCCTGGAGGAGTTTGAATGATATAAAATTTTTCAAACGAAAAATCAGTTTTTAAATCGTTGTATAACCTTTTAAGCGCTTTTTTATAATGCACTATACTATCTCCAGCATTATTTTCACCTTGATTCCAGATAAAGGCTTTTATACTCCCTTTTAACCCCGAGGCTTCTAACCTCTTTTGTAAACGTCCATAGGGTTTATCCAAATCATAATCTATTGTTTTTTGATAGTAAGAAATCGCTCCTCCACCTCCGCTTCCATTAATAATAGCAATAGGTACATTTTCTGATTTCACCAAATTTAAGCCAATATTCATTCCCAAAACACCCACCATACCTCTGCCTACAAGTTCTTTCCCACTGCGAATATCTGGTGCTTTTCCACTAGCCAAGTACCAATCTGTATTTTCTGCTTCTGGCAAAATAGCAGGTTGGTTGTAAACATGCATTGCCCCAATAGTACGCACCCATTTAGCATTTTCTGGTAAATGGTTATTATTATAAGCATTATCATAGTCTATAGCCCACGCATTCGATTGTCCATTTATAACATAAACATCTCCAGCTGTAACGTGAGTCGCTTTTTTTATAAAAACCTCTTCCCTATTCTTTGCTTTTACAAAAAGAGCTATCGTATAATTATGTTTAATTGCATCAATTTCTATCGGAACAGAAAACTGTGCTTTTACTGCAATAGCTGTTCTTGTAACAGTACCTTGTGATCTATGTACCTTAACTATTAAACTATCTACAGAACTGTCTACTTTTCCAGAAATATTAATGATTGCTTTATTATTAGAATCTCTGGCGTAAAGTTGATAGTTTTTAGGGAAAGAACTCAGAGAAACTTTAGAAGTCATATTAAAAGCGGTTCTAAACTTTAATTCTTTAACCTCACTTACACCCTCATTTTTAACAGTTACAGGCACACAGGTAAACATCCATTTCCATGAATTTCTATCTTGTGGTATTTTTAAGAGTACTGTATTCCACCCTTTTTTCAAATTGATTTTGGTTGGTTCTCTATAAAAATAATCTTCATCTATAAACGGAATCTCATCTGTTTTAGTCCCCAAACTGGGTTGCTGCCAAATAGGTGGTGCTATTTCATTATTGTTTACCCAAATTTTAGGATTTGTAGTGTGCCACTGCCCTTGATCTGGAAAAGGACCAACTCTACGTCCGCCAGAGCGCGACCAACCCTGAAAACCAATCCAAAAATCTTGTGTGCTATTGTTTGGTGAGTATATCTGAGTACGCGCATAAAAAGTTCCGGTTTTCTGACTTGTTAAAGCGGAGAAATTAAAAAAATGTTTTAAATGAACCGTAGCGCCAACCACTGATTCCGACCAATTAAATGTTTTTCCATTACTTTTATAAGATTGCTTTAAAGTATCTTCGACCTCAAACGCTGTTAAAACATCTCCTTTATGATCAAAAGGACCAATTATATTCCATAAAACATCTGTTTGTTTTACATACGGAAACTCCTTTCCCTTAAAAAACAAATCTCTGTGAGTTATCACTTTTTCTTCAAATTTTTGAAACGCTTTAAAAGCGTCTGTTTCTTTTGATGGTAATTTTGCCCAAAATTCAAAATGATCTTTTTTCCTCCCTTTCCAAATCGCATCAGCATAAAATAAGATAGAAGGATAAATAGGGTTTTGCTTTAAAATATCTCTTTCATTATTTACATTATTGTCTGGCCATGCACACAAAACACCTCCTAAAGCAAATTCATCTCCTTTTGGCTGCCTGCAAGGTTGTTGAAAATACAATCTAGACATGCCTGCAAAAGGATCTAAATGATTAATATAATTAGCTCTCGAATCTATAAAACGATGTCCTGCTCTTGGTTCGTGCTGTGCCCATAATTGATTTATAGAGGTTGTATCTTCTTTTATTTCTATACCTTCTTTCCAAACAATAAGCTCTCTATTTTTTGCTTTAATTCGTTTCATAATTTCTAACACAAAATCTTTAGAAACATACTCTTCGCTGTTCCTTACTTCATCTGTGCCAATATGGATATAAGGCATTTCTTCTGGATCGGCCAACGAACAAAGTTCATCAAACAATGCCAATAAAGCAGGCAGTGCTCTTTCATCTTTCATCGATTTAAAACCTAACGCAGTTCTAAAAGCTCTAGAATGTCCAGGAATATCAAATTCTGGAATTACTGTGATGTTTCTATCCTTGCAAAATGCCAAGATATCTTTAAAGTCTTCTTGTGTATAAAACTTCCCTTTGCCACGGGAAGTTGCTGCTTCTGATTGTAATTCTGGGTAGATTTTACTCTCTAAACGCCAACCAGGATCATCTGTTAAATGCCAATGAAACACATTGTATTTGTATTGAGAAAGCACTTCAATCTGTTCTTTTAATTGAGATACAGACTGAAAATTTCTTCCTGTATCGTGCATAAAACCTCTAATTTTAAATGCTGCCCAATCTGTAATTTCAAGTTTTGGAAAACGTCCTTTTTTACCGTACTTTCTAAAAATTTGTTTTAAAGTTTGAATCGCATAATAAGCGCCTTTTTCTGTAGATGCCCAAATTTTAATTTTAGAATCGATAACTAACCGATACGCCTCATCACTATTATCAACAGGAATTTCTGCTTTTATAATTTGAATATTTAAGCCTTTTGATGATACTTTAATTCCTTTAGCATAAAAGAATGCTTCTAATTTATTCGATACATTTCTAAAATTAGACTTCGTAATATTGATCGTTTTAAACGCTATCTCTTCATTACCATAATTAATTTCTTGAGGTGTTGGAATTACTGGATACTTTGCTTGAAGATTACCTCTCAATAAATTAGAAGAATACATATTAATAGACAGCAGTAAAAGAGCTATTAAAAAGAAACTTGATTTAAAAAAATGATTCATATTCAAAGAGTTTTATTATTTCATCAACCTAAATACCACAACATCTCTACTAGGAATTTCAATTGTAAAATTAGCATCGGTAGTCCCAATTACTTTATTTTTCCAAAGATCTTTTACTTTATATGTTCCAGAAAAATCCTTTATTTTAATTTTAGACCAATCTACTTGATATTTTTTTCCTTTCGTTTCCCTATTGAATAAACAAATTGCCATATCACCATTTGATAATGGTTTTTGCCAAATTTCAAAATTCCCCATGTCTTCAATCTTAAAACCTTGTTTACCTAAAACATCTTGATTTATAGCAATTAGCTCTTTATTTGTTAAAATATTTTGATCGTTTACAGACATATTTCTTAAATCGTTGCCAGCCATAAGTGGAGCTGCCAACATACTCCACATGGTAAAGTGTGCTCTAGCCTCATTTTCTGGCATATCATTATTTCCAACTGCTAACATATCTGGGTCGTTCCAATGCCCTGGACCAGCATATTTTTCTAAGCCAACTTGCATATCTAAAATAGTTGTCCAACCAAGATGATTGTCCCAAATATCGCCATCAAACCTACCTTTCATATCTATATCTAGAGTTGTTCTCCATAAATGACCTACGTCTTCTGCCCATTCCCAAGGCTTATTTTCACCCCATTCACACATACTAAAAACAATAGGTCTACCTGTTTTATACAAGGCGTCACGCATTTTTTTGTACGATATTTTAGCATCTTGTCCTTCTGTAAAACACCAATCGTATTTTAAATAATCTACACCCCATTTAGCATACATTTCTGCATCTTGTGTGTCAAACCCTTTACTTCCCGGACGACCAGCACAAGTTTTTATACCAGCATCTGAATAAATTCCAAATTTTAGACCTTTTGAATGTATATAATTGGCTAGACTTTTAATTCCAGAAGGAAACTTCTTTTTATCTACTATAATATATCCATTTTTATCACGGCCTATTTGCCAGCAATCATCAATAACAATATATTCATAACCGGCATCTTTTAATCCTTTTTCTACCATGGCATCTGCCATTTCCTTAATCACGGTTTCATTTACAAATTCACATTGAAAACTGTTCCAACTATTCCATCCCATTGGTGGAGTTTGTGCTAAGTTTTCAAATTTCTGAGCAATAATTTCGTTTGTTAAAAATAAGATTAGCATTAATAAAAGCACTTTTGTTTTCATGTACTTACTTTTTAAATTATTCAATAATATTAGAAAATGTTGAAGCAGGTAACTCTTGTTTGTTAACTAAATTCCCACTAGAAAAAGACGTATAGCCATATTTTATATATCTAGGTTTTTTAATTTCTGACGACCAAACCTGCAGAGTATTTTTAACAATCTTAGCTTTTGCAGGAACAAATTTTTTATCGGAATTAGCTATAAAAATATCTTTTACAGATAGATTATCTATCGTTTTTAACCCTTCGTTGTATTTAAAATAAACTTCTAAAATGTTACCTTTTACATTTACAAAATCTAAAAGAGGTCCGGAAAAAGCAGTATTAAAATTATAACTCTTATGAAGTGCAATATTTGACAACCGCTCTCCAACAATCCATTTTTTCTTCGGATGAACATCCTTTTTGTTACCTACATCCATAGAAACTGCCATACCTGTATTTGGAATCTCTAATAAAGATCTTTGTGAATCTCTAAATGGTCCCCAATTTGGTCTATCAATACTACTTAACTGAACATAGTAGAAAGGCAATTCTTTATTATTAAAATGAGTACGCCAATCGGTTACTAACATTTTAAACAATTTAGAATGCAGCTCTAATTGTTCTGTATTAGATTCTCCCTGATACCAAATAACACCATTAATGGCATACTCTTTAATTGGTAAAATCCCTGAATCAAATAAAAATGTAGGTTGGTATGGATGTCTTGCTTTTATTTTATTTTTGGCAACATCTTCCATATTCAATACAATCCTGTCTGCTACCCATTTATCTACCATAGGGTTTAAATGTGTGTCATTTAGTAAATTGATGGTTTCATGTTTTTGCTCCATAGATTCTCTACTAATCCAACTCTGAATAGGAGAACCACCAACAGCATTACAAATGATACCGATAGGTACGTTTAATTTTTTTTGAAGTTTATACGCGAAGGCATAAGCAACCGCAGAAAAGTTTTTTAGATTATTTTCTGTTGAAGTAATCCAACCAGTATTTTTAAAATAATCTTTGGTATTACAGTTTAGAAGGTCTTGTTCGTTAAATTTTTGTCCAGACAATGCTTTCCCATCCATAGAAAATAGGAAAACGTTTTTATTTAAAGAATCTTTTAAAACAGTGGAAGCACTTTCCATATCTCTGATTTTAAAATCCATATTAGACTGTCCAGAAGCTAACCAAACTTCACCAACATAGACATTGTTTATCTCAATAGTTTTATTTGCTGTATAGAATTTTAAGGCATAAGGTCCTCCTGCTTCCATGGGATAAAAGCTAATGTTCCAACGTCCATTAAAATCGGTTTTTGCAATTTTTATTTGGTTTTTAAATTGAACTGTAATAGTTTCATTCACATTAGCGATTCCATTAAATTTTATAGGCTTGTTTCTTTGAAGCACCATATTTTCTGCATAGAGCATTGGTAATTGTAAACCACCATAATCTCCTTTTATAGCACCATAAACTTTTTTAGAAATTATTTTAGCACCTTCTTTTGTAGGATGTAAATTATCTGGAAATAACTCCGGATAGCGATACAAAGGTTCATGTAGATCTATCACTTCAACAGAAGATTTTGCTGCTATTTCTTCAATTTTAGATTGTATTTCTTTAAAATTTTCTCGCATACCTTCTTCAAACCAATGATGTCCAGAAAAAGTAGGCGTCATTTTGCAGATTATAACTTTTGGTTTTGAAGGCAATTTTTTATAAACCGCAATCATATCTAAATAATCACTTTCAAACTCGTCTTTGTGTTTTGGCCAATTGTTATTGCCTTGGTCATTTAGCCCTAAGTGAATAATGACAATATTTGGCGTAAATTCTTGTGATTTTTTAAATTCTGATTTTTCCCAATACGGCTTGTGCCCCTTTTTTAGCATGGTAGCACCAGGATACCCAAAGTTTTTAACCCTATAACTTGAACCTAATAATTGTTGCAACTGTTCTGGATACGAGTTGTCTTCTCTGTTTTCAATTCCTGAACCATATGTTACGCTGTCTCCAATACATGCTACTTTTATTATTTGGCTATTGCATATAAAGGCAAAAAACAACAAAATCAGCGTTAGTAAATAGTCATTTTTTGCATTCATTTTTTTTTATTTTCAATAAAATATTAATCTTCTTTTTTACTTTTTCCTTGGCTTTTTATATACATCTGCTCCATCTGTTAACCATTCTAAAGAAAAGCTTACAAACGGATTTTTAGTATAGCCATCTTGTTCAAAAAACAATCCGATATCTCCATTTTCTAACACTGTTAGAGAAGAATATGCAGAAGATCCTTCGTAAATTGTTTTTCCTTCTGTCCAAGTTTTACCTTCATCATAACTAACTCTAACCGCCATATTTACACGTCCTTTTTCTGATTTTGCATTCGAAAAAAGTAAACGATTCTTTTTATAACCATCTTCTATAGAGGTATAACGGATAATACTTGCATTACAACCTGGATCTATTAATTCTGGAACTGCTTTAGTTTCCCAAGTTTTACCTTCATCTGTTGACGTATGTACATAACGAATTCCTTTACCATTTACACGAGCATTAATCATTAAGGTACCATCTGCAAGTTCAATGATTTTTGATTCATCTGCAGGCTGAATTGGTGAATCTATAAAATACCAAGTCTTACCGTGATCATCACTACCAAAAACATGTAAGCCACTATTTAAATTAACCATAGTGTGTAATAATTTTCCTGAACGGGTTTGAATACCTCTACCAGAGGTAATAAATTTAAAATCTTTATGCCACTCACTTTTTGCTATTTGAGACGTAATATCTACTGGTTTACTCCATGTTTTACCATTATCTGCACTTTTTACAACATGTAAATAATAAATATCCTTTTCTGTATCTAAATTCATATAGTTGTAAAAAAGGAAAATTTCTTTAGTAACTGTATCTACAATCATAGAAGGATCTGACGCTGATTTACCGTAAGGAAAATCTACCACAGTTTCTATAGCCGACCAAGTTTTACCATTGTCTGCACTTCTTCTAATTATAATGTTAATGTCTTTACTCCATTTTAAATCTCCACAGTTAGGTACACGCTCATCTATTGACGCTATTAAATCTCCATTTGGAGCAGTCACAATAGAAGGAATTCTGTAGCAATTAACATCCTCATCCATAGATGAGTTAAATAAATCTTGAAACACCAAAGTCTCTTTTGTCTTTTTTTCTGACTTGGTTTTGTCTTGCACTGCACAACTAAAGCAGCTTATTGAAATTAATAGTACAATTACTTTTTTCATTTTATAAAATTTATATTATTTATTCGTACATATTTTTAGCATCTGCATGGTACAGTTCTCCAAAAAACTCTGCAACTTTATCAACAACTACTTCTAAAAATATTTTTCCTTTTTCTGCAGTTGCAAATTTCGGATTTCCAACTCCCGTATCCTTAGTCACTTCCGTCCATTGACGTTGTGTAGATACCCATCCTTCTTTCAATCCTTTTATTTTAAATTTTTTCTCGGTTCCGTTACCCGCTTCTTCTAAGGGCAATACCAAATGAGGTTTAATATGCATAATTGCTGATGTTTCTAATTCACCAGCATGATCTCCAGGTTCATTAAAGTAATCATTTGCATTTGCTACTTGCCACCAATTTATGGCACAAACAAAATTTTTAGGAAATGCTAAACTCAATTCCCTAATCATTTGCTTAAAATTGTTACCGCCATGAGAATTTACAATCACCAATTTTTGGATATCATGTGCATTTAATACCTGAACTACATCCTTTAAAACGGCGTATTGTGTACTCGGACTCATATTCATACACAGTTTAACATCCATTTGCCCCGTATTAACTCCAAATGGAATGGTTGGCAATACAATTACTTTTGCCTTTTTTTCCCAAGCTTTTTTAGCGGCTTCTATGGCTACAAATTCTGCCTGAAAATTATCCGTAGCATACGGCAAATGGTAATTATGAGCTTCTGAAGCTCCCCAAGGCAAAATAGCAACTTTATAATCTGTTTCTTTTACAGTTTTCCAATTGATATCTGCCAACACATAAGGTCTAATACTATTTTCCATATTCATCTATTTTATTTACTTTCTATGTTTTCAAAAGCTTTCCAGCATTGAAACATTGCTCTAGGAACATGAAAACAACCTTTCCACTTACCTCCTTTTAAATCTAACAATACTTCACCTTGTCTATTTAAATACCCAAACCATTCACCATTTTCTGGATCAGAAAAATGTGACCAAGTATATTTATGAACTTTCTCATACCAATCTTTTAATTCTTCTCTTCCTGTTTGTTCATAAGCTTTAGACAAAGCCACCAAAGCCTCTAAGTGTACCCACCATAATTTTTGATCCCACTCTAATTGTTGTGGTGGTTTTCCATGGGCGTCCATAAAGTATAAAATCCCTCCGTGTTTTTGATCCCAACTATAGTCTAAAATTTTTAAAATGGTATCTGCTGCCTTTTCAATCAATTTAGTATCTTTTCTTCTAACACCAATATCAATCATAAACCACATGGCTTCAATACCGTGTCCTGGATTTAAAAGGCGACCATTATAACTATCTTCATGCGATCCATCTGGTTTCACAAATTCATAAATTAGTCCAGATTTTTTATCTAAAAAAACTTCCATAACTTCACGAACACTAAAATCTATCGTTTTTTCTACTTCTTCTTTATCTAAAATGCCTTCTAACTCCAATACCAAATTAGATAAAATCATAGGCAATGCAAAGCTTTTTAAAGGACGTGCATTCGTAGATTTTTCGTAAACTCCTTTAGGATTGTCTTTCTTTTTTAAAATATTAAGATAGGTTTGTTTTGCCAGTTTCTTAATTTCTTCATCACCTGAAGCTATGGCATATTGGCTAAATGCCATGGCAGCAAAACAATCTGAAAATATATTATATGGCTGAACAAGTGGTTGCCCCTCCTTAGTGGTAGAAAAGTAAAAGTTACCTTCCTTATCCATACCATGTTTTACAATAAAATCGATACCATGTTTTGCTATTTTTAGCCAATTTTCATTTCTATCAACATTATTATACAACATAGAGAACGTCCAAGCTTGTCTACCCTGAAGCCATATAAACTTATCTGTATCATACATTTTACCGTTTCTGTCTAAACAAGTAAAATAACCACCATCTTTTGTGTCCATAGAATTTTTTTCCCAAAAAGGAATAATATCACTTAATAGTGTACTTTTATATAAATCTTTATATAACATATTGTATTTTTTATTATATTTAGGAAAAATTACGTGTTATGTATAACATAATACAAACTTAATGAAATAAATTATATAAATTACCGTTGTAATAAATTAAATAGCAATAATGAAAAATAAAATAAGCATTTCCCCTTTAACGAATCTTAGCTTAGTCGATAAAGTAGAAATTCGTATTACAGAATATATAAAAGAGAACAAGCTTTCGGTTGGTGACACAATACCGAAAGAAATGGAATTTGCAGAAGCTTTAGGTGTTAGTAGAACAGTTATTAGAGAAGCTTTATCTAGGCTGCGAACTATAGGTATTATTGATTCTAAAAAACATAAAGGAATGGTGTTATCTCAACCAGACTTTATACATAATTTTGAAAAAGTAATTGACACTCATTTACTAGGTGATGAAACCTTAAAAGATATTTTTGAGCTTCGCTTGATATTAGAAATGGGAATGATAGATCTCTTGTTTGCTAGAAAGACAGAAAAAGATTTAGTTGAGCTTGAAGAAATTGTTAGTAAAATGGAAAATGAGGACTCAGCAGGAACTACTCTTTTTAGCTTAGATAATGAAGTTGCCTTTCACGGAAAATTATATGAAATGTCTGGAAACAAAACGTTACAAAGGTTTCAGAATTTATTATTACCAGTATTTCAATATGTACATACTAATAAACTACCTGACGCCGAGACCTACATGTATACTAAGAAATTTATAACACATAGAGAGCTTTTAAACTTTTTAAAAAATGATAATAAAAAAGCATTTAGAAAAGGAATGAGTCAGCATTTAGAACCACATTTTGATAGAATTTTAAACCACCCTACATCTTAACTTTTACAATTACCTTTTTAACTATTAAAGTGCCATTTAAACTAATTTCAGGTAAATGAATATCATCAGGAAAAAAAATAATGAACATTCCTTTTTGTAATGTTTGTAAGTTAAATGGCTCTTTATACAAGGCATAGTCATCTAAGTCATCATAAATTTTATGTGGTTTTTGATCAAATAGCGTAGTATATCCTATTTGCTCAGTGCCCTTTGCCATAAAATGAATATCAATATATTTAAGATGCCCTTCTAAAAGATTATGATCTATAGGTTTTGTCTCATATTCTTTTACTAGTGCATAAACAGATTTATCATTAATTTCATATTTACCAATAGGTATTTTGGCAAAGTTGGTGTTTTTTAAATAATTTAAGGCTTTATCAACCCCCTTATGCATGCCTCTATATAAATTAGCATTTTCTATTTTATCAACAATCATTATATATCTAATGTTTTATAAAAAAACCAAGCAAAATGTATATTTTAACTTGGTTTTTACCCTATTATTATTTACTTAAATGATCTAACAACCCAATGTTGTCTAATTCTGTTTTAATTTCTAAATAGACTTCATCTGGCAATGTAGTATGCGGAAATCTACTTGGACCACAATCTACACCTAAGTATTTCATAAACCCTTTTGCCACACCATTAAAGCCTCCATAACCATCTAAAATCTCAACAAACCTAATTGCTTTTGTTTGCAATTTAGCGGCCTCAACCATTTTACCTGCTTCAAACAGCTCCTTTATTTTGTAATATAAAGGTGCTAGATGATTATAAGTACTTCCTACCCAACCATCTGCCCCTAATGGCAAACTAGCAAGAAGTATTTCATCAAAACCAAACAAAATATTAAACTTCCCGTTTTCAAAATTCTTACAATGCAAATAATCTATTAAATTATTATTAGTAAACTTAATTCCTTCTAGTGTTGGTATTTCTTTAGAAGCTACTTTTAAAAATTCTAACATATTTAAATCAGCACCGCTTAAAACAGGAATATGATAATAATAAAACGGAAGATTTGGAGCAGCTGCTGCAACTTCTTTACAATATTTTACCAATTTTTCTATAGTATTTAGCTTAAAGTAATAAGGAGCCAATACTGCAATGGCATCTACTTTATCTGATGCATAAGCTGCCAATTCTTTAGACACCTTTAAACTAGGTGAGCCTACATGATCTATTAAATATAAATTAGAAGTTTTGTTCTTAGACCATGCTAAAGTAATTTCTTTACGCTCTTCTATAGACAACGAAACAAAGTCTCCTGTAGAACCATTCATAAAAACCCCTGCAATTTTATTTCTAATTAAAAAACTGCTGTAATCTTTAATAACACTTGTGTTTAAATAGCCATCTTTATGCATGGGTGCATACGTAGCTGCTACTAAATTTTTTATCTTCATTTTTATTTTATTAATGATGTTAACTTTGAACTTAAAAAAAAAGAGCGTTAAGATGTTCACCAAAACGCTCTTTTTAAAACTAATTCAAATAATAATCTTTACTCTAATTTGTATAACCTGAAGTTTGTTCTAAGAATGGGTTTCTACCTATCATATCTAGTGTAATAGGCAACACTAATTTATACTCGTCACCTGGTGATAAAAAAGGTACATTATCAATCGTATAACTATCTCCAGCTCTCCTTAAATCCCACCATCTTTTTCCTTCTCCTATAAACTCTTTATTACGTTCTTGTAAAATAGCTTTTACATTATCTACAGATGATCCATTTACATACGCATGCGTTGCCGCTACATAATTTGTACCATAGGCTCTTTTACGAATTTGATTAATTTCTCCTGAAGGATCTTCTCCCAATAAGTTTTTAGCTTCCGCTAATAGTAAAAGAACATCTGCATATCTATATACAGGTAAATCGTTTTCAAAAATTCTACCACCAGTACCGTCTTCAGCCCCTAAAAACTTAGCAAAAACAGCTCCAAAATAATTACTAGCATCGTAGTTTTGGTAACCAGCACCTCCATTATCATTTGAATATAAATAAATAAAGTTAGCCGCTTTACGAGCATCTTCATTGTCATCTAATAACAATAATGTTTTTTCTGATGGTCCATATCTGTTTGCTCCTCCAATTATAAAATCTTGCATAGAAGCACCAGTATCATTAAAGGTTGGTAAAATTTCTGTTGCTCTTCCTGTAAAATTATTGTAATAATTTGTTGCTTCATTTTCTTTATATTGTACAGAGAAAATAAATTCATTATTTTCTTCGTTGTCTGTACCCCATAAATTATCATAACTACTTGCCAAACTTATACCTGTTGCTGCTATTTGTTGCAATGCTGTTTTAGCCTCGTTAAAGTCTGCAGCACCACCCCCCATTAAATTTCCAGACCAAATAAAAACATCTCCTTTTAAAGCCAAAGTAGCCGCTTTAGACCAATACACTTTACTACCTGTCCAGAAACTATTATCTGAACCGAAAGATGTTAAAGAAGCCGCTAAGTCTGATTTTATTAAAGCCATCACTTCATTTTTTGGTGATCTTGCCCTACTTAATCCTTCTGGATTTACATCTGTTAAAGGCTCTAAAACAATTGGCACATCTCCCCATGTTTTTAATAATGTATAGTAATAGAAAGCTCTTAAACCATAAGCCTGCCCCATTAAATGTTTTTTCTCTATTTCATTAGTAAAAGTTACATTAGGTACATTTACTATAAAATCATTAAGTTTATGCAAGTTAGAATAGAAACCTGCCCAACCTCCAAAAGGCGCCGTAGTAACCGTAAAATTAGACTCTATAAGCGAAGTATTAGAAGCAGACTCAAATGTATCTCCTCCCCAAATATCACTTCTTATTTCACCCAGTAACCAAAATGTATAATTACTAGACCTATATGTACCATACAAACCTGTGTGTGCTGCTTTGGCTCCTTCTTCAGTATCCCAAAAACCTGCAGCAGTCAATTCACTAGGACTTGTTATTTCTAGTTCGCTTTCACATGCGCTTAATGCAAAAACTGCAAATAATATATATATATATTTTTTCATTGTATAAAATTTTAAAATAATATGTTTACTCCTATAGTAATTGTTCTTGGCATTGGAAATTCACCATATTGCACTCCACCTACTTCTGGAGAATCTCCACTATAGCTTTTAAAATAATGTAGATTAGATCCTGTTGCATAAATACTTAGATTACTTATAGCATCATTAAAGTATTTTGTTGGCACATTGTATTTAAAAGTGACCTCTCTTAAAGCTAAGTAATCTCCTTTTTCCCAAAATCTAGAAGAACTTCCATCTCCTCTAAAAATATTTTTTTGAGCATCAACAAATATAAAACGTGGCAAATCTGTATCTGTGTTAGTCGGTGACCAAGAGTTTAGCACCTCTATAGGTTGATTTAAATTTCCTTGTGTTTGCCCTAAACCTTTTACTCTAATATGGTTGTTAATTAAGTGACCAGTAGCAAAATCTGTTTTAATATATAAGTTAAAATTTTTATATGTTAAACTAGAAGTTAAACCTCCAATAAAATCCGGAGTTGATCTCCCTAAAACTTTTCTATCTAAACTATTAATTACATTATCATCATTTTGATCTACCCAAGCTACATCACCAGGAAAACGTTTTGTAGGGTCACGCAACAGTTCATCTGATCTAGTTGCATGAGCATCTACAGCTGCTTGATCTGCATATATATAATCTTGCTCATACGTAACAATAAGGTCATTACCTACACGCTGTCCTTCTTGTAAACCACCTACCCATTCATTTTGACCAGTTGCAGGATTGTAAATTTCCGTACCACCTTGTCTGTTTAATTCATTATCATTTTCTGGCAACTTGATTACATAGTTTTTATTACTTGTTAAAGTAGCACCTACGTTCCAAGTTAAATCATCGTTTCTAACTACATCAGCATTCATTTCTAATTCGAAACCTTTATTTCTAATGGTTCCATTATTAGTAAGTATCCCTCCAAAACCAGTATAGTAAGGCAGTGTTAAATACGCTAATTTATCTTTTACATCTCTAGAGTACACATCTGTAATAAAGTTAAGTCTGTTATTAAAGAATGATACATCTAACCCAACATTAAAAGTTGTAGATCGCTCCCATACAAGATCTAAAGTTGGTAAACCTGTGTTTGCATATCCTGTTTGTCCATTATAAGTTCCTTGTGATCCATAAGAACCAAAAACTCCAAAATTAGACAAGACTTCTAAGTTACCATTAGATCCGTAACTAAATCTAGGTTTTAATTTAGACACATATTTACCTATAACAGAATTCTGAATAAGCTCTTCATTATGCGCATTCCAACCTAAAGAAACACTCGGAAAAAAGTCAAATTTTTCATTCCCTAATCTAGATGAACCATCTCGCCTAAAAGTTGCGGAAACTAAATATTTGCTATCAAAATCATATAATAGTCTTCCAAATGTAGAAACCAATGCATACTCTGTTTCAAAACTAGTAGCACCAGTTGGTTCTGCTCCTGCATTAAGTGTAGGAATTAAATCTGTAGGAGACCCTTTAGTGCTTGCATAAGAACTAAAGTTATTATCTTTATAATATTCACCTCCTAAAAGCACATTAAAGTTATGGTCACCAAACTTTTTAGTATAAGATAATGTACCTGTTAATTGGTTTCTTAATGTTCTTCCCAAACTTGTAGATGCATTACGGGTTGTATTAAGTGAGCTTGAATTACTACCTTGTCTATATGATTTATTAAAACTTTCGTTATGGTTATTTACCGTAAAATGACTTGCTTGTGCAGATGCTGACAAGTTTTCTAAAATTTCCCAATCAACACCAATAGAAGCAGTTAATCTTTGCTCTAAGTTTTCTCTCACAAATTTATCTTGATAATATAATGGGTTACCAAAACCTGCATTTGTACCTGGACTTAAAACAGTAGACATCGTTCCGTCTGGGTTGGTATCATAGGTTCTAGAGGTTGGTGCTTGACCTGCATACCTTCTAAACACAGTATCATCACCTCCTAAAGGACTTGTATTTAAATTAGAGTGTGCATATAAAACATTAGAATTCACTTTAAGTTTATCTGATATATTGTATGAACCGCTAAACTTTGCAGAATATCTTTTAAAACCAGAGCCTAAAATTAAACCGTCATTATCTAAAAGACCTAAACCTAAATAATAAGTTCCGTCTTTATTACCACCATCAAATGATAAATAATGATCTTTAATTGTACTGTTTTGATATATATTATCACTTACGTCATTATCTAAAAATAAAATTTGTTTACTAGGATCTAAAGGATCTACTACTGTTTTCCACCCAGGTTGACCTAATAAATACCTATTAGAATCTGATAAAAACTGTGTTGTAAAAGCTGAATCTGTAGTATTATTACCTGTAGAAAAAGCCGTACTACCGTTATTTAAAAAACCCGAATCGAAATTATTTCTGCCGGTTACTTCTGTATAATTAGCAACTGCTTGTCTGTTATATGTTATAAAGTCGGCAGCTCCAATAAACTTTTGGTCATCCCTTCTTTCATTCATACTAAACTTATACTTATAATTTATAGAAGATCTCCCCTCTTTTCCGGTTTTAGTTGTTACCAAAATAACACCGTTTGCTGATCTTGCTCCATAAATAGCAGTTGCAGCAGCATCTTTTAACACCTCAATAGATTCAATATCATCCGAGTTTAAAGCATAAAATGATCCTGGAACTCCATCAATCAAGATCAACGGAGAGCCTCCACCACCAAAAGTAGTACCTCCTCGTAAAACAATTGAAGGCGTAGAACCAGGTTGCCCTGTATTGTTTGTAACTCTTAAACCTGCAATTGTACCTTGCAAAGCGGTTGCAGCATTAGATCTAGATGATGTTTCTAAAACCTGTGTATCTAACTTAGAAATTGAAGTTGTTAAAGTAGCTCTGGTTTGTTTACCATACCCAGTAATAACAATTTCTTCTAACAATGCAGTATCTTGACTAAGAGACACATTAATTACTGTTTCCGAAGCCACTTTTACTTCATTTGAAGCAAAACCTATATAGCTAAACACAAGGATATCTCCTGTTTTTGCACTAATAGAATATTTCCCATCAAAGTCTGAAGTAGTCCCAGTACTTGTTCCTTTTACAATAATTGAAGCCCCTGGTAATGGAAAATCATCTCCAGAAGTAATTACGGTTCCTGTAATTGTTTTTGCTTGACCATAACTTAATGTTGGCAATGCAAAAAGCAAAATGAATATCAAATAAATGATATTGGAATCTTTTTTTTTCATGTGATTAATTTATTTAGTTGATTTGTATTATGTATAACATAACACAATATTATAACAAAATATTAACTTTTACAAAATAATAATAGAAGTTTTTTTACAAAGTAAGGCTTAGTGGTCAAAAAGGCACATTAAAACCTTTGTATCGTTTATTCTCATTAGATTTTAAGCAAATGAAGGACTTTGAATAAAAAAACGTATAAATTGTAAAAGTGATTTTACAAAAAAGGGAGATTATCGCAATGGCAAACAGAAGTATATTATGTCATAATTTTGGCAAACAATTTTTATAGGGAATTCGTTTAGAAATTGATTTATATTAAGTTAAAGTATATCAAAGAAGGTTAGAAAAGCTATTATTCTAAGGGATACAACTTATTGGGAAGGAATTTTGGAGTGATATATAAAGACTCCTTTTGTCCATTAGCCCTAAACTAATTATTTTATGTTTTTATTACTACATTTAAAAATACAGAATCTTACCATGTAACTTATAAGTACAAGCGCTATAGTTTTATATATAAATTAAAATTTACAAGTTACTTCTAAATAAATATATTAAAACATTAATATTAGTACACATCATTCTGTTAATTTAAAGTATCTAAAAATAATTTTACACAAAAGAAGGAAGGGATTGTATTGCTACAACCCCTTTTTTTATTCTCAGAAATGAAGTAAACCAACGTGAGTTCGATGTAAGAAATTTTAATTAAACCTATAAAAAAAGCAGAATATTCAGTATATTAAAATACTGAATATTAATAAATATTCTGCTTATGATTTCTGATAATAAAATCATAGAAATTTTCTGTTCTTTAGATGATTTTATGAAAGAATTTAACTTAATTCTTGATAAAAACAGCATTTCTGATGGTTCAACAACTAAAAAACGTAATAGAAAGTTCAAAATGTCTGATAGTGAAGTGATGACCATACTTGTTATAATTTACCTAAAGTCTTACCGAAACCTTAAACCATATTTGTAAATACAGACAAGATATGTTTCCAGAGTGTGTTTCTTATAATAGATTTGTAGAACTTCAAAAAAAGGTTACACAACCTTTAGCCGTTTTTATAAAAATGTATTGTTCAGGCGATTGCACAGGTATCTCTTTTATTGATTCTACTCCTTTAAAAGTATGTCACTATAAAAGAGAAAAACAACATCAAGTATTTTAAGATGTTGCCAAAAAAAGCTATGGAACTATGGGGTGGTATTTTGGATTTAAACTACATCTTGTCTGCAATGACAAAGGAGAAATTATTGATTTTATGTTCACTCCAGCCAATGTAGACGACAGATTCCCTCTCAAACAAAAGAAGTTTCACGACAAATTATTTGGGAAATTTTTTGGAGACAAAGGATATATTGGGAAAGATTTATTTGAAAAACTTTTTGTAGACGGAATTCATTTAATAACTAAAGTTAGAAAAAACATGAAAAAGAAAGCAATGGACTATATGGATAAAGTTATCCTAAGAAAAAGAGCAATCATCGAAACAGTAAATGATGTACTAAAAAACACTTGCCAAATTGAACATTCTAGACATAGATCTTTTGATAATTTCATAACAAATATGATCTATGGATTAATTGCATATTCTTTTTTACCTAAAAAACCTTCTATAAAAATCCCGAATATGTTACCGAATATTGCGATTAATTAGCTCGAACTCACGTTAATTAATATAGACATAACCCAATTTAATAATTTCATTGCAGAATAACACATAGTTTCACTTAAAACTCTACAACTTTATCCAAAGCATCATCCGTATCTTCTTGTATAAAATTTGATTGATACAACACTGTTGTTGTAACCGATGAATGTCTATATAATTTCTGTAGCATTTGAATTGGAATTTTATTCCCTGAAATATTACCAAAACTATGACGCGCAATGTGCATGGTTAGTTTTTTATCAATTCCTGCTTTACTTGCTACAATTTCTAATCTCCTATTAAAGTTTCTATTGACTGTTTTTATCCGAGTTTTAAGCCTTTTCTTATCTTTTAAGTTCACTCCTTCTAACTCATTAAAAAGAAAAACTGATTTGTCATTTTTATCCAAACTATTCAATATTTTAAAAACCTTCTGTGGTATTTTTAATGATACCAACTTATTATTTTTACCCATTCTATAATTTAGCCTATTATCAATAAAATCTTTCCATTTCAACATAATAACATCACTAAATCTTATACCTGCAAAATAAAAACTTAGCAACCAAGCTTCAAAGCACGTTCTTGAGCCTCTGTAAGACCTTCTATATCCTTGAGTATCTTAATCTCCTTAATATTTAAACCGATTTTTTTTGTCTCAGGAAACTTGATTTGATATTTACCGGCTTCAAAAGGATAGAACCTTTCTTTAACTATAGATTTTAATAAAGCTAAATTACACACAGTACGAATCGTAATCATATAATTTGCTACAGTTCTCAATGCCAATCCTCTTTTAGTTATTAGAAAATTTTCAAACTTTTTTAAAATATCAACATCAAGCTCATTGAAAAAAAACTTGTCTTTATCTAAAAATAACTTAAAAACTTCTAGTCGTTTTTTTTCAATGTCAAATTGATGAAATTGTTCTCTATTTTTAATCTTCTCTAGATGTAGTTTTGAAACAGAAAAGAAATCGTTTGTCTCTGTTGAAACTATTTTGCTCTTAATATCATGAGAGGACAAATATTCATCTTTAAACTCCGCAGAAATCAGACTTTTGTTTGCTTTTGAAAGCCTATCTAAAATCAATTGATTGATTTCCAGAAAATCTAAATGCGTATTTTTAACACAATTATTTTTATTATCCCATTGACTTTTTTTTTATTACTTGCCCTATATAAATATACGAGACTTTTCTATCCTTAATAATTCGAATGGTTATAGGATGTAAATTATTAGAGTTTGGTCTTTTTATTAAAAATGCAGATACTGAAGACATAACATGAGATATTAAGTTAAATATATGAAAAAGGAATTTAAATACTTGCTAAAACATAGCTAAAACATTTGATGATATCAGATGGTATTATTCGATATAAAACAATATTAAAAACCTAATAAACAATTGATTATAAAGGTAGTTATATTAATTTAAAATACATATCCCCGAATTCACGACCCTGAGGTCACGGGTTCAAATCCCGTTCTCGCTACAAGCTTAATGCTAATTAAATCAAAGAATTGTGTCTCACAATTCGTTTTTTTATGTCTACATTTTTCTTACTTTTTCAAAGAGTACAAGATAAAGTACACGATTGCACTATGAAATTGAATTATTCAGAGCCAAAATATTCACTGGAGGAGTTGATATTGGAGCTTGGTCTAAACTCTCAAAAAAAGATAAAAAAGAAGCATTATCCAAAAATTGGTATGTCTATTATTCATTTAGAGATCCAATTACAGGAAAACTAAAAAGGCAGACCAATATAAAAGCAGGAGTCAATCTTTATAAAGATAAAAGAAGTAGAATACACATCTTAACTCAATTAAAGGAAAGTTTAGAATATGTTTTATCAAAAGGCTTCAATCCTTATGAAGACAATAGTTCTTTAGCTGAATTTATCGAAAAAATTCTTTCTCCTGAAAAAAGCGAAATCAAGAATACACCAACACATGAAGAAACTCCAGTGTATCTTAAAAAAAGGCTGTACAAAAAACACCAATCCTCTCCCCTATTAATACATCTTTTGACTTAGCATTAAATACCAAATCTAAAGTTCTAAATGGAATTTCTTATAAAAATTTTAAAAATAGAATTGAACAATTTAAAGAATGGCTCAATGAAGAAGGCCATGACCTTAAAGAAGACATTTCAATTATAAATAAGAAACTTGTAATACAATATTTAAACACTGTATTACAAGCAACAAGTCCTAGAAATAGAAATAATACACGAACTGACATCAGCTCATTGTTTCAAACACTTGAAGACAATGAAATCATTGAAAATAATTTTGTTAAGAAAATTAATGTTTTAAAATCTGTACCAGAAAGAAACAAAACCTATACTACAACTGAGCAGAAGGACATTTTTAAATATTTAGAAAAACAAGATGCTGTATTGTATCTTTTTGTTCAATTTATATCTTATAATTTTCTTAGACCTGTTGAAGTTTGTCGATTAAAAATTGGTGATATCGATTTAATAGATAAAAAGATTTATGTGAGAGCCAAAAACAAGCCTGTAAAAATTAAAATCATTCTTTGCATAAACATTACAACCTTAATAATTCAGTTTTTTATTGCTTTTATTTACAACGCAATGCACTCTTATTTCATTCCTTTCAACAAAAATACTTTTAGCTTTTCTGTGCTAAGCCTGGAATATCTTTTACCTATTCTTTTGAATTTCAATAAAACCCAAAACAGCGATATAATACAACATAACCTTACACGTATACTATTTTGAATGTAACAACTGCAATTAACGCATACTTCTAATAATAAACATATACGGATGCTAAACTGACACATATTAGAAATTATTAAACAATAAAATAGATTAGATGGTTAACAACAGATGCTCTGTATAAAAAAATTTACAAAGAAAGAACAAGAGCTAAGAACTACAAAAAAAGCTTCAAACAAAGTTCCTGCAAGTTTGCAACAAAAAAGCAACAGTAAAAAACGTCTAATATTTAATTGCTTTCATTTTTTTTCATTAAATTTAAATGCTTAAAATAAAGAATGAATATCTTACTTAAAAAAGTACTGTTTTCGATAAAACTTTAGTACTTTTTTTTTTGAATATTAATTCTAAACAATCATGATAATAAAAAGTAAAAACTTTTATTATCCCGAATATTTAAACCAATAATCAATATATTTGATTTAATATAACGAGTTAGCAAATATTAAAAAAAATACCCAACAAAAATTAAGTTATGAAAAAAAATGTAAAATTAACATTAAGTCTAGTTTTAACCTTCTTATTGCTATATAGTTGCAGTAATTCTTTAGAAGCTGATTCTAGCAAATTTGCCGAATTAATGTGTCAAGCAAATGAACTTGATAAAAAAATGGCTACTGGAGATATGAATGCGTACAACAAAAGAAATATGCTTATATTTGATATTGCCGAATTAGAACAGTCATTCGGAGATAAATACAAAGATGAAGACTCAAAAAAAGAATTTGACAACGCTGTTTCTTTAGCAATGTTAAAAACGAAATGTAATACAGACAGTAAAACTAAAAATAAGGATAAGACAGTAACGAAAGAAGAAATAAGTGAACCAAAAATTGACAAAGAGTTTATAACTTTAAATTCAATTCAAATTGGAGATAATATTACTCAACATCAAGATTACAAACTTGATAAAGAACAAGATAATTTTTTTGATATTTATATTAATAAAGAAAAAACAACAATAAATAAACTTGAAGGGAATTTAAAACTTTATGTATCAAACTCAATTGTTGAAAAAATTGAATTTAATAGTGGTAATAGTTTTATGGGTTCAACAAGCGTTGCAGGTTCTGTTTTTGACGCAATGTTAAAAAAACGAAAAAATTGGGTTCGAGATGCTATGCTTAACTACAACATTACTCAATGGGATGACTCAAGAAAAAAATCACAATATGTAAAACAAGACTTTTTACATCAATATGATTTAGAAAGAATTGAAATGTTAGGAACTCAATTGGGTTGGAATATGTCATATGTTATAACCTCTAAAGATGCAGAGAAAAAAGAGCTACAAGGAAAAAAAAGAAATCTTAATTTTGGTTCTACTAAAGATAAAAAAGTAGTAGAGAAAAAAATAAACGAAAATCAAAAAGAGATTGAATTTATTGAATATAAAGGTGAAATAAAAACCTATCCTATTACAATGAAAATCAAATTCTATGGTGAATATAATTGCAATACTGATAACTCTTTAATTGAAGGATACTATTATTATAATAAGAGTGGTGAATCAAATAAATTGATCTTAAAAGGGTATTATTGTGGCAAAAATATTACAATTGAAGAAAAAGATTCTAACAACAACACTACTGGAATTTTTAATGGTATACAAAATAATAATACAATTGAGGGGGTTTGGAAAAACCCAAAGACTGATAAAAAATTAAACTTTATTATTAGAAAAGAATAATAACATTTGCTAACACCGTATATAATTTATTGCTACCTTATCGCCTACTTACGAAAGTCCTCGCGGACTTTCTTGGTCGGTAATTATTTACTAAATTAGTTGCTTGAAACACGCAACAAACCATATACAACAACGTTGGCAACAATACCTCATCAGAACGTTGAAAATGTGTGATTTAAAGAAATTTTTTGAATTTTAAAACCGAATGATTGATAGATTTTAAATGTAGGATTTAAAGATGAAATGATTAAAAGATTTTACAGACTTTGACGGAAAATCTGAAAGCTCGAAAAATTTTTGTTTTTTAAATAAATGAGTTTTTAAGAAAAAAAGATTGAATTGACATTGTCGGAAAATCTGAATGGAAAAAAGATTTAAAGATGAAAAGATTTTACAGACTTTGACGGAAAATCTGAACGCTCGAAAAATTTTTAGTTTTTAAGCAAATGAGTTTTATGAAAAAAGATTGAATTAACATTGTCGGAAAATCTGAATGGAAAAAGATTTAAAGATGAAATGATTTTACAGACTTTATGGAAAATCTGAATGGAAAAAGATTTAAAGATGAAATGATTTTATAGACTTTGTGAAATATGAATTATAAAAAATATCTGAAATTTAAGAAAATTAGAGAAATTAAGAAAGATTGTACTGTAGCCAACAGCGTGTAAAGAAAATTGCTACTTTTAGCTTGCTTGCGAAAATAATTGCAAACGTGGAAGTTTGGTAAATATTTACTAAATTTACTGCTTGATAATCGCAACTTTCCTTACACAATCACGTTGTAAGTAATGCGGAAAAACGTGCTAAACATCAACATCTGAATTAAAAAACCAACCGCACAGTCAAGCACATTTCATTTTTCTCGTGCCTCAAAAAATAAAAAGAGCTTGCCTTTTCCCAACGCTAAACTTCTGATAATACAATGAACATTTTCATTATTTAACAATGAATTTTTGCTATCTTTCTGCCGAATTATAAAAAGGTTTAAAATGAACCGAATAAAAGAAGTTTTAAAAGACAAAGGAATTAGTCAAACTTGGCTTGCTGAAAAAATGGACAAAAGTTATCCGACCATTAATGAATACGCAAGAAACAAAAGACAACCGAGTTTAGAAGACTTATACAAAATAGCAGAAATACTACAAGTCAACGCAAAAGACTTGTTAGTAGATAGCGAAAATAAGATTGGGAAATAAGATGAGTAAAGAACAAAAAATAACAGGCAACATACAACCACCAAATAAGGATTTGGAAATACTAAAACAAAACTTCCCAAGCTGTTTTGACAAAAAAGGAGAATTTGACTTTGAAAAATTCAAAATCCAACTTTCAAAAAACGAAATCAACTTTTCAAAAGAAAGTTACGGAATGGATTGGCTCGGTAAATCTTACGCTCGTTTATTGGCAACAGACGAAACTACTACTCTATTACAAGAAGATGAAAAGTTTAACCAAAAAGAAGAAAATAAAAACTCTGAAAACTTACTCATAAAAGGCGACAATTTGGAAGTGCTAAAGCACTTATCAAATGCTTATTACGAAAAAATAAAAATGATATACATAGACCCACCCTACAACACAGGTAGTGATGGTTTTGTATATGCAGACGACAGAAAATTCACTATAGATGAACTACAAGAATTAGCAGGAGTAAATGAAGAACGAGCCAAACGAATTTTAGATTTTACCCAAAGTAAAAGTAACTCACATTCTGCTTGGTTAACGTTTATGTACCCAAGACTTTATATTGCCAAACAACTTCTAAAAGATGATGGTGCTATATTTGTTTCTATTGATGACAATGAATTAGCACAATTAAAATTGTTATTAGATGAAATATTTGGAGAAGAAAATTTTGTAGAAATTTTTACTTGGAATAAAACATCAACACCAGCCTCATTATCTAAAAAGTCACGTAAAACTGTTGAATATATTTTATGCTATGAAAAAAACAAAAATAATTTTAAATATTACGGAGAAGATTTATCTGGTGGAGACCAACCTCTTTTAAATGAAGGAAATAATATTGGAGTTTTAAAAATACCTAAGGATAAAATTATTTTTAAAATTGATGATGGTATTTATAATTCTGGACAATATCACAGAATAAATCTTCTTAATGATATTGAAATTATTGAAGGTAAAAGCTCTGAGGATTTAAACATAGAAGGTAGATTTAAATGGCAACAAAGTTTTTTAGATAATGAAATAAGTAAAGGGACAACCTTTATTATCAAATCAAACAAGTTTTCAATTCGTTTCCAACGATTCGAAGATGAGAGCTATAAAACCCCAACTAATTATATTAGAGACAATATAATCTTCCCTTTATTAGACAAAACTAATGCAGAGATTGACACAAACGAAACTTCTTCTAAGGAATTAGAAGAATTATTTGGTAGCAAAGTTTTTGACTTTCCAAAACCTGTCAGTCTAATAAAATATTTAATAAATTTTTTAGTCAATGAAAATGAATTAATCTTAGACTTTTTTGCAGGCTCAGGAACAACAGGAGATTCAGTAATGCAACTCAACGCAGAAGATGCTGGAAATCGCAAATTTATTTTAGCACAATTACCCGAACTAATTGACCAAAAAAGTAATCAAACAGCTTACGATTTCGTGAAAAATGAGTTAAAAGTAGAAATACCTACCATTTTTGAAATTACAAAAGAAAGGTTGATAAGAGCAAGTAAAAAAATACAAGGAGAACGAGAAGGTGAAGACTTCTCAAATCAAGATTTAGGTTTCAAAGTATTTGAAACAATGCCAATATGGGAAGATTATAATTTTGAATCAGAAGAACTTGAAAAACAAACCACTTTGTTTGATGAAAGTAAACTAACCAAAGAAGACATAAAAGCACTATTAGTTACTTGGAAAACCTATGATGGTATTTCACTTACTGAAACAATACAAGAAACTGACTTAAATGGCTATACAGGATATTATAGTTATGAGAATTTATATTTAATGGATAAAGGTTTTACAACCACAAACTTGAAAGTATTATTAGAAAAAATAGATATTGATAAAAATTTTAACCCAACTACAATCATTGCATTTGGTTATCATTTTGAAAGTAAAAATTTGCGTGAAATAAGCGAAAATATTAAGTCTTATGCAAACAAAAAAAGTATTGATATTGACTTTATAACACGCTATTAATATGAAAGGATTTAATTTTGAAAAAAATCTACAGCATCAATCGCAAGCGGTAAAAAGTACGGTTACTGTTTTTGATAATTTAGAAATAGAAAACCCAAAAGGTGTTGACAAACAATTTCTTAATCCAGTCTTAAAAATTTATGATGGCAATAATACCTATCCTAAAAACATAATAGAATTACAAAAGGTAAATAATATTGAAGGAAAGGTAAATCTAAACAGTAACATCATAGATATTATGATGGAAACAGGAACAGGAAAAACCTATACTTACACCAAAACCATTTTTGAACTCAATAAAAATTACGGTCTTTTTAAATTTATTGTTATTGTTCCTACACTTTCTATTAAAGCTGGAACAGTCGATTTTTTAAAAAGTGATAGTGCAAGAGCACATTTTAAAGAGCAATATGGTAGAACCATTAAATTACATATCGTAGAAAGTAAAAAAGGAGGTAAAAACAAAAAATCGTTTATGCCACCTGCTGTAAACAGTTTTGTTAACGCAGGAGTTTACGAAAAAAACAGCATTCAAGTAATGGTTATCAATGCAGGAATGGTAAACTCTGAAACAATGCGAAAGAGTTTTGACAAAGGAATATTTGACAAACATATAGTTCCTTTTAAAGCAATTTCGGCAGTTAATCCTTTTCTAATAATAGATGAACCTCATAAGTTTTCGAAAGCCAATAAAACTTGGGAGAATATTCAAAAAATGAAACCGCAATTTATTTTGCGTTATGGTGCAACATTTAAAGAATATGAAAATTTAGTTTACACATTAACTGCGGTCGATTCTTTCAATCGTAATTTAGTAAAAGGTGTAATAGGTCATATTACAGAGTTTGAAAGCGGAAAAAATGCTATTGTAAAACTCAATAATACAGATGGAAAAGAAGCTACTTTTGAATTATTGGAAGACAAGAGTAAAAAGACATTTAAACTTACTAAAAAAGAAAGTTTACAAAGAGTGCATTCTGCAATGGAAGACTTGTATGTAGAAAGTTTAAACAAAAGCAAAGTTGTTTTATCTAATGGAATTGAATTATCAAAAGGCGATAAATTAAACCCTTATTCTTATGCAGAAAAACTGCAAGAAGTAATGATTCAAAAAGCAATAAAAAGCCACTTTGAAAATGAGAAACAATTACTTACAAGAAGTGTAAAAATTAAACCAATTACACTATTCTTTATTGACAACATAGAAGAGTACAGAAATGAAGATGGTTATTTAAGAACTACTATTGAAAGTTTGATAAAAGCAGAAGTAAAAACCTTACTTAAAACTGAAAAGAACAAGTTTTACAAAGCATATCTTGAAAAAACTTTAAAAGATATAAGTCTCACTCACGCAGGATATTTTTCAAAAGATAATTCAGAGAAAGATGAAGCGATTGAAAAAGAAATAAACGAAATATTGCACGACAAACAAGCAATGCTTGATTTGGATAATCCAAGACGTTTTATTTTTTCAAAATGGACTTTACGAGAAGGTTGGGATAATCCTAATGTTTTTCAGATTTGTAAATTAAGAAGTAGTGGTAGCGATATTTCTAAACTGCAAGAAGTTGGTAGAGGTTTAAGGCTTCCAGTAAATGAATACGGAAACCGAGTTAAAGACGAACAGTTTTATCTAAACTACTTTGTAGATTTTACAGAAAGTGATTTTGTAGATAAATTAGTAAATGAAATAAATGAGAAATCTGGTGCAATTTCAATAGAGGATATTCCAGAAAAATTATCAGACGATATCGTTAAGAAAATTTGCGAATTATACGAAACCACAGAAGATGATTTATTTGAAATATTAGACGAAAATAATGTTGTAACAAGGTCTAATAAATTCAAAGAAGGCGGTTTTGACTTTATTAAACATAACTATCCTAAAATATTTCAAGGTGTTGGCTCTAATAAAGTTAGAAAATCTACAGATAAGAAAAAACAAGTTAGTATACGAACAGAAAAATACACCGAATTAAAAGAACTTTGGGAGAAATTAAATGAAAAGGTAATTTTAGAATACAAGTTTGAAAAAGAAGACAAATTCAAATCACTTTTTATAAATTTCTTGAATGAGCAAAACAGTAATTTCACTATTGAAGGTATAAAAGAAAGAACAGCACAAATTGAAATAACTGACAACGTTGTTGGAGTTAAAGAAGAACAAGAAATCTATGGAAATGAGATAACGCCAATTTCTACAATGAAATACAGTAGTTTCTTGAAGGAATTAGCAAAAACATTAAACATCAATATAAAGACTTTAAACAGTTCATTTATTGATTCTAATATCGACATAAACAAATTTCTAAATATTGCCACAGTTCGTATTATTAAACAAAAATTTGAGAATTATTTGATGTTTAACGCAATAGATAAATTTGGAATTGAATATCAAAAAGTAAGCAACGAAATTCATCCAACTAAATTTACTGACGAAAAAGGAAATGTATTAAAAGAAATTTCTGCATCTGATGTTGGAGTAATGTATTCTGATAAGAAAGTAGCTGACCAATATTTACTTGATGAATTATTTTACGATTCTGAATTAGAAAAACAGAATATTGAAACTAATTTATCAGAAGTTATTGTCTTCTCTAAAATCCCAAAAAACTCAATAAAGATTCCTGTTGCTGGCGGAAAAAGTTATTCGCCTGACTTTGCTTATGTATTAAATTATGAAGACAAATCGAAAAAGTTGTACTTTGTTGTAGAGACTAAAGGTAAAGATGAAGAAAAGTTAGATAAAGAAGAAAGACAAAAAATAAAACACGCAGAAAAGTTTTTTGGAGATACAGTAAAAATTAAATTCAAAACACAATTCAGCAATAAGAAAATAGAAAGTTTAATACGAGAAATTATAGTTGAAAAATAGCCAGCGCACAAAGCCATACACATTCGCAATTCGCTTCAGCCAACACACAAGCCAAAAATTGCAAAAGAGTATGTCTTGCCAAAGCTCACATTTGAACTAAATAACAAACATCGGAAAACCAAGCAGAACGTGAAAAGCACTACTTACAACAACGTGTATAAAACATAGCTATTATAGGCTTTCCGAGAGGTTTCTGTATATTTACAAAGTACGCCAAATTTTTTATTTGGTTATATTTATAAAAGAAAATTAAACATAAAAATAAAAAATTCGGCTTGTGCTAAATCCGAAAAGTTAGCGACTATTTATACGCTACGTTTCATACACAAGACCGTTGTAAGGCATTAGAAAAATGAAACGAATAAGTAACATAATGACATACGTTCTTCTTCCAATATTTATTGGTGGACTGATTTATATTGTTTCTCGCTCAAAATCTCTCAAAATGTTTGATTGGTTTGAGAAAATTAATTTATCAAATGAAGTCAGTATAATTAGAGATTATTTTTCAAATGTTGAGTTACCAAATTGGATAATTTATAATCTACCTGATTTTCTTTGGGTATTTTCCTTTACCTCACTTTTGTTTATCATATGGAACAAGAAAATTGAAAAAGAAAATGTGTTCTATTTATTATTTCCAATGGGAATTGGTGTACTTTCAGAATTTGGACAACTCTTCTCTATTATAAACGGGACATTTGACAAGGTTGATATAATCTTCTACGTTTTTGGTGGCTTATCAAGTATATATATAATCAGTAAATTTAAAATAAACAATTATGAAAAAACAGTTACTACACATTTCTAGTATTTTAGCAATCTTTGCTTTTATATTCCTTGCATTTGGTTCAGATGACGACAACAGTTCTTCTTCAGCAGATACAAATAAAATGTTGGCATATAATTATGCAGAAGATTTTGTTAAACAACGTTTAAAGTCACCTTCAACAGCTGAATTTCCAGGACTTTTTGAAAAGGCTGACCACATAACAGAATTAGGAAATGAAGAATATCGAATTAACTCTTGGGTTGACAGTCAAAATGGTTTTGGAGCAATGATAAGAAGTAAATTTAGTTGTAAAATAATATTCAAAGATGATAAAGTCAGAGTTGAAGACTTAGTAATCGACTGAATAAAACGCCTTACAACAATGTATAAAAATAATAAGGGTTTTAGTGCTTAATTCAAAGTTTAGTGCATTTAATGAAGTCCGCAAAATTTTCAATTTTGCGTGTATCTTTTTTAAAGGTAAAAATTAAAAATTTTGCTAAGTGCTAAACCGAAAGCCAGTGCATTTTAATCCCTTACTATTCTTATACTAAACGTTGGCAACAAGCAAAAAAACTAAATGGATAAAAATTTGAAATGTTTCATCTCTTCGTCACACAATGTTGACACATCACATATCAAGAATATTCTTGCCGAAAATAGTGTGCAAACTTTTGACTTATATGACTTTTCTGTTGGAGATTCAATACAACAAATCTTAAAAAGGAAAATCAAGGAAGCTGACTTCGCTATATTTATAATTACTGACAATAATCCAAACGTAATATATGAAATGGGGGTTTGTGAAGGTCTTGGAAAACAGCACTTCATTCTACTTGACAAAGATTTAAAAATCCCTTTTTACATTCAAAACAAATTGTTCATAAGGACTGATGTAAATGATTTTGAATTTACTAGAAACTCAATTTCAAAATTACTTTTAGATATAAAGAAAAAAACAAAACCATATTATTCAAAACAAAAAGATAAAATAAAAAAGTCAATAGAATATCATAGTGATACTAAAAGTCAATTAAGAGATATTCTTTCAGAAATTCAAGATTTACGAAACTATACAAGTGGTGATAAAAACGGAGGGAATTCAGCTAGAAATGGATTTAAAATGGAAGATATTACCGCTAAAGTTTTCAACATTCTAAAACTAAACTATGTTGAAAATAACACAAATAAAGACAAAGGAATTGATTTCGCTTTGTGGAGTGATAATTTAGGTAAAATATTAGGGAACCCTATAATTTTTGAGCTTAAATATGGTCGTTTAAATAGAGCTAGACTTGAAAACGCAGAAAATCAAATTAGAAAGTATATTGAGATTTCTGATGCCAAAGTTGGTGTTCTGCTCTATCTCGATAGAGAAAATAAAAGGCATAAAATCAAATCTTCCCTTTCTCCATTAATATTTAGTTACGATTTAGAAGACTTCGTTAATGAACTAATAGAAACTTCATTTGAGACTTTGATGTTAAATCAAAGAAACAAAATAGCACACGGACTCGAATAATGGCTATATATTCTCAACCAAAAATATCGCGATTATTAAGAGAATCTGACAATGCACCTAATACTTATGTTAAGGGAGCAAAATTAGAAGAACTTGTTCGTTATATTTTCTGTAAAGTTCCAAAAGTAACTCACTACGATTCCAACGTTTTAGATGGTGTAAGAGCTCACGAACTTGATGTAGTTTTCAATAATGATACTAGAAATTCTGATTTATATTTTTTGGATTATGCTATCATAACTGAATGCAAGAACACAGGAACTCCAGTCAGTAGTGCTCAAGTAGGTTGGCTAATAAGAAAACTGCAAGACAGATTTGCTACTATGGGAATTTTGATTTCTTTAAATGGAATTACAGGAGCAAGAGACGGAACAAGTAATGCTCATAGTGAAATTTTAAACGCTTTAATTAGGGATAATATCAGAATCTTAGTAATAAATAGGGAAGACATTTTAGCGTTTAGAAATACAGATGATTTAGTGCAATTATTACAAAGAAAATTAATGAAATTGAATATACACAGAACGATTGAATAAAAGCCAGTTGCCAACAATGTATAAAAAACATAGGGCGTTTGTGCTTATCCGAAAGTTCTTTGCATATTAACAAAGTCCGCTAAATATAAATTTTGGCATTTATAGTAGAAAAAATAAAAGCAAAATATTTATATTTCGCTAAGTAATAAACCGATAAGAAAGTGCTTTTTAACCGCCCTACGTTTCTTATACTAAACGTTACCTGCAAGCTGAAAAAACCACCGCACGGTCAAGCACATTTATTTTTTGCCAACGCTAAAAGCCAACCCACAAAAAAATAAAAGAGCTTGCCCTTCCCCGCCAGCACCCAACCGAAATGAAAATCAAATTTAGTATGGCTGAATCTCAAAATGTTTATTATATTTGTCAATCAATGACAAGTCTAAATATTCAAGTCAAATGAAACAATATTTTGGAGAGTACATAAGAAATTTAAGAACTAAAAAAGGTTTTACATTAACTCAATTAGGAGCGAAACTTGATTTAGATTCTGCAAATCTTAGCAAAATCGAAAATGGAAAAAGAGATTTTGATGAAAAAAGACTTGAGTTGTTAGCCTCGGTTTTTGAACTTGATATTGAAAAATTAAAAACTGAGTTCTTTAGTGAACTCTTCGCTAAAAAAATATACCAAACCAATTGCTCTACTGAGGTTCTAAATGTTGCGGAAGAAAAAGTAAAATACTATAGAGAACATAACGTAGAACAAGGAAAACTTAAATTATAAATGTCTCAAAGGAAACAACAATTAACCGAATTGGTAGAAAGATACCAAGTCTTCAAAAGAGAAGGGCGTTTAGACTTAAGTTCTGAGGAAACGATTAGAGCTTGGATAAATGAATTGCTTGCAATTTTTGATTGGAACGTTATGGACACGTCCCAAATACTGCAAGAAAAAGTATTGTCACGAGAAGAAAAGAAAAGATTACAAGAAATTGATTCAACCTCTACTCGACCAGATTACACTTTTAAAATAGGGAATCAAAAACTTACTTTTCTTGATGCTAAAGCAGTTTCAGTTAATATCGAAACGAGTAACGCTTCCGCTTTTCAAATTAAATCTTATGGTTGGTCAATTTTAGCACCTTGTTCATTTTTAACAAACTTTGAGGAATTTGCAATCTACGATTGTACTTATATTCCTAATCAATCACAATCAGCAAATCTTGGTAGAACGTATTTAAAATTAGATAATTACATTGAAAATTTTGATGTTTTAGAAAAACATCTTCTAAAATCTAACATCTTAAATGGTACACTAGAAAAACTATATTCAGACACGCTTAAAAATGTAGGAAGTGTTCAAAAATTATCTCCCGATATAGTCTTTGCTGAGCAACTCTCTAATTTCAGGTTATCTCTTGCTAAAAATATTGTAGAAAACAATAACGCAGTAATTAACAATAACACAGAGTTATTAGCTTATCTAACTCAGGTAATAATAAATAGAATAATTTTCATTCGAATATGCGAAGCACGCAGGATTGAACGTGAAGGTTTGTTACTAACATTTAAAGAAAATGGCTTTTGGTCAGAGTTCAAAAACTCATCCTACAATGATTTTTATGAACACTATGACGGACCACTTTTCGATAGAATTAATACAATCCAAGAACTAGAAATTGACAATGATGTCATTATGGAATTGATAGATTTACTCTATTATCCCTCTCCATATAGATTTGAGGTAATTCCAACAAAATTATTGAGTGATATTTATGAAATTTTCTTGTCTAAAAAACTAATAATTGAAGATGGAGAAGTATCCGAAAAACTAAAACTAGAATACATCAAAACAAATGGTGCAATTAGTACGCCTCAATATTTAGTTCAAGATTTACTTAAAAGAACTATTATAAAAGAAGATTTAATTGAAAGAGGCCTTGAAAGTGTTTCTGATACAAAAATCTTAGACTTTGCTTGTGGTAGCGGAATTTTTCTAATTGAAACTTTTGATTATTTACAAGATGTATTCATCAATTTCTACAAAGAAAACCCATCTCAGGAATTTAGTCATTTCTTTTTCCAAAATTCAGATTTAACCACATTAACGATTGCTGGAAAAAGACACCTAATCTCAAAATGTATTTTTGGTGTTGACATTGATCCAGAAGCGGTTGAAGTTGCTAGAATGTCTTTGTCTCTTAAGGTTGTAGATAGTTCTGAGTTCTATGAAAATTATCAAGAAATTGGAATTTTTGGTAATCAAATTCTAAACAATGTTGGTAACAACATCAAATGTGGAAATACGCTCGTTTCAACAGATATAACCACGAAATATCCACAAATAAATTCTGATCAAGAACAGCTTTTCAGAACAAATGCTTTTGACTACAATAGCTTAAACGGGTTTTCTGAAATATTCAGTAGTAAAGGTGGTTTTGATTACATAGTTGGTAATCCTCCTTATGTTGAAGTCAAAAATTATAATCTAGAATATCCTTTTATGCACAAGTACATAAAGGAAAACTATACTACCACAAAAAAAGACAAAATAGACTTATCTGTTGCATTCATTGAAAAAGGAGTTTCAATTCTTAATGAAAAAGGTAAGATTGGTTTGATTATTCAAAAGAGGTTTTTTAAAACCAATTACGGCTATGATGTTAGAGAATTTATCGGCTCAAACAATTTTTTATCTCAAGTTATAAATTTCAATTCAACAAAAATTTTTAAAGGTAGAATCACTTATGTTGCCTTAATGATTTTAGATAAAAGTAAGCCAGATGTAATAAATTGCTACAATGCTTCATCTGATGTTTCTGAGTTACCTTTTGAGTTAAATTCTATTCCTGAAGTGGAGAGAGAAAATCAAAACTTTACTCAAATTCAATCTATTGATTTGAGTTCAGATTTATGGCAAATTGAAGACGCAGAAGTTTTAGCTATTAATATAGATTTACTAAAAAACCATAGTAGGTTTGGAGATTTTGCAAAAGTAAGAGGTGGAATTCAAGCTTTATGGAATAGAGCGTACCATATAAATGTTAGCTCTCTAAACGCTAAAGGAACTTTATCTGGTAATACACATTTAGAAGAAAATATCACATTAGAAATTGATGCGTGTCGACCACTAATAACTAACGAAGGTTTTTATCCATTCCGTGATGATACAACTCATACATATGTGATTTTTCCATATGATATCATTGATGGAGAAAAAATTCAAATTCCATTTGACGAATATGAAAATCGTTATCCTTTGGTTGGTGCATATTTAAAAAGACAAGAAACATTAATAAAAGATAAAGTACAAACTAAACCTGATGATAATTGGCATCTCTACACAAGAGAAAATAGTCACGAAAGAACCTTTGACAAGGTTCTTTTACCAATGACATCCAATGACACTTATGCAACCATCACAAAAAATCCACTTAATTATTGTGATAATGCCAATATGTATTTTATTGACCTTCCAGATAAATCAGATATAAATTTATTTGCTGTTGCTGGAATAATTAATTCTACAATCTTCTCTGTTTTAGCTAGACCTGTTGCCAATCCTCAATCTGGCGGTTATTTTAAATTCAATAAACAATTTATCGAACCGTTACCTTTTCCAAAGGAAAATTTCAATTCGAATATCGGATTAGTAACTGAGATTTCAGTTTTAGCACAAACTATTCAGCAAACACAAGAGCAATACAAGCATTCTTCTCCACGACAAAAGACAGTTTTAAAAGCAACTTTAAGTGAATGTTGGACAAATCTTGACAGCAAAGTTTATCAACTTTATGATTTAAATGTTGACCAAATTTCCTTTTTCAATGAAAGAGGAAGAAATATTAACCGCCTAGAAATACTTAATAGATTATGATTAGTAAAGACATATCTAACTTTCTAAATGAACTTTCTGATGATTTATTAATTGTCAATAAGCTTATTGTTGGTTCCTATCTTCAATTCAACAAAATTTCAGTAAAGAACAATAAATTAATCCTTTCTTGCATTGAAGGTAATGATGTAAAAACCATTAGTACATTTATCAAATTAATAGAATTTAAGAACGGAAAATTCGATTTTGAAGATGTTATTCACTTATTCGAAACGAGTATTCCTTCAAAAGATATTTCAGTAAATGGAGCTGTTTACACACCAAATTATATAAAAGACTACATAGTTAAAGAGACACTTTGCAAAATAAAAGATTCAAATTTACCAACTATTAAAGTGTCGGACATTGCTTGCGGAACTGGAGCTTTTTTATATACTGTAGCCCAAGAAATAAAGCAAAAAACAAACAGGAGTTATTTTGATATTTTTAAACAAAATATTTACGGTCTTGACATCTCCGATTATACAATTACAAGAGCAAAAATTTTACTTTCCCTTTTAGCAATCACAAACGGAGAAGATGAAAAGGAATTTGAATTTAATTTGTTAGTCGGGAATGCCTTAAATTTCGATTGGAATAATCAAATAAATCAATTCAAAGGTTTCGATATAGTTATTGGCAATCCTCCTTATGTACGAGCTAAAAATTTAAGCGAAGAAACTAAATCACTTTTATCAAATTGGGAAGTTACAAAAACTGGCAATCCAGATTTATATATTCCGTTTTTTGAAATAGGGCTTAAATATCTAAAACCAAGTGGAATACTTGGTTATATAACTGTCAACACTTTCAAGAGAAGTGTTAATGCTAGAAATCTTAGAGAGTACTTTAAAACGAATCTATTTGATTTAAAAATTCTGGATTTTGGTAGTTCACAAATTTTTGCAAACAAGTCAACTTATACCTGTATTGTGTTTATCGCAAAGGAAAAATCTAATGAAGTTAAATATCAGAAAATAACAGCTAAAGATTTTCTGAATAAAAAAATAGCCAATTTTACGCGTATCAATTACAAGCTATTAAACACAAAAAAAGGTTGGATTTTAAATAAACCTGACGTATTAGAAAATATAAATAAAATTGAAAGTATTGGGATTCCATTAGGCGACAAATTTCCAATAAGAAATGGCTTAGCAACTTTAAGCAATGATGTTTTCATATTTAAGCCAGTCAATGAAGATGAAAATTATTTCTATCATCAGAATGGAAAACTACATAAAATAGAAAAAGGAATTTGTAGAGATGTAATAAAACCGAACAGGCTTAAAACTGAATCCGAAATTCCGACATTAAAAGAACAAATAATTTTTCCATACTATCAAGAAAATGCTCAAGCCAATCTTTTTGACTATAAATCAAATAAGAAAATTGCATTTGAGGAGGATTACTTTAAGACAAATTTTCCTAACGCATATAAGTACTTAGAAGGGAACAAAGTTCAACTGTTAAACAGAGATAAAGGGAAAAACGCAAAATATAAATGGTTTGAATTTGGAAGAACTCAAGCATTGAATGATTTGGGCAAAAAGTTACTATTTCCTTATATGGCTGGACAGCCTTACTTCGTATATACCGACCAAGATGACTTATTACTTTATGCAGGATATGCTATTTACTTTGATTCTGAAAGAGAATTGAAAGTTCTAAAAAGAATTTTGGAATCTAAACTGTTTTGGTACTATATTAAAAAAACGAGCAAACCATATTCAGGTAATTATTTTGCATTAGCCAAGAATTACGTTAAGGATTTTGGGATTTGCAATTTGAATGAAAATGAAAAGAATTATTTACTAGAAACCGAATCATTAGAAGATAGAAATGATTTCTTGTTTAAAAAATATAATATTAACCCGAAAGCAATAGCGGATTAGCAAACGCAAGGTTCAAGCACATTTATTTTTTGCCAACGCTAAAGCCAACGCACAAAAAAATAAAAGAGCTTAAACCGCCAACGCCATCAGCAGAACGGAATAAAGCCAGCAGGTAACAATGTATATAAAAAATAGGCGAATATGTGCTAAATTCAAGCTTTTTGGCTCGTATCAAACTTTGTGCTTAATCGAAAGTTTCTTGCTTCCAAATCGCCTACTTTTCATATACTTAACGTTGGCTACAATTTGAGCGAAATGAAGAAAATATTGAACATTTTTACTCTGATTTTGATTTTTAATATCGGAAAATCTTTCGGACAAGATACGATTAGATTGAAAGGTCATTTAAGAGAAACTTTTCTTTTAGAATCTTTTGAATTGTATCCTGACAAAACTTTTAAATGGACTAATGAATATGATTTGAGTTGGAGTGAATATGGAGAATATAAAATAGAAAAAAACAAACTGACTTTTGATTTTTATATTTGGATGTGGAAACCGACAAGTATGAGTATAAAAGATAGTATTTCTAAAGTGCCGAAAAAATTGAGTACAAGAATATTTGAAATAGACGAGAAAAGAATATATCCAATAACTGAAAAAGGAAAAAGAGTAATTAAAATGAAAGATCCATATTACAGGAGAAAATGGAGTTGGTTATTTGGAAATAAATATGAATATAAAATTATGGCGGACAAAAAACTGTAGCCAACACCGTATAAAAAAAATTGCTAAATTAGTGCTTAATTAAAGGCAGTTGCATTTTTATCAACTTCTGAATTTCCTTCGGAAATTCCTCGCTGACAAAACCGCAACTTTCCTTATACAACAACGTTGGCAAACATTAACCAAAAAAATACGTATGAGAAAAATTACATTAATACTGATTATAACTTTAGGGACAAATAGTTTATGCTCTCAAAGTTTAGATGAAACTTTTGATTGGATTGCAAGAAATTCAAATGGAAGAGAAGCTGTAGACTATGATTACGAGAAAAAGAAACTTTTATTTATTTCATTTAGAGGAGACTCTTGGAGAAGTGTTGAGGAAATTGATCCAAAAAACATCAAAACTATAAAATTAAAATATGGAAGTAATGGCTGGAACTCTGTTCAATTACATTATAACTTATCAAAAGATATTTCTTATTCTACTTATTTTTTAGATTCTAATTTTAATGAAAAACCAGAAACTAGGAAAAATTACAAAAACGGAAAAATTTATATTGACTTTAATTTGAATGTTAACAAAGAAAAAATAAAACAGTTCAAGAATGCTTTTTTGAATATCTTTAAAAAATTAGGAATTAATTTGAATGACGATGATGAAATGTTTAAAAATGAGTAAAAAACATAAATATTTTTTAATATTTGGAATAATTACAACATTATTTCAGCTTCAATTAAACTCTCAAGTATTAAAATTTAAAGCTTTTAGTCTTTCCACTAAAGTAAAAGAACTTGATGATAATCTTGATTTAATTTGGCAAGATTGGGATGACTGGAGGGATAATTCTTCTCTAATAATCATAGATGGAAAAAAAGATAGAATTAAAATATTTGCGAATAAAACATTAGTCTTTGATATAGTCAAATATAATGAAGAAGTACAAGATGAATTTTATTTTTATTGTGTAGATGATGAAGGAAATGAACTTAAATTAGAATTGTATAAAAAAAGAACCAAAGAAGGAAAAGTTTATTTTCAATTTTATATTCGTAAAGAAGATATTCAAGCAGTATATAACTTAAAACTATTAGAAGACGAATAAAACGATTTGCCAACACCGTATAAAATTAATTGCTGGTTTTAGCCAATTTACGAAAGTCCTCGCGGACTTTCTATCTGTGATTTATTTGCTAACTTTAGTGCTTAAAATACGCAACTAATCTTATACAACAACGTTAGCTGTAATTTACCCGAAATCTCCTGAAAAAAGAAATGAAAAGAAAGTTTGTCTACGTAATAAGAATTATAAATACAAAATTTTATAAAATTGGAATATCTAATAATGTAGAAAGTAGGTTGAAAGAATTGAACACAGCTACTCCTTTTGAAATGAAAATTATTTTTAAGAAATATTTTAAAGATTTTCATTTAATTGAAAATTATGTTCAAAATACTTTTATAAACAAACATATAAGAGGAGAATGGTTTGAACTATCTATTTATGATGTAAATTCAATAAAAACGTTTTTGGAAAATCTCGAAAGCAGAAATGAAATTAGTGCGGAAATAAAAAAGAGACTGGTATCAACAAAAAAACATCAGAAAAATAATTTAAAATCTTCAATAATATTTAAAGGAGTTGAATTAAGACCAAAATCACTTAACATAAATCAAAGTTGGGAAATAGTTTATTACGCAAAGGAAAAAAAACAAGATGAATTCAAACGATTTAGAGTTAAAGGTGGAATAAATAGAATTAAGAATAAAACTGAACGACTGATTTTCGCTGATGAATTGAAACACCATCTAATTAGAATTCTTGAATCTGGATATAACCCTTTTGAAAATAACGGAAAAGCAGTAACAATTTATTCACCATAAAAAGAACTACTGAAAATTGAGAAAGAGATTAAAATACAGAATAAGATAAAAACTACAGCTAACACCGTATAAAAATAATGCGTAGTTTAGTGCTTAATCAAGAGTTTGTGCATTTTTGCCAAGTCTCATTTTCCTTCGGAAAATTAGCCTTGCACAAAACCGCACTATCCTTATACAAATACGTTAGCAAATATTTAAAACCAACCTATGAACATAAAATTACTAATTGTAAGTCTTTTAATTTCATCAATATCATTTTCCCAAATTTCGGAAAGTACTGGATTGTATTTTGCGAAAGAATTTAGTAAAGACCAAGCACTTTACAAAGCCAAAGATTACGTGATGACAGAAGTAATCGGTGTAGAAAATGCATTAATTAAATTCGATATTGACCCTTTAGCAGCTGCTTCATCGGGCGAATTGACATCATTAGTTTACGGCTGTGAAGAAAAGAATTTGAGTGGTCTTGTTTTGGGTTTTTATGGCAGTCGATGGAATAAAGCAGGTGTGGTTTATCAAGCATACGCTTTTAAAAATCTTCCTGAAAATAAAGCATTAGAAATACTATCAAAATTAGATAGTTACATTGATAATGAATCGAAATATTTATCCGCTGATTCGGATAACAACAATATGTTTTTCAAATACGACGATATGACTTTTTTAATTTATCGTGACGGTAGTGTGAAAATAAGAGTATTTTGGAACGGATTCGATTCAGAATGGGAATCAACAGCTTTCGGTCGAACAAAAAGAAGATTTGAACGTAAAATAAAGGACTAATGGAAGAATTTTGGGCAGACCCCTATTTTAATAAAATAATCCTGACAATAATTGCAGTTTTAACTAAACTGTTTTTCGGATTTATTTTTAAGACCGAGAAAGATTATCAAGGAATTTTAATCCTTGCGTATTATATTTTACCGATTGTAATAATTGTTTGGCTGAACCTTGACCCAAACATTGAAAATTCAAAATTAACAACTACAATTATTTGTATAAATATAGGCTTAATCATTTTCAACTACTTACAACAAAATATTACAGACACGAATAAAATGCTCGGACAACTCGCAAACACAGAATATGACAAAGTAGAAAAAGTCAAGCAAATTAATGCTGTTCAGGTTGAAAAAATGAAAGCTATAAATGAGAATCAGAAATATATTTTGAGTGAAATCTCGAAAATTAACGATAGAATTATAGGTCATTTTAAAGACAGAGCGGAATAAAAACATTTGCTAACAATGTATATAAAAAATAGCGCGAGCAGTTGCTAACACAAAGGTTCGGGCATTTTTTCGAGGTCGCCAAATTTTTAAATTTGGCTATTTGAGAAAAGAAAAATAAATAGAAAAATTTAAAAATTCGGCTTGAGTTCAACCGAATGGATAGCGTGCAAATCAGCGCTACTTTTCATATACTCGACCGTTAGCAAATATTTAAAAAAAATCAGTATGCAAATCGAAAATGATGAAAATCTAAAAATGTTTTTACTTGAATTATTTAAAAAAGAAGTACCAAATATTTTTAATAATAATTTGAAAAATAATTCACGAGAAGCTTTAGAAGAACTAAAAAAAACAATTTATCTTGGAAAAAACCTAAAGAAAAGTATTAAAGAAAAACAGAATAAATATCAAAATGGAACCAACTATTCTGACTTTTCAATTGATCTTTTTATAGATAATTTAATTCTTGAAATTCTTAAGGACAATAATTTTGATTCTATATTTGATTGGGATGAAGACGAATTTGAACAAATTTTAAGTTCTATGACTATAGTAATTGAAAAAGGCTAAAAACATCAATAAATATAAAAATGAAAGCAGTAATAGAAATAATTGTCAGGATAGTTATTAGTTTAATTGTAATAGCAGTAATATGGGGCATTTTAATGAAAATATTCAACTAAATAGGAATTTAAAAAATGTAAAAGAATGAGTGGAATTGATTTTAATAAATGTTCTATTTCTATGGGAAAAGTTCTTAAAATGTTAGAGGAAGTAACTCCTAAAATTAGAACAAGTTATGATTTAGAAGAAAATAAAGAAGAAATATTAATAATTGCTTATGTATGTAGAGTTGGAATTATCGATAGGATTGAAAAATATCCTTCCTGGATGAAAAATGATTTACCAATCAGAATTCCAAAAGGATTATTTCGTTATAAAAAAGTGAATATGACTGAAGCATTTGAAATGACAATTGGAAATTTAATGAAGCTTACTGAAAAAAATAAAGAAATTTTTGATATAACTGAAAATGTTTTGAGAAGAGGAAAAGGATTTTACCAGTTTGAAACTATTCTACCATTTAACTTCAAAAAAGAACATAATTGAGTAATTTGAAAATTAAAAGAGATTGAAAAAAAACATTTGCTAACACCGTGTATAATTTATTGCTAGTTTTAGCCAATTTACGAAAGTCCTCGCGGACTTTCTATCTGTGATTTATTTACTAACTTTAGTGCTTTAAACACGCAACAAATCATACACAACAACGTTGGCATTCATTAATAAAAAATACCGAAGACAAATAATAATCTTATGAAAAATAATATTTTTATAGCAACAGTTTTGTTGTTTTTATTAACTCCAACTTTAACACACACACAAATATTCCCAAAAGAAAGTTATGAAATAAGTAATTTAATCCCCAATAATTATAAATTAAAAAATCTACAAAAAGGTGATTTAAATGGAGATACAATAGAGGATTTAGTTTTAATTATCAAAAATACAAAAACAAAAAAAAAATCTATAGCAATTTATTATTATGATTTTGAACTAAAAAAATGGAAATTGAAGTCAGAATCTAAAAATTTCTTTAACTATGAGGATGGTGATATTTTTAAAACGTCATCGAGTAGGTATCAAAATTCTGATGATAAAAACACATATGAAGAAATTACATCTATAGAAATTAAAGGACAAATAATAATTATAGGGACAAATGATGGTTTTGGAAATTCTATTACAACAAATGTTAAATTAAATAAAATAGGAAAATATGAAATTATTGGAATAAAAATTAATTCATTCCCAAGAAACTCATTTTACGATGTCAGTATAAATTTTTTAAGTTCAAAGATGAAAATTGCTACAACTTTTTTTGCCGCTTCCGATAATGACGATGACATAATTGAAGAAGAATGGTTTAAAATATTAAATCTTAAAAGATATAATTTTGATGATTTTAGCATTAAAAAATTCTACATAGATGAAAATAAATTTAATAAAAAGAAAATAATTAAATCTAAAATAAACAACTCATTGTCGGAAAATTACTCGATTCCTGAAACTATTAAATACATTAATAATATTGCGAATTCAGAATATATATTAGAGTTTAAGAATAATACATTTATTACAAAAAAATACGATTGGGTAGATCATCGTTATAAAAAAAGGAAACAATGGGAAAAAAGTAGCGAAATTCATTTAAGTAATATATCGAGGGTTTCAATCGGTGAACCCAATATGTATAGCAGTAAGGGTTCACACTCTTCAGTTTCTATCCATTGTAAATATGAAGATGATTGTGCAAAGGGCTATTATGCATATCCAGAATACACAACAATTCCTCTTTTTTCTTGGAAAGTTGGTAACAATAATAATGCAAAGAAAATTGCAAACGCATTAAGGTATATTATTGAAAAAGCGAATAATTCAACAACAAATAAGGACCCATTCTCCAAATATAGTAAAGAGACAAAAGATTACAGCAAAATCAACATAAATGATTTATATATTGGGATGAATAAAAAAAATGTATTCAATACTATAAATACAAAACCAATAGTTGAATTAATTGAATTAGATTATGAAGTTTATAAAGTAAGAAAAGGTAGTGATCAGTATTTTCTATATTTTTCAAATAATAAACTAAATAGAGTTGACAAAGGAGAAAGTATTTATGACGCAATTATAATTATTGATTGAAAAAATAACGAAATGCCAACACCGTATATAATTTATTGCTAGTTCTAGCCTACTTACGAAAATCCTCGCGGATTTTCTATTCGGTTTTTATTTGCTAAATTACGTGCTAAACCACGCAACAAACCATATACAAACACGTTGCCAAAAACAGTCCAAAAATTACGTGCGAATAAACTCACAAGCGAATTATTTTGACTTTCTAAAAAAAGAAATTAGAATATAAGCTGAATTAAAACGGCTGAATTAAAACGAAAAAAATTTTTTAAGGGAATTGTATTTCGCGCGAAAAAAATTTTGCTTCCTAAAGTTGGAATTTTAAATCAAAAACGGAAATTCTGCGTGCGAATTTCAGCATACTTTTGAAAACAGAATTATGCTGAATGAAAACTTAAACGAATCAGTAAGCGTGAATTTTGCAAGACCAAAAAAATAGAATTTAAGAAAGCTAGGTAAATTGGAAAATAAATCGGAATTTTAAAACAGAATAGAACGAAAAAAATTATATTTGAAAAAGAGTGAAAATTAGCTGAAAACAAAAAAACTGCATTTGGCAACACCGTGTATGTTTTATTGCTTTTTATGGTTTTTCTTGCGAAAAACCACGCAAACGTAAAAGTTTGGTTTTTTTAAGTTATTATTAGCTAAATTTCCGCAACAAAGCATACACAAACACGTTGTAAAACATTTAAAAAAAATCCGAACTAACTTGGAAAAGTTGATAATTATCATAGAAAAAATGGCTTATCAATTTTACTTTTGAGAAAACCGAAAAAATGGAAATTCTAAAACTTACAGATAAGAATATTCAAGACGAGCATATTTGTTGTGCAATAAGCGACAAAAAATGCCAAAACGGATATGAAAAGAAAAAAGAGTGGCTGAAAAAAGAATTTAAAAATGGCTACAATTTTCAAAAAGTTGACGTTCGAGGAAAAGTATTTATTGAATATGTACCGATTGAAAATTCTTGGCTTCCATTAATCGGAAAAAATTTTATGGTCATTAATTGTTTTTGGGTTTCTGGACAATTCAAAGGAAAAGGAAACGGAAAAAAATTATTGGAACAATGTTTAGCCGACTCAAAAGGAATGGACGGAATTATTGCAGTTTCGAGCGATAAAAAAAGACCTTTTATGACTGACCCGAAATTTCTCGAACATCAAGGATTTGAAATTATTGACGAGGCGAAACCTTATTTTAAACTTTGGGGACTAAAAACAAATCCTAACGCTGAATTTCCGAAATTTATGGAAAGTGCAAAATCTGGGAATTGTAGGAATAACAACGGAATTACAGCATACTATTCGAATACTTGTCCATTTACTGAATTTTACACAAATGAATTATTAAGAGAATACGTAAAAAAGAAAAATATTCCTTTAGAAATTAATCACATTAAATCTCAAGAAGATGGTCGAAAAATGCCAATTCCGTGGATTATAAATAGTGTTTTTTACAAAGGAGAGTTAGTGAGTTTAGAAATGAAAGTAGAAAGACATTTAGACAAACTAATTGGATAAAAAACGTTTTACAACACCGTATATAATTTATTGCTGGCTTTTTGCCTGCTTACGAAAGTCCTCGCGGACTTTCTTGGTCGGAAATTATTTACTAAATTAGTTGCTTGAAACACGCAACAAACCATATACAAAAACGTTGTGTGTAATGTAAAAACCGAAATGATTCTTGATTAATAGTTATATAATCCAAATTAAATTACAAAATTTTGTAACAATATTTATTACTATGCGTCAAATAAGAAAATAATTTAAAATATATAAATATGAAAACAAATGATTTAATACTTGTAGTTGGAATTTTGGGAATTTTATTTTGTGGATACTTTTTGATAATTGGAAAAGATACATCAACAAGTTTAATTGGATTTATATCTGGATCAAGCTTGATATATCTTTGGAGTTATTTAAGGAAAAAAACAAAAAAATATAACTAAATCTCTTTTGTTGTAATTTTGGAGTTTTACGGTAAGCTTAATTTAGATATGTTGGAAAATATACAGTTACAAGATTAATTGAGTTTATTTACAAAATAATCATAATATTTTTCGGCTCTATGTCGATTGCAATGTGTCGCTTTATATTGTATAATTATTTTTGATTATGCAAATCATTACTGATACAAATGTTTATCCTTAAAAGACTTACGATATAAGTTAATTTTTAAAAACATAATGTCCATCGTATTAGACATCGAACCATTTTTTCTTAAAATTGTGGAAATAAAACAGACATATGAATCCAAACTCTGAATAGAATCATATTCTAATGTAAAAACACTACACACAACACCGTATATAATTTATTGCTGGCTTTTTGCCTACTTGCGAAAGTCCTCGCGGACTTTCTTGGTCCGTAATTATTTACTAAATTAGTTGCTTGTAACACGCAACAAACCATATACACAAACGTTGTGTGTAATGTAAAAATGGTGCTAAAATTGAACATTTGAACTAAAAAAGCCAACGCACAAACAGCACATTTATTTTTTTGCCAACGCGAAAATCCAACCCTCAAAAAAAATAAAAGAGCTGTTTCTTGCCAACGCTCAAACACGAGAATACAACGAACATTTTCACTATATTTCAGCGAATTATTATTACATTGCGACTAAATAACCAAAAAGGTTACAAATGAACCGAATAAAAGAAGTTCTAAAAAATAAAGGAATATCTCAAACTTGGCTTGCAGACCAAACTGATAAAAGTTATACGACTATCAACGAGTACGCAAGAAACAAAAGACAGCCGAGTTTGGAAGACTTATACAAAATAGCAGAAATACTAAATGTACAGGTCAGCGAATTACTAATTGAAAGAAACGACCAATAAATGAAACTATACGAAGCGTTAGAAAAGCAACTTAAAAAGGAAATCAACTTTGTTTCCGACAACGGAGAATTAAAAAAATGGGTCGTAATTAATAAAGCACAAAATTATGATGTTGACTTAATTGCCATTTTACTGGAGGACAAAGAACTAAAAGAGAAATTCTTTTTAGACATAAAAGGCACTTTGGTTTTTAATCAAAATTTATTTGTTCAGTTTCTGGAACAGAAAAACTACCTAAACGACAGTTATACACAATACAAAAACAAAGTTGGATTAACAATTGACGGAAAATACCTAAAACAACGCAACGAAGTTGCGTTAGTTTGGCCATTTAAAGATTGTATTTTGGAAGGTGGACAAAGTCGTGAGGAAGATAAACGAGAAGAAATTTTCTTTAACGAAACCTTGGCACAAGACGAAATCACTCAACTTTTAGAACCTAAAGTGTTGACAAACGCTAAAACCTACGATAAAGATGGCGAACACGAATTTAAAGGCTTTACAAGAGATGCTGAACTAAACAAAAAAAGAGGTTTAACAGAAGATACCATTACAGATAACCTAATAATTAAGGGAAATAATCTTTTAGCTTTACACTCTCTGAAAAAAGAATTTGCTGGAAAAGTAAAACTGATATATATCGACCCACCATATAATACAGGTGGTGATAGTTTCGGGTATAATGATAAGTTTAATCATTCTTCTTGGTTAACATTTATGAAAAACCGTTTAATCATTGCTCGTGAATTATTGAGTGATGAAGGAGTTATTTTTGTAAGTCTTGATGATAATGAAGCTCACTATTGTAAGATTCTTATGGATGAAATTTTTAAAAGAGAAAACTTCATTGCAGATATTTGCCATAAATCAAGAGGCTCAATTTCAAATGATAAAATAATATCGCCAAACCATAACCATATACTTTTATTCGCAAAAAATGAGAGAAAAGTCTTTGCAAAAAAGTCTCTTTTTGGTATAAAAAAGAATTTAGATGGTTTTGATAAAACTGATAAAAATGGAGATTATAAATTAGTACCAGTTGATGGACCTGGAGGAGCATCAAAAGGCAATCCTTTTTATGAATTTGAAGGAATAGAAGGTTATTGGCGATTCTCGAAAGAGAGAATGCAAAGAATGTTTAATGAAGGCCTTGTTGTTAAAACAGCAACTGGTTTACAACAAAAATATTACAAAGAAAAAGCAGCCAAATCAAGACAAACTGTAACAACTTGGTGGGAAGAAAAATTCTTAACATCAAGCGCAACTACTAAACTTAAAAAATTAATGGGTGCAGATGTCTTTAAAAATCCAAAAAATACTGATTTACTTAAAAGAATTGTAGAATTATGGGCTACCGATAATGATATTATACTTGATTATCACGCAGGAAGTGGTACGACAGCACACGCTGTATTAGAGTTGAATAAAGAAGATGGTTTGAATCGAAAATTTATTATGATTGAACAAATGGACTATATTGAAAGTGTAACAAATCAAAGAGTTCAAAAAGTTATCGAGCAAAATAAACAGGGTTCATTTACTTACATAGAACTCAAAAAGCACAATCAAACATTTATAGACCAAATAGAAGAAGCCAAAAACAGTAAGACATTATTGGATATTTGGGAGCAAATGAAAGCTAAATCTTTCCTTGATTACAATGTAGATATACAAAAACAAGATGAACATATTGCCGATTTTAAAAAATTGGAATTGGCACAACAAAAAAAGCATTTAATAGAACTGTTAGATAAAAACCAATTATATGTAAATCTCTCATCAATTAATGATAAAGATTTCGATTGTTCAAAAGCAGAGAAAAAAGTTACAGAAGATTTTTACCAACTTAAAAAAGATTAATTATGGCATATTTATATGATACATTAATCAAAGAATTTGGTAAAAGAGAAGTTGCAAGAACGGAAGTACCAAATTACATTACGGATAATATCAAATACGATATAAGACCTTATCAAGAAGAATCTTTTAAGCGCTTTATGCTTTGTTACAACGAAGATTTTGATGCAAAACCAAATAAGCCTTTTCACCTACTCTACAATATGGCAACTGGTAGCGGAAAAACGTTAGTTATGGCTGGTTTAATGCTATATCTTTATGAAAAAGGCTATCGGAATTTTTTGTTTTTTGTGAATAGCAACAATATTATTACAAAAACAAAAGACAACTTTTTAAATCCTCAAGCATCAAAATACTTATTTAGTGAGAAAATAGTAATAGACAATAAGGAAATTTTAATAAAAGACGTTGACAATTTTGAGGAAGCTGATAATGAAAACATAAATATCAATTTTACAACCATACAACAATTACATATTGACTTAAATAACACAAAGGAAAATAGTGTTACTTATGAAGATTTTAAAGACAAAAAAATTGCTTTAATTGCTGACGAAGCTCATCATTTAAGTTCTGGAACAAAAAGCGGAAAACTATTTGGAAGTTGGGAAGGAACTGTTGAGGAAATACTAAAACAGAATTACGATAATATTCTGTTAGAGTTTACAGCAACTTTAGACTATGAAACCCAATCAATCGTAGAAAAGTATCAAGATAAAGTTATCCAAAAATACGATTTAGCACAGTTTAGAATTGATAAGTATTCTAAAGAAATAAATTTAATTAGGTCGTTATATGATGAACAAGAACGGATTATTCAAGCCTTAATTTTAAACTTGTATCGTCAAGAAATAGCTACTTCGATCAATATTAACTTAAAGCCTGTAATTCTCTTTAAGGCAAAAAGAACGATTAAGGAATCAGAAGAAAATAAAGAAAACTTCCACAATCTTATTGATGATTTTTCTGCTAAAATGGTAGAAAACATTAAAAAGACTTCGACTATTGGTATTGTTCAAAAAGCATTTGACTTTTTTGCGAAAATCAATTTGTCAAGTAATGACATCGCAAAACGAATCAAGTCAATCTTCAAAGAAGAAAATTGCATAAGTGCAAATAATGATAAAGAAGCTGAACTAAACCAAATAAAACTAAACACTCTGGAAGATGAAAACAACCCAATTAGAGCAGTTTTTGCAGTTCAAAAATTAAATGAAGGTTGGGACGTTTTAAACTTATTTGACATTGTAAGATTATACGAAGGTCAAAATACAGGTGGAACTAATACAACAATCGGAAAAACAACGCTTTCAGAAGCCCAATTAATTGGTAGAGGAGCAAGATATTTTCCGTTTAAATTAGAAGAAGGACAAGACCTTTACAAACGTAAATATGATGAAGATTTATCTAACGATTTAAAAGTTTTAGAAGAACTTTATTACCATACAAAAGAGGACAATCGTTACATTTCAGAATTGAAAAAAGCCTTGGTAGAATCTGGGATTTATGAAGATGAAGATAAATCAATACAACTTAGTTTATTTCTAAAGCCAGAATTCAAGAAGACTGATTTCTATAAAACTGGCAAAGTTATTTTTAATAAGAAAATTGAGAAAAGCTACGATAATGTAAAATCGTTTTCGGATTTAGGCGTTTCAAAAAGGAATATAAGTTTTACGCTATCTTCTGGAATGGGTAAAAAAAGTAGTGTATTCTTTGAAATGGAAAACCCTAAATCTAATGACGAAGTAATTAAAGAACGAGACGTAAAAATTTCTGATATTTCAAAGCATATTATTCGCTACGCATTAACTCAAAATCCCTTTTACTATTTTGAAAATTTAGAAAGGTATTTCCCAAATACAAAATCCTTATCAAATTTTATTGACAGTAAAGAATATTTAGGAGGTTTAGAGATAACATTAAGAGGAACAAAAACAAGACTTGACGAAATTTCTAATTTCGACTATTTGTTAGCAGTTCAAAAGTTATTGCAAACCATCGAATCTGAAATAAAATCGAACTTAACAGAATATGAAGGCTCTGAATACATCAACAAAAATGTTCACGAAGTCTTTAAAGACAAGGAAATTAAAGTTTACAAAGACAGCGAAAGAGCTGATGGACAATTTGACGTAGTAAGCGAACCAGAATGGTATGTTTATAACGCCAATTACGGAACAAGTGAAGAAAAAGAATTTGTGAAAATGTTTGCAAGAAGATTTGAGCAATTGGAAAATAATTTTGAAAATATTTACTTAATCAGAAATGAAAGAGAAATTAAAATCATTGATAAATTAGGTAGAGCATTTGAACCAGATTTCGTGCTATTCTGCAAACAAAAAGCTGGAAAAGAATTGACTTATCAAGTTTTCATTGAACCGAAAGGAAATCATTTGAAAGCACACGATAAATGGAAAGAGGACTTTTTAAAAGAAATTAGAGAGGACAAAAAAACCATTGAAATCGATTCTGATAATTATTTAATAACTGGAGTTCCTTTTTACAATAACGAAAACGAAAATGAATTTAAGGAAACATTGGAAAACACTCTGAACAATGCCAACGCATAAGCCATACACATTTGCAATTCGCTACAGCCAACACACAAGCCCAAAATTGCAAAAGAGTATGTCTTGCCAACGCACACATTTGAACTAAATAACAAACATAGGAAAACCAAGCAGAACGCAAAACACTACACACAACAACGTGTATAAAACATAGCTATTATAGGCTTTCCGAGAGGTTTTTGCTTATTTATAAAGTCCGCCAAATTTTTATTTTTGTATATTTAGAAATTAAAAGATAAATAGAAAAAATAAAAATTCGGCTCGTGCTAAATCTGAAAAGTTAGCGTTCATTTATACGCTACGTTTCATACACAAGACCGTTGTATTTAATATCGGAGACTTTTGGAATTTTCAACCCACTTTATCGAATATTCAAGAATTTTTTGTGGAGAAGTTTAACGGTTTTGACTTTGGAATTTTAAGACTCAAACTGAACGATTGAAATCGTTGAGAGTTTACTCTCAAAACATTGAAACGTTTTTCAGTTTGAAGATAGTTAAAAAATTTGAGAAAGTCAAGTAAGATCCTACTTCTCTTGTAATTAACTTGAATATTCTTTCACTCTAAGACGTTCCATATAAAAAGCATATAAAACATATTAGAGCGAAAAACTGAATTGAAAACCAATCTATGTAGCGTCTTCGAGACTACGTATTTTTTAATATTTTTAAGAGAAGTTCACAATAATTCATTAGAAGAAGTAGGCTCTAGAATATCCAGAGGAATAATTATGGAAAATACTAAACACAACAGCCTATATAAAAAATAGCTACATCAGTTATTATTTAAAAAAATTCTGTATTTTTAAAAGCCAATAGAATGCCTACAGAAAATATAGCTTAAAATGATCGCTACTTTCCATATAGGCAAACGTTGTATTTAATATCGGAGACTTTTGGAATTTTCAACCCACTTTATCGAATATTCAAGAATTTTTTGTGGAGAAGTTTAACGGTTTTGACTTTGGAATTTTAAGACTCAAACTGAACGATTGAAATCGTTGAGAGTTTACTCTCAAAACATTGAAACGTTTTTCAGTTTGAAGATAGTTAAAAAATTTGAGAAAGTCAAGTAAGATCCTACTTCTCTTGTAATTAACTTGAATATTCTTTCACTCTAAGACGTTCCATATAAAAAGCATATAAAACATATTAGAGCGAAAAACTGAATTGAAAACCAATCTATGTAGCGTCTTCGAGACTACGTATTTTTTAATATTTTTAAGAGAAGTTCACAATAATTCATTAGAAGAAGTAGGCTCTAGAATATCCAGAGGAATAATTATGGAAAATACTAAACACAACAGCCTATATAAAAAATAGCTACATCAGTTATTATTTAAAAAAATTCTGTATTTTTAAAAGCCAATAGAATGCCTACAGAAAATATAGCTTAAAATGATCGCTACTTTCCATATAGGCAAACGTTGGCAGTAATTAAATCCCCATAAAAACGGAGAAATTCGAAAATAGTTGAAGTAAATTAAATATGAAAAATAAATATATACTAATTGTAATGTTATTCGTTTCTTTTAATATTTTTTCACAAAAAACGAAATGTGTAGATTTAATTAAATACGCAAAAGAAGAAAGTTATTCAAATGACGAAGTGAGTTCATATAAACTTTCTGAATCTTCTTGGTTAAAAAAAGTTAAAGCTTATCATTTCAGAAATAATTCTACTGTAATTACTGCTGAAATAAGATTGAAAAATTCTTATGAAACTAAAAAATATGTTTTTTGTGGAGTTACATTTGATAATTGGGTAGCTTTTACAACTGGAGCATTTGACCCAAACACGACATATGGGGAAAGATTTCATAAATATATTTTTAATAATAAATGTAATTGTAATTAAAAAATGAATAGAACCAATAAATTCTAAAATGGAAGGAAAAATAATTATTGGAATTATTTCAGCTTTTATATTAGTAATTACAGCTACTTTTATAAATTCTGAAAACTTATCTAAAACTCAAAAAAATATTTTATTTATTTTAATCTTATTTCCTCCAGCGCAATGGATATTAGGAATAATTTTCTTGAATTTAAACAAGGAAAATTCAAATCAAAAATTCATATCTAAAAAAAGGAAAAATAAGAAATCAAAAGGGAAAAAAAATATTAAGCGAAAAAAAAATAATGAAAAGAAGCAACTTGAAAAAATTAACAGTACAAAGAAAAAAACAAAGATTATAAAAACTCAGAATAAAAAAATAAGTGTTGAAAAATTGACCCCACAAATAGCTCTAATTAAAAGTAAGTTTAAAGAAAATAGAAAATTATTGCGAAAAGAACTTAAAATGAATTTAATAACTGATATAGAATATGAATATAAATTAAAAATATTGAAAGAGAAAAAAGAAAAAGAATTGTTAGAATAAAAACTACTGCCAACACCGTGTAATAAAAATTGCTAAATTAGTACTTTATTAAAAGCAGTTGCATTTCTGTAAACTTCTATTTTCCTTCGGAAAATAGCCGTTCACTTTAAACGCAACTTTCAGTACACAACAACGTTCTACGCAATTTGACCAAATTAACGAAAATTGTACTTAAATTCAAGTTTTTTGATTTTTAAGAAAGAAAAAATGAAACCGAATTTGAAACCGAATTTGAAATTGAAAATAAAACGGCGGAATTAATTACTCTTGCGGAATTGCAAAACGTGCGGAAAAAAAGCGGAATTTAGGATTCGCCCAAAACCTGTTCTTTGCATCGAAAATTTAGCTAACCGAAAAGTTTCGGCTGAATAGCAGAATCGCTAAACCTAACGGCTGAACTGTATGAAAAAAGGATTTTCCCAGGTTTCGTCTTTAACGAGGAAAACCAAGAAAACCCAAAGTTTGAGCTGAATAACAAAACGGTAAAACGTGTGGAAAAACATTGCGGAATGAAATCCGAAATTTTTTTGAGATTTTAAGAAAAAATAGAAGAAATAGAATTTTAAAAACACAGCGGAATTTGACTCGTGCGAATAAACACAAACGGAATAAAAACTGCGTAGAACAACGTGTATAATAAATGGCTGGTCCTCGCCTACTTACGAAAATCCTTGCGGATTTTCTATTTGGTTTTTATTTGCTAAATTAG